>JBFPJN010000002.1:0-300000 GCA_040839025.1 Alphaproteobacteria bacterium LSUCC0719
CCGAGCGCGAGTTGGCAGAATCCCTTAAGAACACAGGTCAACGCGGTGGCGATTTCACCTCTCGGGTGCGCCATTCCCACAGCTTCAAGGTCCATGCACCCGGGGGGTGCCGGGGTTGGTCACAGTGCGGCGGTGACAGTGAACTCGACAAGCAGCTCATCCGATGCCAGATCCGCGCGGCCACAGGCCCGTGCCGGCGCATGCCCTTCCGGCACCCAGTCTTCCCACACCTGATTCATGGCATCGAAATCATCCATTGATTTCAACCATACGATTGTCTGGAGTATCCGGTCTTTCGACGTTCCGGCTTCGGCCAGCAGGGCATCCACCCGCGACAGCGCTTCGGCGGTCTGTTCCTGAATCGATTCGCCCCGATTTCCGACCTGGCCACACAGATAGACCACATCATTGTGGATCACGAACTTGCTCATGCGGCGGGTTGTATGATGGCGTTCAATGGATGATGTCATGATTTGCAATCTCCTCAAGCGTAACGGGTTTGATGGGGGTTCGGATCCGGTAATAGCCGATATCGGCATGTGGCAGGCCGCGCGTGTCGGCAATCAGGTTCACCACTGTCAGACCACAATAGCGGCCCTGGCAATTTCCCATTCCACACCGCGAAAATGCCTTCAGCTGATTGGGACCAAGACATCCAAGCTGCACTGCCGAACGAACTCTGCCAGCGGCAACTTCCTCGCACCGGCAGATGATCGTATCGTCGGCAGGAAGGGCGTGAAACGGTTTTGGCGCATACAGCGTGTCGAGAAAGCCGCGGATGGCGCGATAGCTTTTGTGCCTGGCACAGGTTGCCGCCAGCCGTGCCGCGTCAACATGGCCGCCATGATCTTCCAGCACCGCCATGGCAACAAGTTCACCGGACAGTCTGGCCGCATCTGCCCCAAGGATGCCGGCACCGTCACCGGCAATGTAAAGCCCGGCCTTGCCAGTACGACCTTGCCGGTCGATCTCAGGCTCCCAGCATTCATTCACATCATTCCAGTGATGCGTCAGACCAAGCGCCTGCGAAAGTTGAATATTGGGATGAACGCCGGCATGCAGCAATACATGGCCAGCATCGATCTGCCGCTGCTCGTCCCCGCAAGTAAAGCTGATCCTGTGCCGCTCTCCCGCAGGGGTGATGCTTACATCACGAACGCCGGTAAACCGCGGCACTTTCGCCCGCGCCAGCCGGCGCAACATGCCAAGCCCCTTGGCAAGATAGGACAATGTCACACTGTTGGGACGGAGCCGCGGCAATGCGCGCAGATAGTCCGTCATCACCTGGGTTTCCAGCAGCGCGCGCGGCGCAGATCCCATCGCCAGCATCTGATCGGCCACAAGATACAGCAATGGCCCGGAGCCAACCAGAACAGCATCCTTTGGCACATGCCCTGCTGTTTTCATCAGGATCTGGGCGGCACCAACTGTCAGCACACCGGGGTTTGTCCATCCTGGCAGCGGCATCGCGCGTTCAAGGGCGCCTGTCGCCAGCACCAGAGCCTCGAAATGCTGGCTGTAGCTGCGATTGTCGATGGACCAGGCTACCTCGCCATCCTCGGTAACCGACCACACGGTGGCACCGGCGATATATGTCAGCCCATCGCCCCCTGCCGCCTCTTCAAATTGCCGCACAAGGTCGCCGCCTGCAGCATAGTCCCGTCCGAACTGTGCTGCGGCATCAGCATCCATCCGCCCGGCATGCCGATAGATCTGGCCACCACCGGATGGCTGTTCATCAAACAGGGTGACATCGACGCCGGCATCAGCCAACTGCAGGGCAGCAGTCATTCCGGCCGGACCCGCGCCTATGACGCCAACATGCATCTACCCGTTCTCCAGCATTGTATGTGCCTGCTGACGCAGCACCTTCATGTCCTGAACGGCAGGCGTCATGCAGCCCTGCCGGTTCGGGTGGCCATCAATGACAAGAAGGCATTCAAAACACGCACCCATCATGCAAAAGGCCCCACGCGGCTGATCATTCACCTGGGTCTGCCGGAAATGCACCTCGCCAGCGCGCAGCAATGCGGCGGCCACGGTCATGCCCGCACCAAAAGGAATTTTACGCCCCTCGAAATAGAAAAACCTGTCAGGCATCAAACCTGTCCTCGGTAAAATCGCCAAGATCGGGCGCGTCCCTGGCCCCGGTGAGCCACCGGCTGAGATTGCGCGAATGCGTGGCCGCCAGCGTGATGCCGCTGTGGCAGGTCACCAGAAAGGCCCCGGGCATCGCACGCGACTGCTGGTATATCGGCAGACCGTCGGGTGACATCACACGCAAGGCACCCCAGGAACGCACGAGCCGCAGCCGTGCCAGTTTGGGCATCACTTTGATCGCGTTGCCGGCAATACGGGCCATCTGCGCCTGGGTCTCATTGTCGTTGAAACCGACCTCCTCCTTGGAGTCACCAATCTGGATCGCCCCCTCATTCACCTGCCGGATGGTCACCGAGGGCCGGTTGAGAAGCGGCGGCATCTTTTCCGTGACAAGCACCTGCCCGCGCTGCGGACGCACCAGCCCCCTGAAGCCGAATTTGGGGCCCAGAACCTTGGCCCCGAGACCCGCGCACAGCACCACCCTGGCGGAACGGACCGAGAGGCCCTTCTCGGTTGTCAGATGAAAGCCCTCACCGTTCAAGGTGACGCTGGTCAATCGTTCACCAAGATAGTGCGCCAGCCCTTTCCTGATGCAGGAATCGGCAAGCGCCTGTAAAAGCTGCAGCGGGTTGATATGCCCATCATGCGGATAGAAGGTGGCGCCCACGGTTTCACCACCAACCATCGGTTCGGCGGCACGGATATCATCCGCCGACAGCACTTCGAACGGATAATCACCACCAAGCCGCTTCTTCAGCGTCCCGAACTGGGACACGCGTTCAGCCATTGCCTCAGCATCCGTGAAATATTCATAGCCGCCAGTCTGTTGAAGGCTGACCTCGATGCCGGTTTCCTCGGACAGCTCGGCGACAAAATCGGGATATTCTCGGACCGCCTTCTGCGACCAGGCGGCGTAATGCGGCGCCTTGATCCCCTTGCCCTGCACCCAGACAAGGCCGAAATTGCCGCGCGAGGCACGAAAATCGGAATCCGTACCATCGATACAGATCACGGACTGGCCCCGATTCAACAGCCCGTGCGCCACGGACAACCCGACAACACCGCCCCCAATGACCACAAAGTCAGCCTCGGTGCGCATCGGCAATCTCATCACGGACATCAGGCTCGGCCTCGCGCAGGCAGGAGGATTGATGGCTTCCCATGGCACCACTCAGCCTTTTGAATTCCTGCCAGCATTCATCCCTGGCATAGGGGCAGCGCGGCGCGAACTGGCAGCCCTGATGCGTGTTCACCGGCATCGACAGATCACCAACAATCTTGGGAACACCCCGCTCGATCGTTGGGTCTGGGATCGGCACCGCCGAAATCAGCGCCTTGGTATAGGGATGTTTGGGATTGGTCAGCACTTCCTTGGCCGTGCCGATTTCAACAGCCTGGCCAAGATACATGATCATGATCCGGTCCGCGACATTGCCCAGAATGGACAGGTCATGCGAGACATAAACACAGGAAAATTTTCGCTCGGCAGCAAGGGTGCGGATCAGCGCCAGAATATCGGCCCGAATCGATACATCAAGCATCGACAGCGGCTCGTCGGCAAAGACGATGTCGGGTTCCATCACCAGCGCCGCCGCGATGCCGACGCGCTGCCGTTCACCGCCACTTAGCTCATGCGGAAACCTGTTCATGAACCGGTCCGGATCAAGACCGACAGCCGTCAGGATCGAGCGAACCTTCTGCTGGATCACATCTTCGGGCCATAGCTGCATCGCCCGCGGCCCTTCCGCCACCGTATCGCCAATCAAAAACCGGGGATTGAGTGACTCATAGGGGTCCTGAAAGATGATCTGGACTGACCGGCGAAAGGTCTTTCTGGCTGCATCGTCCATATCTGCCAGCAGCTGGCCTCGGTGCATGACCTGTCCGTCGGTCGGCGACAGCAACCCGGCCGCAATCAGACATGTCGTCGATTTACCACAGCCTGACTCACCGGCAATGCCCAGGATTTCATTCTCGTGGATAGCCAGATTCATCGCCTGGACAGCACGAATGCTGCGGGCCGGCCGGCCGGTCACAATATCTGTGAATTTGCGCGGCAGAAAAAATTCCTGCGATATGTTTTCAAGACTCAAGATGTCCATGTGGCTTTTTCCTTGGCCAGTGTGGCAAGCGACCGGCGCTCATCGGCACGAAGACAACTGACGACATGATTGGTTCCCGCCGTCTGCGCTGGCGGGAATGTCTCGCGGCAACCATCCTTGGCAAAGGGACAGCGCGGCTCGAACCAGCATTTGCTTTCTTCGCGTGTCATGACCGGCGGCGAGCCCGGAATGGAAATCAGCTCCTTGCCAAGCTCGCGAATGGACGGAAAGGCGTTGGTCAGGCCCATCGTATAGGGATGGGACGGATCCTTGAACAATTCCATGGTTGGCGCAATCTCGACAAAACTGCCGCCATACATGACACCGATACGTGTCGCGATTTCCGACATAATGGCGATGTCATGCGAGATGATCATCATCGAACACCCATTCTCTTCGCGAATCCGACGCAGCGTTTTCAGAATCTTGTCCTGGACCAGAACATCCAGACCGGTTGTGGGTTCATCCATGATGATCAGCTTTGGGTTCAGGGCCAGCGCCATCGCGATCATCGCGCGCTGACGCATGCCGCCCGAAAACTGATGGGGGTAGCTGTCAAAAAGATCGCGTTGCAGACCAACACTTTCAAAGAGTTCATACACCCGGTCCTGCGCCGCGCGATCGGGCATCTGAACATGTGTCCTGATGGCTTCGGTGATCTGCGGCCCAACCTTGTAGACGGGGTTGAGCGAATTCATGGCACTCTGGGGCACCAGCGCAATTTTCTGCCAGAGAATGGATTTGCGGAAATCCTCCAGCGGCATCTGAAGAAGTTCCTGCCCCTGGAAATTGACCGAGTCCGCCTCGACCAATCCATTGCGCGCAACAAGCCTCAAAAGCGCCTTGATCAGGCTGGACTTGCCGCAACCGCTTTCGCCCACCACACCGAAAATCTCGTTTTCCTGAAGCTGGAACGACAATCTGTTCACCGCATGGATCTGCTGACCGTCCATGCGATATTTGACCCCAAGGTTTTTCACATCGAGCAGCATGACTAGCGTGTCTCCCGCAGGCGCGGATTGGCGTATTCCTCATAGGCGCGGCTGATGAACACCAGCGAGGTGACAAGCGCCACGATGCTCAGTGCCGGTGGCAGGAACCACCACCAGGCCACACGTGTCTTTCCCGAAAGCCACAGCTCATAGAGCATGCCGCCCCAGCTGATCGTGTCACCATCGCCAAAACCAAGGAAGCTGGCGCTGGCCTCGGTCACAATCGACCAGGCAATATTGAACGAGGTGTAGAGCAGAAGGAGTGGCAGCACGTTCGGCAGAATATGGCGGTAAATGATCCGCAGGTGGCTGCACCCGCGGGCACGCGCGGCGGTCACGAACTGACGCTGCTTAATGGAGATCGTCTGCGCCCTGATCACCCGGGCAGAGGTTCGCCAGACGATCAGCGCGATGGCAAGAATGACAAATTCGATCTTCCGCCCGAACAGTGAAATCAGAATGATCACAAATGGCAGGAACGGCATTCCATAGAGAATATCCGTACAGCGCATCAGGAATTCGTCAATCACCCCCCCGTAATATCCGGCAATCAGCCCGATATTGGCCCCGATCATGATCGAGATGAACCCCGAAATCAGGCCGATCATGACCGTGGTTCGCGTCGCCATGATCATCTGCGACAGCAGATCATATCCAAGATGGGTTGTTCCGAGCGGGAACTGCCAGGATGGCGACTGCAACATCGCCAGCTGCCCCGTTTCGGCATCATATTGCATTTCCCAGATCGGATAGGGTGCGATGAGGGGCGCAAAAACAGCAACAAAGAAGAAAAACGCGACTACCCAGAAACCGATCAGACCATAGCTGTTCGATGTCATGATTTTATATTGCCGGTAGAGCGTTCCCAGAACGCCACGCAGACGGGCTCCAAAGAGTTGCATCCTATCCCTCCACCCTAGACAGGCAATATTGATCGATCTTGTCGCGCCTTACCATGATGCCAAGGCCCGGATTGTCGGGCAGGCTGACCGTGCCCCGATTTTTCCAGTCGGCAAAATCGGTAATGTCGTCCGAGGTACGCTGCACGGACATGAAAGCATGGCCAAAATCGACAACATTCGGCGACACACAGCCAAGATGCAGGGCGGCCGCCTGGGTGATGCCAAGTTCGATCATGCTGTTCATCATGATCCTGACCCCGTTCTCAGCCGCAAGCCTGCAGATGGCAAGCCCTTCGGCCAGGCCGCCATTCTTTGAAATCTTTACACTGAAGATATCCGCACCTCTGGCCTCGATGATGCGTTCGGCATCAGCCAGCGACTGCAGGCTTTCATCGACCGAAATGGGGTTGGGCGCCAGCGCGCGAAGCTCATGGATGCGGCCATAGTCTCCAGCGGCAATCGGCTGCTCGATCAGGGCCAGCGGCACATCCGCTGTCTGGCGCATGAAGGCCGTCGCCTCGTCAAAGGTCCAGCCCTGATTGGCGTCAACCATCAGGCGGACATCGTCCGGTGTCTGTTCATATACTTGATGGGCACGGGCAATATCCTCTTCCACCGGATTGCTGCCCATCTTCAGCATGAATGTGCGATAGCCGATATCGTATTTCTCGCCGATCACCTGCATGTCCTGCTCGACAGTGCCCGAAGATGTGGGCCACAGGCTGGGCAGCGCCTGGTGGTGCTTGTCCCCCAGCATCTTCCATACCGGTGTATCTGTCAGACGTCCCGCCAGATCATAGGCTGCCACATTGATAGCGCTCTTTGTCGCGCCACGGATGCCAACCGGTGCCACGCCGGATATCAGCTCGCCAAGCTTCATGCCTCGCAGGGTGCTGGCGCCTCCTTGCGTGTAATAGGCCATGACATCGTCACAGGTGTCGCCGGTGAACATCACCCCACCGGGGTCAGCCTCGCCCCAGCCGGAAACGCCGTCTGCGATCAGCTCGACCACCACAACTTCGCTATGGGTGATCACGTCATAGACTTTGGAAAGATGATAGGGGGTGATCAGCGGGATACTGACGCGATATATTCGAACAGCCTCGACGGTGATGTCATCTACAGGTGTCATCTTTCATCCATCCCTGATTTGGAAACCTTGATCCGCGGGTCGAGGTAGCAATAGATTATATCGGTCACGAGGTTCAGGGTGATCACCAGCACCGCCAGCATCAGGAACGTCCCCTGTGCAACGGGGTAATCGTGCGAGGCCGCCGCCTCGACCATAAGCTGGCCCATTCCAGGCCAGGAAAACAGGGATTCGACCACCACCTGTCCACCGATCGCAAAACCGACCATGATGGAACCCAATGTGACCACGGCAAGAAGCGCGTTGCGCGCGGCATGCTTGATCATCACCACACGGGGAGCGAGACCCTTTGCCCGCGCCAACTCGATAAAGTCGCTCCCCAGTATTTCCAGCATCGAGTCACGCATTACCAGCATCGGAGTGGTGATGTAATAGAGGCTGACCGTGATGGTTGGCAGAACTATGCGTTCCCAGAACGCCGGCATCAACAGCATCTCAAGCAGGCCATCGGGACGCTGGCCGGGCGGATACATTCCACCTGTGGGAAACAGGCCGAGCTTGTAACTAAGCAGCATCAGCAGAAGCAGACCGGTCACAAAGGGCGGGGCTGCCTGAAACACCAGACCCGATACCGTGCCAATGACATCAATGGCACCATTGCGCTTCCAGGCCATCAGGATGCCGATGCCAATGCCGATGACGAGGGTGAAACACATGCCGGCCGTCATCAGCAGCACCGTGTTCCAGAACCTGTATTGCAGGATATCCATGACTGGCTGCGACGTGACAAACGACCGACCCCAGTCAAAGGTGACCAGATTTTTCAGATAGATCAGATATTGCTGCCACAAGGATTTATCCAGCCCGAACGCCTCTTTCATGCGTTTCTGAACAGCTTCATCCATGGCCGGGCTGATAACCTGCAAGGTGGCATCCCCCGGCAACAGCCGGAAGATAATGAACAGGATGGAAGCGACGGCGAAAATCGTAATGAGAGTGTAAATCAACCGTCTGAGAAGATATTCAGCCACGCTGGGAGCCCCGAAAATTTAGGTTGAATCTTTGGCTTTAATGTAAAGGAGCCGGGCAAGGCAGGACACAGCCCTGCCCGGCTCACATGGTGCCGGTCACACGATCCGAGATCAGCCCGGATAGTGAAGGCTGCCGGAGGAATCCCAGCTATAGCCAGCCTTGGCAAGAATATCCTTGGCCATCTTCACATTGTTCGGCCGTGGCTTGATTGCCGCCTCATGCCAGTATTCATTGGCCGGGGCGATGGTCGATCCGCCATTGGTGGCAAAGCCGGACATGATCACTTCGCGGATCACGTCACGCGGCACCAGATGGTCGACCGCCTCGCGGAAGGCACGATCCTGGAGCGGCCCACGGGTGTGGTTGAACATGAAGCCATACCAGCCATGGCTGGCGTAACCCTTGCCAACGATACCATTGATCTTGTCCAGATCCTGTACCAGGGTCGGCTTCAGGATATAGCGGGTGCGGTCACACTCACCAGCCTCGATTGCCGCCGCCATGGCATCATGGCTGCCATAGGTGACGCGGATCATGCCAGCGCATTTCGGCTTTGCGAAATGGCTCTCGAAGGCCGAAACCTTGAGTTCCTTGCCACGATCCCAATAGTCGAACTTGAACGGCCCGCTACCGATCGGGTTTTCATTGGCGAAGTTCAACACATCATCAACGCCCGCCTTTTCCGGAATGTCCTTCCAGATATGCTGCGGAATGATGAAGATCTGTGCAAAGAAGTTGATCATCAGCGGCGCGTGCGGCTCGGAAAGCTTGATACGCATGCTGTTCGCACCCGTGATGGACATATCCTCGAATTTCTCCAGCGAGGAGATAAAGAACGGCGCTTTCCACTTCGTGTAGTATTCGAAGGTGAATTTGATGTCCTCGATCGTGACCGGGTTGCCGTCATGGAACTTCATGCCATCGCGCAGCACGATATCAATCGTTGTGTTATCGACCGCGGTTACCGATGTTGCCGCCCATGGCACAAGCTCACCATTTGGTCCGACCTGGAGCAGCCGATCATAAATGGTACGAAGTTCCTTGAACTCGTTCGAGTCAGTGACACTGACAGGGTTCAGATTCTTCAGCGCTGATGTCTGGCCATTGCGGACATAGCCATCACCCGACTTGACCGACATGTTCAGATCGGTCCAGAGGCTGCCAATGCCCTCGCCAAGCTGCGGGACCACCCCGGCAAGACGGTCTTCACGGTAGGCATTTGTCATGCTTGGATGAACAATCGGCGATGCCGCGACGTCATCATACAGCTTGCGCTGCATGGCCTTGACGATTTCACGACGCTTCTCGACATCCATCTCCTTCTGCTGGGCATCACCCATCTCGTTGATGGAGGCGTCGTTATAGCCCCATTTGTTGTAATTGCCCTCTGAGTGGAACATCATCCTGGTAAAGGTCTCAGGATCAACACGGTTGGCACGTCCGGTCCAGCGGACGATGAACATGTCAAAATCCTTTTCCTGGAAAACCTTGTTGATTCCCATGTTGTAGTCTTCGGCGGCAAGCGTCACGTCCCAGCCGATTGATTTGCAGGCCTGGGCGATCAAGCGACCCATCTCCGGGCGCACCGGGTCAAAGCTGGCGTTTGATGTCAGCAGCGTCATGGGCTCGACAGCCTTGCCGGCGGCGAAGGCATATTTGGCCATCGGCATTGTAGCGGCCGTAACCCCGAGGCCAGCCGAGGCTCTCAAGAAGGACCGTTTAGAGAAATCAACTGTCATGGATTTCCTCCCCTCGTGTTTCAATCGTCTCACAAGGACGATCTCGTTGGTTGCGTCAGGTGTGACAAAGAATCACATCTCGTTGACTATTAGGCGTCAAATCAATAAGCACAATTTAATAATATTGCTAATAGTATAAATTTTGCTAATGATCACGATCCAGCAACTCAGATTCTTCAACGCTGTCATGAAATTCGGCTCGCTGTCGCGTGCCGCGACGGCGGTCAACAGGACGCAACCCGCCATCTCAGCTGGCATCAAAACCCTGGAGGACACGCTTGACCTGACGCTGTTCGAGCGATCCGGCGGCAAGCTTGTACCAACCGCGGAAGCCTATTTCCTGAAGGAACGAAGCGAGGATTTGATCAGCCGCCTGGACTTGACACAGGAGCTGCTGACCACGGTTCGCAAGGGCACTGTCGGCGATCTGCGGGTTGCCTGCCTGCCTTCCGCCGCCCAGTTTCTGATGCCCGAAATTCTGGCAAGCTATGTTGCCGAGCGACCTGACGTGACCATTTCCTTCATGACACGCACCTCGCCGACCATCCACGAGCTTGTCGCATCGCAACAATATGATCTTGGCCTTGCCGAACCAAGACGCGACATTGCCGGCGAGTCCTATTTCATCGAGGAATATGAGCTGCCTGGCTATCTTGCCATCAACGCCACCTCCGCGCTTGCCGAAAAATCGGACATCAACGCAGCGGATCTTGATGGCGTGCCATTTGTTGGATTGTATGGCGATCACTACACCACGGCACAGATCCGAGACATGGTCGAAACAAAGGGGGGACGCTTTTTTCAACAGGTGGAGTTGCAGACAGCCATATCAAGCCTGCTTTTTGTCGAACGAAACATTGGCTATTCCTTCATCGATTCGCTGACGATGTCGAGCTATGACCTCATCGCATCATCGCGCAAGAACATCGTGTTCCGTCCCTTCACGCTGTCGCATGGCGTCCGGGTGGCTATCCTGATCCCCAAATTCCGGCATCAGTCAGTCTTGGCCAACTCGCTGAAGACCGTCATGCGGGAGGCTATCATCTCGATGGGCGGAACAACCGTGCCAGACCCGTGAGCTTTCTGGTGGAACAGCTCCGATACAGACATCTTTCGCAACCGCAATATGAGCAGGGCTTCGAGGCGGGCGGAACCGAGAAGCAACTTCACAGGTTCTAAGGCCCACGAACCGTGGAACTCGGAACTCGGAGCTTTGTCTCCGGCGACGATCGCCTTTGGTAAGAGTTGCATGCCTGCAATCCGCTATCTGTTATCTCCTGTAAATTCCTTATCAGGGTCAAATGTGGTGGCTGGGCCAATATAGGACAGGCATTCCGGTTCAAAGACTACAACATGTGAAAGGTCCGGACGTGATCGTGACGAATACAGCATTGCCTGGGCGTCAACATCTCGTGCCGCATCGGAAAAAGCCCATGTCGGCGATACTTTGCCGGCGGCACGATCATCCTGCCAAACGACCGAAGCATCCAAATTTCCGCGCTGGTCCACAACATGGTCGGATTTCAGCCACATCGGGACAAGAACCCTGTTGATGCCGTCATCAAGATATCTGCGCATCGCCACAACGGCGCCCTCAGCGCTCAACGACGCATAGGCTGCCACCTGACCGGAGTGGTGAAAACGTCCTTCGGGCGCCTGGGCGGCAATCATGGGTGTATCGGCCAGGCTCTCTGGAAGAAGCCTCCAAACCGGTCCGTCGAAGTGCAAATCATGGCTCCTTGTTCATGACGCCCGAGGGGCTGGGCCAGACTGTGTTCTCATCCAACGGATAGCTGGGTCGCCTGATATGATTGAAATCCCACCTGTCCAGAACCGGTGACGTTAACCCGGCTGTATCAATCTCCAATGTTTTCGCGGGTGAGAACCAGAGGTCAAACCCGGCTCTGAAATGCCCCCTCGATTTGACAATAACCGTGTGGGCATCATCGATATTCAGACCGAACATCTCAAAGAACACCGGGTCTGATGTCTGTGCCCGGTCCGAGATCACCACGACATGAATGCCGCCGATGCGCAGGAGCGCGGATTTGCCAAGGAACATCCTTCGCCCTTCCAGCATCCCACGCCGGCCAACGACATTTCCATCGCTTAAACCCACAATCTCGGCTTCGACTTCCAGCGGTTCGTCCCAGCGTTCCCAGACCTGTGTTCCGCGATTGCGGTTGAACCTGGCATTGATCGTTGCCCCAATACCTGCATCGTGCGCCTCTTTTGCCAAGGCAGAGTCAAAGAATGACCCATAGAAGACACCTTGTGCAGAGGCGGCAATCATTTCAGACAACAATCTGGTGGTTCGACCGGATCCACCACCGCCGGGGTTGTCACCCGCCTCGGAAAAGATCACCGGCTTTCTGTCCGGATCGATCGCCATTGCCACAGCTTGCTGAATGGATGTGAGTTCGCGCACGAACTCGGTCCGCCGCGCCCAGGCCATCTCGGCAATTTCATTTGCCAGTGCCATCGCCACGTCATGATCTCTTGTTGCCGTAACAACAACTGAAATGCCGTTTTCAGGTACATCGGAAAAAATGAAATTCCCGAATATGGATACATTCATCACCGCACCGGACAGTTCCGCCTGTCGCCTTTGCCCATAATCAATCAACGCGCCATACGGACCAGACGCAGTCAGAAGAGCAACCGAGGCCGGGGCAAGAGGCAATTTGACATGGGCGATCTGCGGGTCCACCTGTCCGGCCAACATCCGGCGCAGGGAAAAGGCGGCCTCCTGTCCCCTCTCGGCCATATCGACATGGGGGTTTGTCCTGTACCCACACACCAGATTCACAGCCGAACACATCCGGTCCGAAATATTTGCGTGCAGATCCAGAGTGATGACAATCGGGACATCGGGCCCAAGCTTGCTTCGAATCCTCGCCAGCAATTCACCATCCGGATCATGCAGATGCTCGGCCACCATGGCGCCGTGCAGACACAGATAGACCGCATCCACATTCTGCTGCAGCAGGCTCAGGATCCTGTCGCAGAACTGCTCGAACACCGCTTCTCTAATGGGCCCAAGCGGATGTGACGCGGCGAGCAGTATGGGCACCGGGACCCAGTCGCCCGTTGCGTCCATCGCCGCAATGAAAGCTGCAAATTCCTTGGCAAGGGACGGGGTGGGCTTGCGGGCCTCCTCGAGAAGATCTTCACCCTCCAGAAGATTCAGGCTCTCAAAATCATCGATGTCTGCGGGCCGCGAGAATCTGTTGGATTCAAGCTTCAATCCCACGAGTGCCACTCTTGGTGCTTTCATCTTACCCGGGCTCCTTACCTTGGCTCCCAATGTGCCGTCAGCAGATCAATGCTGACACCGATATTTCGTCTGCAATTACCGCCATTTTGGCAGTTGATTGAACCACATGCTAAGCCTACGATTTTACCATAAAGACTATAGACCAAAGAGATCTGCAACTTCTAGGTGTCGCCATGAGCATTCAAAACGAAGAGAAAATCTGGAACCTTGTTGATGCCAAAAGGGAGGCATTCATCGAACTGGCGGACCGGGTCTTTGACACGCCAGAAACGCTGTACAAGGAATTCCGGTCGGTGAAGGAACATGTGTCCGCGCTTGAAGCGGAAGGGTTCAGGATTACACAGAATGTCTGCGGCATGCCGACGGCGGTCATTGGTGAAGCTGGTGACGAGGGTCCGATCATCGCCATTCTAGGCGAATTCGATGCCCTTCCCGGCCTCAGCCAGGAACCCGGAGTTGCCGAACACAAACCGATTGCCGAAGGCGGTGACGGTCACGGGTGTGGCCATAACCTCCTTGGCTCGGCGGCGCTTCTGGCCGCAACCGCTGTCAAGGACTGGCTGGCCGAAAGTGGAGTCAAGGCGCGTGTCCGTTACTATGGATGCCCCGCTGAAGAAGGTGGCGCTGCAAAAGCCTATATGGCACGTGACGGCCTGTTTGATGATGTAAGCGCGGCCATATCCTGGCACCCCTCGACCTTCAATGCTGTCCAGCACGGTCACTCGCTTGCAAACACAAGGATTGATTTTACCTTTACCGGAAAGGCCGCACATGCCGCCGCCGCGCCGCATCTTGGCAGAAGTGCCCTTGATGCCTGCGAGCTGATGAATGTCGGGGTGAACTATATGCGCGAGCATATGCCGGACTCCGCCAGAATCCATTATGCCTATCTCGATGTTGGCGGGGCCGCACCGAACGTCGTTCAGGCCACCGCAACCGTCAGGCAACTGATCCGGGCCAGTGACAATGCCACACTTCGTGACATGGTGGCACGTGTTCAGGACATCGCCAAAGGTGCGGCGATGATGACCGGCACCACAATGGAGGCAAAAGTCTATTCCGGCGTCTCCAATCTGGTCGGCAACGCGCCACTGGAACAGGCGATGCAGAGCGAGTTCGACAAACTCGGGCCGGTGCCGTTCGATTCAGATGACACCGTGTTCGCCGAAGCAATCAGGAAAACGCTGACAGCACAGGATATCGCTGCAAGCTTCCAGCGCGCCGGCCGTGAGACACCTCCCGACCTGCCGCTTTGCGATTTTGTCGCCCCGCTTGAAAGACCGAGCATTGGCGGCGAAGGATCTACCGATGTTGGTGATGTCAGTTGGGTCACACCAACAGTCCAGGCCAGAGTGGCAACCTGCGCTGTTGGAACCCCGTTTCATACCTGGCAAACCGTGGCACAGGGCAAAATGCCAGCAGCCCACAAGGGCATGGTCCATGCTGCCAAGGTCATGGCGGCAACAGCGACGCATCTGATCAATTCGCCGGAGACACTGAAAGCCGCGCGGGAGGTTCATGACCAGCGGCAAAGAACAACGCCGTATATTTGCCCGATCCCAAAAGATGCCAAGCCACCTGTGGTTGAACAGCCGTCCTGACCCTGAGGGTGCGTATTTGTGATCGGCTCGGCTCAGCCCGCGTGGCGTGGCAGTTTCGCTTCGACCATACGCACCCACAGGCTGGCGCCCATGGGTAGCAGGTCGTCATTGAAGTCAAACAGGGGGCTATGCAGGTTCGCTGACTCCTTGCCAGCGCCGAGCCAGATATAGGCACCTTCCTTTTCCTGGAGCATGTAGGAGAAATCTTCCGCCCCCATTGCCGGCGTCAGGTCGGTTTCAAGCCCGCCTGGCCCCAGAACATCGGATATGATGCCACGCGCAAACAGCGCATCCGCTTCATGATTGATCGTTGGTGGATAGCCGGGGCGGATCTCCATGCTCACCTCGCACCCGGTCACCTTTGCCGCCGTCTTGGCGACAGTTTCGATCTGTTGAAGAAAATCTTCGCGCGTGCCCGCCTTCATCGTTCTCAAGGTGCCGCCAATGGTGGCGACATTCGGAATGACATTGAAGGCGCTTCCGGCCTCCAGTTTTGTCAGTGAAACCACCGCCTGGTCAAATGGATCAAGCTGCCGTGACACAAGTGTCTGCAGCGCCACCGTAATCATACCTGCGGCCACAATCGGGTCTCTGGTCTGATGCGGCATCGCCGCATGTCCGCCCGCACCCTCGATGGTAAGGATGAAAATATCCGCCCCGGCCATGGCGGGCCCGATATGGGCAAGCGCCTGTCCAGTCTCCAGGCCGGGCCAGTTATGCATGCCCCATACAGAGTCCATCGGGAACCTGTCGAACAGACCGTCATTGATCATCGAGCGTGCGCCGGCATTTCCACCTTCTTCAGCAGGTTGAAAAATGCAATAGACCTTGCCTTTGAATTGACGGTGCTTTGCCAGATATTCCGCCGCGCCGAGAAGCATCGTTGTATGACCGTCATGACCGCAGGCATGCATGCGGTTGGGATGTCTGGATGCGTAGGCTAGATTTGTCTGTTCCTCCATCGGAAGTGCATCCATATCCGCCCGCAGACCAATAGCCGGCGACATGTCATCATCACTGTCCTGCCCATGGATAACACCGACAACGCCCGTCTTGCCAAGACCGCGATGAACCTCGATGCCAAAGCTCTCCAGTTTGGCGGCGACAAAGTCCGAGGTCATCGCCTCTTCATAGGCGATTTCCGGAAACTGATGGAGATGCTGACGCCAGGACGCCATCTCTGTCTGTTTTTCTTTGAGCTCAGCAATCAAGTCCATGTACCCTACCCCGGCAAGAGATGTTTTATTGTTTGTCTTCTACCCCAGCGACCTTAGCTGGATCTGCCAAGACAGCGCAAGGAACCACCGGTAAATCAGCGAGATGACAGAGCATTTCCATCATTACAGTGATCCCGGCCGCATTCAGTCTGCCATTGATGAACTTGCGTCGATGACGGAGCCGGACCGACCGTTCACGCGGTTGGTCTTCAGCCCGGAATACAAACAGGCACGAGCGTGGTTATGGTCAAGATTCGAAGCGGCAGGTCTTGAATGTCACATCGATGCCGGGGGCAATCTTATCGGCACACGCAAAGCCGTGGGCGAAGCGGCAACATCCCGGAAAATCATCATCGGATCGCATATCGACACTGTGTCCGCAGGAGGCAGGTTCGACGGCATCGCCGGTGTGATCGCCGGTCTTGAAACAATTCATTTCCTGAACAGGCATGCCATTGACCTTCCTGTCGATATTGAAATAGTCGACTTCCTCGGAGAGGAGTTGAATGTATGGGGCGCATCCTGTCTTGGCAGCCGACATATGGCAGGGCTGCTCACCGCCGATATTCTATCGCGGACAGATCAGGACGATCGCCAGCTGGCCGCGGAAATCGTGAAGTCCGGAGGCAGCGGAAAACCGACATTGGCCCCAAGACAGGACGCCCAGTCAATCATGGCGTGCCTGGAGCTGCATATTGAACAATCCGACAGGCTGGAATCCGGTCAGATTGATATCGGTGTGGTGACCGACATTCCCGGCATCAGCAGATATTCCATAAGTGTGACCGGCAATGCCGGTCACAGCGGCACCACCCTGATGCAGGGTCGAAAGGATGCCCTGGTAACAGCAAGCATGATCGTCACCATGATCCGGGATCTCGCCCTTGATATTTCAGGACAGGACAATCGGCATTTTGTTGCAACCATCGGCAGAATTGAGGTTTACCCAAACGGTGCCGCTGTCGTGCCGGGCGAAGTGAAGATGATCTTGGATCTGCGGGCATCGCACGAACATTCCAGAGATCTTTTTCTGGACCGGCTTCAATCCGGCTATGCCGAGATCGGCCACCGCGAATCATGCGCGATCGAGATGGAGTTGATATCAGCGGCAAAAGTTGCCCCGATGAACGAAACATTGAGAGCGCATCTGGCCCGTTCAGCCGATGAACTGGAACTCAGTCACATCAATGTTTCCAGCGGTGCCGGTCATGACATGGCCCATATGTCGCGCATAGCGCCTGCCGCCATGATCTTTATTCCCTGCCAAGACGGGTTGAGCCATTGTCCAGAAGAATTCACCACGACAGAGGCTATCGCCAAGGGCAGCGCAGTGCTGACCCGGACTGTATTGACGCTGGCTGGCAGGGATTTCTGATCAACCGGGCCAAGACGAGTTGTCAGTCACTGTCATTCAGATGGCAGGCCGAAAAATGATCCGGTGCAATTTCAATCAATGCTGGCCTGACAGCCTTGCACCGCTCTGTGCTGTGCTTGCATCGCGGGTGGAAATGGCACCCTGAAGGCGGGTCGAGCGGTGATGGAATCTCGCCGCTGACCGGTTCATAGTCACGCTGGCCAATTTCAAGCCTGGGAACACCTTCGAGAAGCGCCTTCGTGTAAGGATGGTTGGGCTGTTCAACAAAGGCCTCGATCGGTGCTGTCTCGACAATCCGTCCCAGATACATGACGATCACCCGATCCGAGATATGTTCAATGACGCCGATATCGTGGCTGATGAACAGATAGGTCAGGTCATAATCCTGTTTCAGTTTGACAAAAAGGTTCAGAACCTGTGCCTGGATCGACACATCCAGCGCCGCGATTGATTCATCACACACAAGCAATTCAGGTGATACGGCCAGAGCGCGGGCGATGCCGATCCGTTGCCTCTGTCCTCCGGAGAACTGATGCGGATACCGTCCCAGAGCCTCGGCATCCAGCCCCACCCTGTTCAGCATCTCAAGGGCGAATTCCCTCTTTTCGGACGCCTTAATCAAGCCGTGATGTATAGGCGCCTCGGTCACTATCTCGATAACCTTCTTGCGCGGATTCAGAGAGGAAAACGGATCCTGAAAGATCATCTGTGTCTTCAGGTCGTCGGGTGGTCCGTCATCGGACTTGTTGGCGCTTTCAAAACGAACCTGTCCTTCTGACGGGGTCAGAATGCCGGCAACCATCTTGCCAAGCGTTGATTTCCCGCAGCCGGATTCACCGACAATGCCGACCACCTCACCCTTGAAAACCTCGAAAGAGACATCATCCACCGCATGGACGATTTCTTCCCGATGATCCTGCCCGAGACGGTTCAGAAACTTTGCAACAAGGTCGAGCGACTTGATGAAATCCCGCGACACGTTGGACACTGTGAGTAATGGTGTCATGGTCGGCTTTGCTCCACTTTATTGAAACAACGCAGGATACGTTGATCATCCATTACCGTTTCCCCGGGTGCTGATTGCCTGCATTCGGCGACCGCATGGCTGCACCGGTTTTCAAAGGCGCAGCCGGAAGGCAGATTCAGCAATGACGGGACAATACCCTCGATCTGCTGCAGCGGCTGACCTCTGCGGTTCTGGCTTGGCACGCTGCCGAGAAGTCCGTTTGTATAAGGGTGCATCGGGCTGCCAATCAGCACCTCATTCGGCCCCTGCTCGACAATCCGGCCGGCATACATCACACATATCCGGCTGGAAATACCGGCAACCACGGCCAGATCATGGGTGATCCACAATAATGCGGTCTTGGTCTTCCTGCAGAGCTGTTGCATTTCATGAATGACCTGCCCCTGGATCGTTACATCGAGAGCTGTGGTCGGTTCGTCCGCGATGATCAGGTCCGGGCGATTGAGCATCGCAATCGCAATTGAGACCCGCTGCCGCATCCCGCCGGAAAACTGATGCGGATAGGCCCGCATACGCTCGTCAGGAGAGGATATCCCCACCATGCCCAGCGCATCGCGCGACCGTTGCCGCGCTTCATCCCTGCTAACACTGCTGTCATGTGTCTGGATCGCCTCGGTCATCTGCGTTTCAATGCGCAGCACAGGGTTCAGGGTCATCATGGGATCCTGAAAGATCATGGCGATCCTGCTGCCCCGCATCTTCTGGATGTCGGCAGGCGGAAGCTTGGTCAGGTCGCTTCCCTTAAACAGGATTTCACCACCAACAATCCGGCCGGGCGCATCGACCAGTCCCAGAATGGAAAATCCGGTGATGGATTTGCCAGACCCGGACTCGCCGACCAGTCCGACAATTTCACCAGCCCCGATCTGAAAGCTCACACCGTCAACAGCCTTCAGCACGCCGCCCTTGGTAAAGAAATGGGTCTGTAGATTTCTGACGTCCAGAATTGGAGCCATCGATACCTCTATCTCTGCAAACGGGGGTTGAACATGTCGCGAAGCTGGTCGCCAACCAGGTTGATCGAAACAATCGTGATAAGCAGCGCAATTCCGGGGAAAATGCTGATCCAGTAGTCACCGGTATACATGAACTCGAACCCGTTCCCGATTAAAAGCCCCAGCGACGGTTCTGTAATGGGAAGACCAAGACCAAGAAAGCTCAGAGTGGCCTCAAGGGAGATCGCGTGGGCAGTCTGAAGTGTGCCCACAACAATAAGGGGGGCCATGCAATTGGGCGTGATGTGGTTCAGGATAATTCGCCGGTCGCCGAGCGCGAGACATTTCGCGGCTTCGACATATTCCTTGTTCTTTTCGACCAGGGCGCTGGCGCGCGCCGCCCGTGCATAATAGGCCCATTGTACAAGGATCAGGGCGATGATGGTCTTTTCCACGCCTTTGCCGAAGATGGCCAGTATCACCAGCGCCATCAGAATGGACGGAAAGCTGAGCTGAATATCGACGATACGCATCACGAAGGTTTCATAACGCCCACCGTAATAGGCGGCGGAAAGACCGAGAATGGCACCGACGATCAATGCAACAAGGCCGGAAAACGCCCCGACACCAAGACTGACCCTGAGACCGTAGAAGATCGAGGAGAGCATGTCCCTGCCCGCACCATCAGTGCCAAGCAGATACATGTTCCCGGCAAAATCTTCCGAACCTGGCGGCAATCGGCTGTTCATGATGTCGACAGTTGCCAGATCATAGGGGTTTGTCGGCGATACGAACGGCGCAAAAATGGCGATGAACATGATGGCTCCAAACACCAGCAGCGCCACCACAGCAAGCGGACTTTCGGAATAATCTGCCCAGAATTTGCGCCAACCCGATGAAGGGTAGCCTTGCGACTGTGCGGTTGCAGTTTCCTGAGCCATCAGCTTTCCCCCTTGATCCTGACACGCGGGTCAAGCAGCGAATAGGTGATATCCACAATCAGGTTCAGTGTTACAAAGATCAGCACGATGATCATCAGGTAGGCGACGATGATTGGCCTATCCAGATTGTAGATCGCCTCGATGATCAATTTTCCCATGCCGGGCCATGCAAACACTGTTTCCGTAACCGTGGAAAAGGCGATCAGCGACCCAAATTCAAGCCCGATGATCGTCACAATGGGAATGAGAATATTCTTCAGCAGGTGCACATTGATCACCCGGCTTTCCGAAAGCCCCTTGGCGCGGGCAAATTTGATATAGTCCTGCAGGATGATTTCCCTGGTTCCGGCGCGCGCCAGCCTGATCACGGACGACAGTTTGAACAACGCCAGATTGAACGCCGGAAGAAATATATGCGACAGCCCATCAAGGGTGAAAATTGAACTTGTTATCCCGAACACCGTGGCCACATCGCCGCGCCCGGTTGAAGGCAGCCATCCCAGATTAACAGCAAAAAACATGATCAGGATGATGCCGACCCAGAAGGTTGGCATGGAAAAACCAAGAATGGAGCCTGCCATAATGGTCTTGCTTATCTTGCTGTCAGGCTTCAGCCCGGCATAGACGCCAAGAGGAATGCCGAAGACCACAGCAATTGACAGGGAAAACAGGGCCAGCTCGAAGGTTGCAGGCATCCGCTGGACAATCAGTTTCAGAGCCGGCTCGCCAAAAACAAAGGATTTGCCAAGGTCTCCCTGGAAAGCATTGACGAGAAAATACCAATATTGCTCGGTAACCGGCCGATCAAGACCGAGTTCCTTGATCACCCGCTCGATCTCTGCCTGATCAGCCTCCGGGTTGATCAGCATATCAACCGGATCACCCACCAGATTGACACCAACAAAGACGATCAGCGACATCACAAACAGAACCAGAACGCTCTGCAAAGATCGCCTTAAAATGAAAGCTGTCATCAATCACTCACAAACATGTTAGCGGACCCCACGCCGCTCGATTTGAACAGCGTGGGGCCACAAAGTTTCAAGATTGAAGCTAGTTCGCCTGCAGCCCCATCACGATGGTGCGCTCGTCCGTACGCGGGGTATAAGCGTATCCCGTCTTCGATGCCCAGGTGTTCACCTGGTAATGAAGCGGAATGACACCGAAGTTTTCACCCACAGCTATTTCGGTGGCCTCGGCAAGCAGTTTGCCACGCGCATCCGAGTCAACCGTCGCGAGGGCGCTCTGGACCAACTTATCCACCTTCGGATCAGAATGGCGGCCTCTATTTGCAGCTCCCATGCCCTTGGACTTGTCATAGGTATGGAGCAACGCCTTAAGCGGAGATGAAGCTTCGCCGGAACCCGCGCCCCAGCCAAGAACCATAAAGCTGAACTCAGGCGACTTGTCAGGTCCACCGGTTGAAGCACGACTGAAATACACAGCCTTGGTCATTGTCTCGACACTCGCCTCGATACCGATCCTTGTAAGCATCTGCGCCAGCGCCTCAGCAATCTTGGCGTCGTTGATATAGCGGTCATTCGGGCCATGAATGGTCATCTTGAAACCGTCAGCATAGCCAGCTTCGGCCAGAAGCTTCTTTGACAGCTCAGGATCGTATTTTGGCGGCGACATTTTATTAGACACTCCGTGGAACCCGGCTGGAAGCAACTGTCCCGCCGGAACAGCAATGCCTTCCATCACCCGTGCCACGATGGCATCACGATTGATGGCATGCGAGATCGCCTTGCGAACCCGAACGTCGAGAAGCGGGTTCTTGATCGGGCTGCCGTCCTTCGCCGTGATATGCGGTGAATTCTCGCGGAACTGATCCATGTGCAGATAGATCACACGGTTCGAGGGACCACTGCTCAATGCGACTGAACTCTGCGTCTTCAGACGCGCGACATCCAATGGTGGCACGCTATCAATAAAATCTACGTCCCCAGCCAATAATGCCGAGATCCGCGCAGGGCCGGCCTTAATCGGTTTGAATGTGAGTTTGTCAAAACCAGCTTTCTCTCCGAAATAATTGGGATTGGCCTCAAGCACGATTCGATCGCCAGGAACCCATTCTACAAACCGATAGGGCCCGGTGCCGATGGCAGCCTTGCCGCTGTTGTAATCCTCGGTGGAGGCACCCGTGCCAGCCTTCGCCGAAATGATTTTGACGGTCGTCATATCGTTCGGCATCAGCGGATAGGGTTTTTCGGTTTTGATGTGGATGGTGTGGCTATCAACCTTTTCAAAGGTTTTTCCCTTGAGATAGGTGACAAAGCTTGATGGTGAATTCGGCACGTTCTGCGCACGCTCGACAGTGAAAATCACGTCATCTGCGGTGAAATCGCTTCCGTCATGCCACTTCACGCCTTTGCGAAGCTTGAACTCCCAGGTTGTGTCGTTGATTGGAGTCCAGGAAACGGCAAGGTCGGGAAAATGCTGCTGATTTTCATCGCTTCCTACCAGCGCACTGAAGATATGGGTCGAAAATGCGTTATTCGGCCCGAGATTATGATAATGGGGGTCTATGGAGCTGGGTTCAGATTTCAATCCGATCCGAAGTTCCGCGGCCATGGCGCTTGCCGAGAACAGCATCGCCGCCATGCCAAAGGTAAATAGTCGAAGCACACTCATTGTTTTCTCCCCTCGAATGCATTTATGTCTTAAAAACTATTCATTGAAAAAAACCTGTTGTCTAGAATTTACGAAGGACAAGGCGATGGTCCCAGGGCTTGCAGATCTTCCCGGCAGAACAATCTACAAAGATACACAGTCTAATCGGCGCATTTCCTATCGACGACAGGAGCCAGTAGGCATCACCGGCGAGCCGCCGACCCTGGTATTCCTGCATGGATTCAATGGCAACAGCGCAAGCTGGCATTACCAGTTCACTCATTTTCTCACATTCCGGGTAATTTCGATTGACGCTCCGGGCTTTGGTGAAACATCGGTTTTTGAAGGTGGCATGGCCGGATTCGCCGAAGAGGTCGCCTCAATGCTGTCAAACTTGAACTTGCCGTCTTTCTGGCTGATTGGGCATTCGATGGGCGGGATGCTGGCGCAGGTGATAGCTTCACAGAACAGGCACCATTGTGCAGGCCTCATTCTTTCCTGCACACACAAGGGACGGGCCAGGCCCGAGAGCGAACCACTGTCCGAAGATGTTCAAAGTCGTATCGACCAGCGAATGCGCCTGAACGATCTCGAATATGGCACGCTCCGAATTGAGCGTATGCTGTCGGCAACCTTGTCGTCTGAATTGCATGAATTTCTGGTGTCGATTGCCGGAGACATCCGCGTTGAGGGCATAAGATGGGGCGGTGTGGCGATGCAGCATCTGGATACGACACCCTATCTTTCGAACATTGAGTGCCCGACTCTCATCCTCTCCGCGCAGGATGACATTGTCATCAAACCCGATGCGCTCCAGGCATTGATTTCCGATTTGCCGAACGCGGAGCGGATTGAAATGGCGGGCGTTGGTCACGCGCCCTATTGCGAGGATGCAGACGGATTTAACAGTCTGGTTGAACAATTCATTCTCCGCCATTCAAACGCATGAATGCTCTCACCCTTCCAAGTTTTGTCGGTTACTTCCTGACGAATACCCTGTCTCTGCTGGGTACATGGGTGCAAAAGGTCGGGCTGGGGTGGCTGGCCTGGCAGATCACCGAATCGACATTCTGGACAAGCGTTGTCTCCCTGCTGCTGATGGCACCTGTCGGGCTGCTTGGGCCGTTCATAGCCGTGTTCGCAGAACGGTGGAACTCACGCTATGCCATGCTTGCCACAAAGATAATGATGGTGGGTATCAGCGGCGTGATCTTTGTCATTCAGCTTTTGGGGTTGCACAATCTTTTCACCCTGGTGGCCTGTTCAACGGCGCTCGGGTTGCTAAGTGCATTCCATCATCCGATCAGGCTGGTCTTCATCTCCCTTGTCGTGCCAAGACCCTATCTTGCCAGTGCTGTTGGACTGAATTCCGTTTCCTGGAACCTGTCGAGGATCATCGGCCCCGGCCTGGCTGGCCTGACAATTCATCTGCTGGGGCTTTCGGAGACACTTTTCATCGCAACCTTGCTGTATGTGCCACTGATCGTGTCATTGTATTTTCTTGTCTTGCAACCCCGAACAGGCGACACAGCCGAGCCCGCCAGTTTCCTGAAACGAATGATTGATGGCGGTGCGGTTGCGCTTCGCACACCCATCATTTTTTCAACCTTGTGTCTTGTCGCGTTGAACAGCTTCTTTGTACGCGGCGTTCTGGAAATCCAGCCAGCCATTGTTGGCCAGATCATGGGTGGAGAAAGCCATATCCTGGCCATTGTCACGGCTGCAGCCGGTCTCGGATCACTGCTTGCTTCGGGGTGGATCGGGCTTGGCAAGCTTGACAAATCACAGATACAGAAAGGCCTCTGGCCGATGGCCATGCTGGGAATCGTGACAACGGCGCTGTTGAACATGTCCGCCGATCTGACACCTGTCATCCTGATTTTCATCACCACCGGTTTCACGGCGACAATTGTCGGGATCGGCGCGCAGACTTTGATCCAACTCGAGGTTCAGGAGAACTACAGGGCCAGGGTCATGACCTGGTGGTCGACGATTTCATTTGGCAGTCTGGTGTGTGGCGGAACTGCCGTCGGCTTTCTGGGTGACCTTGTCGGCATAGACAATGCGATCTGGTATATGATGCTTTTTGGCGGGGTTGCCGGTCTTTTTGTGTCCCCCAGCGTACGAAAACTCATCAAGCCATCATTGAGGTGATGTTTCATCATTTGGCGCAGTGGTTAAGGAAAATCTCTCAGGAGAGCAGATATGGGACGTGACAAGGCACTCAGCCGGATTGACGATTATTTTCTTAACGGGTCTTTTGATGTTGATCTGGCACGGCGGGTTGCCTTCAGGACAGAAAGCAACCTCGAAGGCTGCGAAGCGGCGCTGCAGAGTTACCTTGACGATGAGATGGTGCCCTATCTTTCCGCGATGGGGTTTGACTGCACAATTCACCCCAATCCGCGAAGCGATGCCGGCCCGATACTGGTGGCAAGACGGCAGGAAAGCGACAATCTGCCAACCGTGATGACTTATGGGCATGGTGATGTTGTCGCAGGGTATGATGGCCGATGGATTGATGACATGGACCCGTGGCGCATCACAAAGGTCGGACATCGCTGGTACGGGCGCGGCACAGCTGACAACAAGGGCCAGCATACGATCAATCTTGCCGCGCTGAAGACCGTTCTGGATGTGCGTGGCAACCTTGGATTCAACGTGATCATTCTGCTCGAGATGGGCGAGGAGCGCGGATCGCCGGGATTGAGGGAATTCTGTGCAACCCACAAACATCTTTTTGACGCCGATGTATTCATCGCGTCGGACGGGCCACGCATTCACCCGGACAAGCCGACCATTTTCATGGGGTCACGCGGCGTGTTCAATTTCACCATGCGCCTTGATGTGCATGAGGGTGCCCATCATTCCGGTAACTGGGGCGGTTTGTTGACCAATCCCGGCATTGTAATGGCACATGCCATCGCCAGCATGATCGATGCCACTGGCAAGATCCTCGTCGAGGGCTGGCGCAGCACGCAGATAACGGATTCGGTGCGGGCCGCCATCGCCAGGCTTGATGTTGGGGGCGGTGAAAACGCCCCGTCCATAAATCCAAACTGGGGTGAGCCGGATATGACCCCGGCTGAACGGGTCTTTGCCAGCAATACTTTTGAAATCCGTGCATTCGAGACCGGCAATCCCCAGTCACCGGCAAATGCGATTCCCCCGTCGGCAGTTGCTTTCGGACATTTGCGCTATGTGGTTGGCACCGACCCTGATCGACTGCTGCCAGCGTTACGGCAGCATCTCGACAGGCACGGGTTCGAGGCAATCGAAATCAAGGCCGAGCGTGACCCCATGTATGCGACCAGACTTGACCCTGACCACCCGTGGGCAGAATGGGTTGTCGCATCGCTTGCCAGGACACATGACGCCGAGATTTCCGTGATGCCGAATCTCGGCGGCTCGTTGCCGAATGATGTGTTCGCAGATGTTCTGGGACTGCCCACAATCTGGGTGCCGCATTCCTATGCAGGATGCTCGCAACATGCCCCGAACGAACATATCCTCGAGGGCACAACGCAGACCGCCCTGCGCCTGATGACCGGGCTTTGGTGGGACCTCGGCACTGGCGGAACGCCTGAGCAATGATCAAGTGGAGCCGGAAAGAGACAGGTGGAAATGTCGGTCTTGTTGCCCGGCGACCGGGCTTGTCCCGCAACACCGTCCACAAGCATGTACGCGAGGCCGAATGTCTCTTCGGATCCTGCGGATGTTGTTTGTTTCCATCCAAGTCCCCTGCTGATTACCATGGCAGCCTGCATCAGGGCAGGCTGGGCGATCTCAAGCAATTCACGGCTTGATTGACAACCGTCACCCAGACGCAGTACCGAGGGACAAAGCCGGTAATGTCGACCTTCGCGAGATGCCAGCAGATACCCCTCATTCAACAGCGTGTGAACGGTTCGGAACGCTGCCGGTCTGGCCGCAGGAAGGCGTCTTCACCCCCGGATCAGTCCTCCGCGATGTCTTCGGCCCATAATTCGGGCTTTTCGCGGATGAATCTTTCCATCAGCGCGATACAGTCCGGGTCGTCGGCAATCACCACGTCAACGCCGTGCTGGCGAAGGAAATCCTCATTCCCGCCAAAGGTGGTGTTCTCCCCGACAACCACGCGCGGAATTCCGAACTGCACAATGGTGCCGCTGCACATCATGCAGGGGCTGAGGGTCGTGTAGAGAACCGTATCCCGATAGGTCTTCTGTCGGCCAGCCTTGCGAAGGGCGTCCATTTCTCCATGGGCAATCGGATCCCCCTGCTGCACGCGCTGGTTATGACCACGAGACACCTCCCGGCCCCCGCGCGCCAGCACCGACCCGATGGGGCATCCCCCCTCATCAAAGCCCAGCTTTGCCTGTTCATAGGCAATCTTCAGCATCTGCCTGTCGGTATCGGTCACCATGACACTCTCCTGTCCTGTCCTGTCCTGTCCTGTCTGAGCCATCGGTTCAGCCACCCTGCGGCCCTGTGTAATAGGGCAGGGTTTCCACCCGCGGCCTGTATTCTTCGCGCGCCACCAGCCCGTCCAGATGATCGGCAATCTGATCCAGCCGGGCGAACCATACATCCTTTGTCTGAAGGGTTTCCTCCAGCCATGTTTCAACCTGACGCCAG
This sequence comes from Alphaproteobacteria bacterium LSUCC0719, assembly GCA_040839025.1. Lineage (NCBI taxonomy): Bacteria > Pseudomonadati > Pseudomonadota > Alphaproteobacteria > Alphaproteobacteria bacterium LSUCC0719. The sequence goes on from JBFPJN010000002.1 coordinate 27,561, forward strand.
CGCGCCAGCCTGCCGGTCAGGAAGGGGTGGACAATCAGCATGAAAAACCCACCCGCCTCATAGGCGGCGTCGAATTCCTCCCAGAACGCGGCAAGTCCCTGCGATGGCGCCTTTACCGGCATCATATATCCGATCTCGGCATAATGCGCGAAGGGCGGCCAGTCATCGGTGCCCCAATGCACCGGCATTTCCCAGAACCCGCCCCTGGCTGTTTCAACCCGATAGGGAATATCGTCAGCCATCATCGAGGATTCGTACCGGAACCCATGCTCAACCAGCAGATCAACGACTTCCTGGTTGATATTATAGACAGGCGCGCGATACCCCGCCGGCGTGCCACCGCAATATTTCCGGTATGCCGCCAGCGCGCGTTCAAACCAGTAACGCTGATCGGGTGCCTCGATCGGGTCTTCATGAAGATAGCCGTGATGGCCAATCTCGTGGCCACCCTGCAGAATGGCCTCTACCGCTTTCGGATAGGTTTCGACACACCAGCCGGGAAGAAAAAAGGACTGCTGGATGCCAAGCCGCCGATAGGTCTCCAGAATCCGCGGAATCGCTACATTCGGACCATAGCGCCCCATGCTGATCGGATAGAGCCTGTCATGCGAATCTTCCGGCCTGGCGATATGGATCAGACTGTCGGCATCCATATCAAAGGAAATCACACAGGCGCATCGCGCGCCGTTGGGCCATGGGATCGGGTTCTGGATCATCCTTGCCTTCCTTACGTCTGCGTCGGTGAAGGACGCTGTCAGTCCACGCCGATATAGTGGGCGTGATCAGCCGCCCAGTTGAGATAGATTGTGGTTGCAGACTTCAGGTCCATCTTCGACAGTTCGCGTTCCTGCAACTGCACCTTCAATTCACTGCCATCCGCCGCCTCCAGGAACAGGGTCACGACAGACCCGATGAATTCCTCGGAAATCAGCGAACAGGCGATGCTGTTGCCAGAACCGGGTTTTGTGACAGATATCTGCGCAAGGTCTGCAGCCACGACAAAGCTTGCCACATCCCCCTTTGCCGGACTGTTATGCTGGCCAAGCTGCACGGTGAAGCTGCCAAGGCCTCCATCGATCGTGACCGTCTTTGCGGTGGTCTTTGTGACGGTGCCGGAGATGATGTTGTTCCGGCCGACAAATTCAGCCACAAACCGGTTGGCCGGCGCGCGATAGATATCTTTTGGCGTCCCGATCTGCGATATGCGGCCGCGTGACATGATCACCACACGGTCGGCCATGGCAAAGGCCTCGGACTGGGAATGCGTCACATAGACGAAGGTAATGCCAAGCTCACGCTGAAGTTTTGTCAGCACAGACTGCATGCGAATGACAAGATTGGCGTCAAGTGCCGAGAGCGGTTCATCCAGAAGCAGAATTCGCGGTTCGATCACCAGCGAGCGGGCCAGCGCGACACGCTGTTTCTGGCCTCCGGAAAGGCTGGCGATGTCTCTTTCGGCAAATTCCGCAATTTCCATCCGGTCCAGCCATTCCAGCGCCCGTCGGCGGGATTCGGCAGCACCAACGCCGCGCATCTGCAAGCCGAATTCGACATTTTCGCGGGCTGTCAGAAACGGGAACAACGCAAGCGACTGCCAGACAAGCGGCGTATCACGTTCATGGGCCGGCACATGGTTCATCACCCGGCCATCCATCAGAATGTCACCCTCTGAAGGTGCCTCGAGACCTGCCAGCATCCGCAGCGTTGTCGTCTTGCCACAGCCGGACGGCCCCATGATGGCGACAAACTCCCCTGCTTCGATGGTGAAATTGACCCGTTCTACGGCAACGAAATCGCCAAACCGCTTTTCCACCGCTCTGAATTCAACAAGTGGAGTTTCCATGGGATCAAACTTCCTTCTTTCGACGGGTCATCAGCACCACCTGTGCGATGATCACCAGCGTCATCGAGACGAGAAAAACAAAACTTCCTATTGCGTTGACCTGCGGGTCGATATTGCCGGTAACGATCTCGAGGATGATGACCGGGATGGTCTTGTTGAGTCCCGAAACAAACCAGGAAATGGCAAATTCATCAAACGACACCGCCGCGGTCAGACAGAAGGACGAAATAATGGCCGGCTTGCAGAACGGCACGATGACACGGCGCATCGCACCCCATTCGCTCGCCCCCAGATTCCAAGCCGCAGCTTCAAGGCTCGGATCCATCTGGCTCAGCCGCAGACGGATGATCGCCATCGCGAACGGCGCGGTAAGAACGCTGTGGGCGATGATGATCGACATGACCTGTCCCGAAATGCCAAGCTTGGCAAACCAGGCAAGCATGGCCAGCGCCATGATGATCAACGGAATGGTCGGCGGCAACAGCACAAGCCCGAGATAGATCGGCTTCAAACGGAAACTGTAGCGGTAATCTGTATAGGCGGTGGCAAAGCCAAGCGCCGTCGCGATGGTCGCGGTCGAAAGTGACACGATCAGGCTGGTACGCGCCGCTTCCCACACATCCGGATCATTCCAGACTGTCTGGTACCATTTCAGCGTGAAACTGCCGAGCGGGATGGTCGGGAACCTGTCCGAGTTGAAAGAGAAGATCACGCTGAACATGATCGGCGCAAAGATGAACAGGAAGACCAGCGCAAGATAGCCATACAGACACCAGCGAAGAGTGCGATTGTCCGTCATCAGACTCTCCGCCGATAGGCCGCCATGATGCCGGCAAAGGCCACCACGAACAGCGTCACCATCATCACCACCGCCACGACGGCGGCGCGTGGCCATTGCTGGCCCGATTTGACCGTATCGACAATCAGGATCGGCAATGTCGGCGGTTTCGAGCCGCCGAGATAATAGGGGCTGACAAAATCACCGAAAGACAGGATGAAACAGAACACCGCGGCGATGATCAGCCCTGTTCGCGCCATCGGCAAAATGACCCGGTAGATCGTTCGAAAAGGCCGGCATCCAAGATTGAACGCCGCTTCGACAAGCGATTTGTCGACATTCGCCAGGGCAAAGGTCTGCAGGATCACGACAAGCGGCAATGTCAGCGTCATATAGCCGACAATCGTGCCGAATTTGGTGTTCAGCATCACAAAGGGACCAAGTCCCAGATAGCTGAGCCCGGCATTGATGACACCGCTTTCGGCAAGGATCACATACCAGGAGAAAATCCGCACGAGATAGCTTGTGAAAAACGGGATGATCAGCATGAAAATGGCCCAGCGCCGGACCGTCTCACTGACCTTGAAAGCAAGCGCATAGGCAGCTGGAAATGCCACCAGCATCGTCACAACAGTGCCAATCCCGGCCAATCCCCAGGTCAGAATATAGCTGTCCCAGAAATAATCGCGGCCAAGCATCTTGGCCCAGTTCTTCATCACAAAATCTTCTTGCATCCGGTAATTGCGGACGATGAAGAAAGACATCGCCACCATGAAGCAAAGTGGACCGATGAAGAACAGCGACTGCCACAGAACAATGGGCAGCCGAAATGTCAGCTTGAATACCGAGGATCGCCGCGCAGCAGATGACGCAGCTGTGGTTGGGGTGGAGTCATTCATCACATTGACAACCGGAATGCCATCGTCCGGTCACGGGACGGGCGGCGCGGACCGCCGCCCTCCCTTCAGTCATCAAACCCATTCAGGCGTTCTTGTATTCGGACCAGAAGTCATTCCAGTCCTCCAGCGACTGCTGCACCGGAATGTTCCGGTAATGGATACGCCCTTCCTTGACCAGGGTGATCGGATCATTGGCCATGCCGTCGACCTGGCCTGTGCGCTCGGCCTCGGCCCGATCGACTTCGATCAGCTTGGCACGGCCGCTTTTGGTGATGGCGAAACCCGGATAGGCAGCCATCTGCGCCGACTTCACCTGACCTTCGGCTGACAGCATGTACTGGATGAACTTCTTGACGATGTCAGCCTTGTCCGACCCCTTGCCGATGCAATAGGACTCGGTCCACTGGATGCCGCCTTCCTTTGGCACAACAGATCCAACAGGCGCGCCGTCCTTTTCAAGAACGCCGGTGATCCAGTCACCGATGCCGCACATTGCCAGCATCTCGCCATTCTTCAGCGAGTTGAAGGTGCCGCCATAATCGAAATAACCGCCAACCTGCGGACGCAGTGACAGGGTGGTTTCCTGGACGGCATCCCATTTACCATCCGAAAGATCCCACAGCCCGGCACCATTGCCATTATACAGGCTCATCATGCCAAGGCTTGGCAGATGCCAGTCGAAATGCCCGACCTTGCCCTTCACCTCGGGCTTCCAGAAACATGAATAGCTCATCGCTTCTTCGGCCGTGATGGCGTTCTTGTTGTAGGACACGCCAAGATGGCCGAACCGCACCATCATCGAGAACAGCTTGCCATCTGCCCAATGCCCTGGAAATTTCGTGAAATCCTCATAGAGCATGTCATCAAACGGGTAATCGGCGGAGTTCAGCTCTTCGATATATCCGGCTGCGTTCAACTGCTGCACGAATTCGCCATCCGAGAGAATGACATCATAGGTGCCGGGAGGCGACTGCGCGATCAGCCCCAGCATGTTGTCCCCGCCAGCGTAATATTTCGGCTTGAACTTGACGTTGTTGGCCGCCTCGAATTCGGCGACGATGTCGGGCTCGCCATGGCCATACCAGGCCAGCATGTTGATCTCGGTCGGCGCGGCCCAGGCCCGCGAGATGAAGGGGGTCGACAGGGCGGTTGCAGCGCCGTAGGTCAGCACTTTCCGCCGTGACAGCTTTGAGCCGAGAAGGTTTGCAGTGGATTTCATCTAATTGCTCCCATAATTATGCCGCGCCTTTGATGGTCGCTGTTTACAAAGCAGCATGATCAGTTTTACGGTCCTGTAAAGGTTGGCTGTCAATATTAGGTAATTTATTGCCTGCAACGATGTGCTGATTTTGCACTAGAGTGATGTCGTTTGTGTATCGCATATGACGTCAATTCAACTTTGATCATGACAATGCAACAATCTGATTTTCATGCCGAATTCAACACTCCTGGACCTGTCATACTCCCGGTCATCCACGTGCTGGATGAACGTCAGACCGCGGTCAATATCGACCTGATCATCGAGGCGGGACTCAACGGGTGTTTTTTGATCAATCATGATTTCGGGATCGAGCCGTTCCTGCCCATAGTCGAAGCGATTCGCGGCCGGTATCCGGATCTGTGGCTTGGCCTGAACTTTCTTGCTGTGACCGGTTTGAAGGCCTTTCCCATCCTTGGCGATCTGGGCGCGCGTGGCATCAGAATTGACGCCTACTGGGCAGACGACGCCCGCATTGAAGAGCGCGTTGACGACAGCGGGGGCACACAGACAGAAGCTGAAATGATCGCCGCAACGCGGGCAACATCCGGCTGGGACGGGCTGTATTTCGGCGGGACGGCGTTCAAGAAACAACGCCCCGTCGACCCGGCCGATTATCGCCGCGCTGCGGGCATTGCCGGCGGCTTTATGGATGTGGTGACCACCTCGGGTATCGCGACCGGCAAATCCGCCGACCTTGCAAAGCTGGAGGAGTTCCGGAGCGCGCTTCCCGACCGGCCCATTGCGCTTGCGTCCGGAATCACCCCGGAGAACGCCCATGACTACGCCATGGTCGATTGTTTCATGGTCGCCACCGGAATTAATTTGGAAAACGACTTCTACAACATTGACCCGGCGCGTCTGTCGCGTCTGATAGATGTATGTCGCAAAATGGGAGACGCATCATGACCGACACTGGAAACGCACGCTGGTATCTCGACATCATGTCGCCAAACACAAAGGGCGAGAAATTTGCCTGGCTTGATCCAACCTCGATCTACATCAATGGCGAAGCGTTCACCCAGCTGCTTGATGACCTCACAGCCGATCTCGAAGGTGTGACATGTGACGTGGTGGCAGGTCTTGATGCGATGGGGTTTGTCCTGGGGTCTGCCATCGCGACGCGGATCGGTGTCGGTTTCCTGCCAATCCGCAAGGCCGGCAAGCTCTGTGTCGATACAGACGCCGTATCCTTCTCTAACTATTCCGGACGGACGCAGGACATGGAAATGCGGATGCCGGCCTTTGCCGCCGGAACAAAGGTTCTTCTTGTTGATCAATGGATCGAGACAGGTGGCACGATGGACGGTGCCATTCGTCTTGTCGAACGGCAACAGGGCATTGTCGCCGGCATCATGGCCATCGCCATGGAAGACAATGACCGCACAGCCGGCTATCGGGCGAAATACCCGGTGGTTACCGCAGTCCAGCCGGGGACCGACCTGCAGGAACAATGCAACCGGCAGACGCTCGATTCATTCGCCGACTACAAACCTGAAATGGCATTCCCGAAAATTCGCTGATCTTTCGATATGCCGGCAATAAAACCTGCCGGTTGGCGCGGGGCCTAGATTACATTCAACACAACCGCCGCGATCACGATGTAGCGCGAAGATTTGGCGATGCTCACCAGCAGCACAAACGACCATAACGGTTCACGCAACAGGCCGGCGACGACGGTAATGGGATCACCAATAAAGGGAACCCAGCTCAACAACAGGGAATAGCGACCAAATCGCCGGTAATGGTTTTCCGCCCTTTCCAGCCTGTGCGGGCGAACGGGAAACCACGCGCGGTGCCTGTATCGGGTGAAACCCCTTCCCAGCCCCCAGTTCACCACAGCCCCCAGAACGTTCCCAACTGTCGCCACAGCAACAAGTCCGACCATCGCGCCGGGCGAAACCGACAGCTGATAGGCCAGCACCGCCTCGGATTGCGCGGGAAGGATCGTTGCCGCCAGAAACGCGCTGATGAATAGCGAAAAATACAATGGGGCCTCGTTTTCATGGAACGTCCGGGAACCGGACCGCGATGTCACCTTGGGGCCAGCCAGACAATGGAGCCAGACAGTAGAGCCAGACAATAGACAGGCAGACAGCAGCCCCTTTGTCAGGCCAGGTGCCCGACCTTGACATAGATCAGCGCGCCATCCTGTGTCGTATAGGGGCAATGTTCGCTCAGATGCGGGCTGCGTAGCCAGCTTCCCTTGGGATAGCTGCCATGTTCATCATGGAAGGTGCCCTCAAGCACCAGTATTTCTTCGCCACCCCAGTGCCTGTGCGCGTTGAACCGGGTATTGGGTGCCCACTTCACCAGCGCAATATTCTCGCCGTCATGCTGGTGCAGCGGCATCACCGTCAACCCGTCGACCAGACCCTGATGCCAGGGCGCGGTGTTTGTGTCGATTACCAGCTGCGTCTGGTCCTGATGGCTGAACTGGTGGAGCTTGACGAAAATCGTGGCGCCCTGAGCGCCGATCACCGGTTGATGTCTGGTGCCGATGGGGTTGCGGATATAGGTGCCGGCCGGATAGTCCCCATGCTCGTCCCCAAACACGCCTTCCAGAACAAAGATTTCCTCACCACCGGAATGTTCATGTGGTGAAAAGCGGCTATGCGGCGCATAGCGCACCAACGAGGTGGCGCGCGCGACCTCGTCGCCGATGCGGTCCAGTTTCATTCTCTGCACACCCGGCATCGGCGACCCTTCCCAGATATGGGTATCGGGGCGAATGACAACGCGTTTGGAAAAATCCGCGTTCAATCCAATGGATGTATCGATGTCGGACATTTTCACCTCTATATGGGGTCACCTCTGGATGGGTCGGGGGGATCCAGATCCGCGACCGAACATGGCTCTGGCTGTCGGTGTCATGATAACCCGCCCGCCTCCTTCAGGAAGGCGACAAGTTCATCGACGCCGGCATTCCTGCGCATGGACCCAAAGATGAATGGCAGGTCACCGCGACCGGCCCTTGTATCGGCCCGCATCTGATCAAGATCGACATCGACATGCGGGGCCAGCTCGATCTTGTTGACGACCAGCATGTCGGATCTGAGAAGCGCCGGCCCTTTCTTGCGCGGAATATCGGCACCCATGCAGACATCGATGACATAGATTGTGAGATCAACCAATTCCGGGCTGAAGGTGGCGGCCAGATTGTCGCCTCCGGATTCGATCAGAATCAGATCAAGATCCGGAAAGGCCTGTTTCAGATCCTCGATGGCAGCAAGATTGACCGAGGCATCCTCGCGGATGGCGGTATGCGGGCAGCCACCGGTTTCCACCCCGCGGATCCGCTCGGCCGGCAGCGCCTGCGCGCGCACCAGAAAATCTGCATCCTCGCGGGTGTAGATGTCATTCGTGATCACCGCCATTGAAAGATGTGGCGACAGGGCCCTGCACAGCGCCTCGGTCATGCTTGTCTTGCCGGCCCCGACCGGTCCGCCGATGCCAACGCGGAGCGGACCATGTTTCAACCGGGATGTCGGGGAGGTCTGCACAGTCATGTCCTGTAAATCCGCTGTGTGGCTGTTTCATGTTCAAGGGCACAAAGATCGGCTGCCAGAGCAAAGCCGCCAACAGCTTCCACATCTGTTGTCATGACCGTGGCGACAGCCTGGTCAATCACCGGCATCAGCGAGACCAGACAGGACTGCCCGTCAAGCTGTCCGATCGGCACGCCGCGGACCGCCACCGAAATCTGGTTCATGCAGGCACCCTGTAGAAAGGCCGCTATTGTTGCCCGGCTGTCCAGCCCAAGATGACGGGCCGCCATCCCGACAGCAACGGGATAGGCACAGCCGGATGGCAGATCGAGTGCGCGCGTCTCCCGCATGACGGTGGCAAAGGCCGCGCCAAGTTCGGTTGTCTCCCGGTGTCGCTCGGCACCGGCACACAGCGCCAGACACAGGTCATTCACCTCCTCACCCGCCAGCGTCGCCCGCAGGAACACCGCATCGGTAAAGGCCGTGCCGTTAAGCAGCAGGACCGTCAGCCATGCCGCAAGACTGTCACGATCAGTGACGTCGCCGCCGGCGATGGCCGTTTCCAGCCCCCCGGAATAGCTGAAGGCACCGATGGGAAAGGCCGGCGAGAACCAGTTCTGCAGGGTGAGTAGATGGTGTGAGGGCGTTGCTGTCATCTCAATGCTCATGGTCATGACCATGCGTGCGACCATGCCCATAGGCACCGCCTTCGGGCGTAAAGGGCGCTGTCAGCACTGTTACCTCTGCACCAAGCCCCTGCAACATTGCCTGCAGCACCGCATCCTCGCGGATCAGCAGGTGATCTTCGAGAATCTGGCAGGGTGTGTGGCGGTTGCCGATATGCCAGGCAATGCGGGCCAGATTATGATGCCGCACCGCCAACAGCGGTTCCGGTGCCGCCCTCACGGCAATGACGCGCCCGTCATCAAGCCGAAACCCTTCGCCCTGGTTGAGCGACCTTGTTTCGGCAAGTTCCACCAGAAACGCCTCGCCGCCATCACTGACCAGCCGCCTGCGCCGCAGGAAACGGGCCTCATAGTCCAATGTCACCGTGTCTGCGGCGTCACCGTCATGGATATGTGTCTCGATGTCCTGGGCAAGATGCATCACCGACGTCCTCAGAACATGAAATAGCGCTGTGCCATCGGAAGTTCCCTGGCCGGCTCACAGGTCAGTATCTCGCCATCGGCGCGCACCTCGTAGGTCTCGGGATTCACCTCGATCTGCGGGCAGTAGGCATTGTGAACCATGTCGGCCTTGGAAATGGTCCGGGTGTTCATCACCGGCACCGTTGTCTTGGCAAGGCCAAGCCTGTCGGCGATACCGTCTTCCTGTGCAGCCGCGCTGACAAATGTCACGGCTGAATTTTCAACCGACCTGCCGAACGCGCCGAACATGGGGCGGGTATAGACAGGCTGCGGCGTCGGAATCGAGGCATTCGGGTCGCCCATCTGCGCACAGGCAATGCTGCCGCCGATGATCACCATTTCCGGTTTCACACCGAAAAAGGCCGGATGCCACAGCACCAGATCGGCGCGTTTGCCAATGGCGATGGATCCGATATGTGCCGAGATGCCATGCGCAATCGCCGGATTGATGGTGTATTTGGCGATATAGCGTTTCACCCGCACATTGTCATTGTCACCTGTTTCCTGGGGAAGGCGGCCACGCTGGACCTTCATCTTGTGCGCTGTCTGCCATGTGCGGATGATCACCTCGCCAACGCGGCCCATGGCCTGGCTGTCCGAGGCAATGATCGAAAAGGCGCCCATGTCATGAAGGATATCCTCGGCCGCGATGGTTTCGCGCCGGATACGGCTCTCGGCAAAGGCCACATCCTCGGGGATCGACTTGTCGAGATGATGGCAGACCATCAGCATGTCCAGATGCTCTTCCAGCGTGTTCACCGTATAGGGACGGGTCGGGTTGGTCGAGGATGGCAGGACGTGGGACTCGCCACAGATCTTGATAATGTCCGGGGCGTGACCACCCCCCGCACCTTCGGTGTGAAAGGCGTGAATGACACGCTGTTTCATCGCCGCCACCGTATGTTCGACAAACCCGCTTTCATTCAGCGTGTCGGTATGGATCATCACCTGTACATCCATCGCATCGGCAACGGACAGGCAATTGTCGATGGCGGCCGGTGTGGTGCCCCAATCCTCGTGAAGTTTCAGCGCGCAGGCCCCGCCGCGCACCTGTTCTTCCAGTGCTGCCGGCAGCGCCGCATTGCCCTTGCCGGCAAAGGCCAGGTTCATCGCAAACGCATCCGCCGATTGCAGCATCCGGCCAATATGCCACGGGCCCGGCGTACAGGTGGTTGCCAGCGTGCCATGCGCGGGACCGGTGCCACCGCCAAGCATGGTTGTCAGACCCGAATGCAGCGCATCCTCGATCTGCTGTGGACAGATATAATGGATATGGCTGTCAAACCCGCCGGCGGTCAGCACATGACCTTCCCCGGCGATGGCCTCGGTTCCGGGGCCGATAATGATATCCACCCCAGGCTGCGTATCCGGGTTGCCGGCCTTGCCGATGCCGACGATCACACCGTCTTTCAGCCCGATATCAGCCTTGAAAATTCCCGATACATCGACAACCAGCGCGTTGGTGATCACGGTGTCCACGGCACCGTCGGCACGGCTTGTCTGGGACTGGCCCATGCCATCACGGATCACCTTGCCGCCGCCGAATTTCACCTCTTCGCCATAGCGGGTGTAATCCTTCTCGACCTCGATGACGAGATCGGTGTCGGCAAGCCGCAGCCTATCCCCGGTCGTTGGACCATACATGTCGGCATAGGCAGCACGCGAAATCTGTTTCGGCATCACAGCTCTCCCATGATCTGTTGATTGAAGCCAAAGACACGGCGCATGCCCGACAGCGGCACAAGCGTCACTTCGCGGCGCTGTCCCGGCTCGAACCGCACGGCTGTGCCGGCAGCGATATCCAGGCGCATGCCGCGGGCCGCGTCACGGTCGAAATCCAGCGCCGGATTGGTCTCGGCGAAATGGTAATGGCTTCCGACCTGAACCGGCCTGTCACCTGTATTGGCAACGGTAAGGCTGATCGACTCAGCCCCTTCATTCAACGTGACGTTGCCGTCTGCCGGCATGATTTCACCCGGGATCATGACGCGCCTCCCTTGCGGATGGGATGGTGGACGGTCACCAGCTTGGTTCCATCGGGAAACGTGGCCTCGACCTGAACATCGTGGATCATCTCGGGGATACCCTCCATACATTGCTCAGCCGTGATCACATGTGCGCCGGCTTCCATCAGCTCCGCCACCGATCTGCCGTCACGCGCGCCCTCGACCACGAAATCGGTAATCAGCGCGATCGCCTCTGGATGGTTCAACTTTACGCCACGTGCCAGCCGTCCTCGCGCCACCATGGCGGCAAGGCTGACAAGCAGCTTGTCCTTTTCGCGGGGTGTCAGTTTCATATCCTACCTCATGATTGCCAGACACGCGGCACCTGCTGGCCGCTCAATGAATTCAGGAGTCGTGACAGGTCGGTCTTGCCTGTCATTGTCTCACACGCCAATAGCCGCAGCACGAGCCGCCCCTGCCAGCTGGAGACCGCCGCGCGCGACGCAAGACAGGGCAGCAGATTGGTGATTTCTGTATGCAGCTGGTCCTGACGGGGGCCGACATATACGAGGGTCGCCGCCATCTGGGCATCCGCCACGCCGGCGCGCGCGCCAAGCAATCTGTCCATATCGCCGGTAAGGGACAGCGCCTCGGCATGCACCAGCCTGCCATCCCTTCTTATTCGCCAGCTGTCGGTGAAATGGCAGTTCTGAAGCCGTTCTCCCATCGCATGCCGGCCAAAGACGAGCGATTCCAGAACAAGGCATTCACTGCTGGTGTCGAGATCAACCTCGATGCGCCGACCAAGGCGGCTGCCATCAAACAGGATGGTTTCCTGCGGCATCCAGTGGAGCGCCGCGCCATGCTTTGCGGTCAGCTGTACATTCATGCTGGCAATATCATCGCTGGTGCTTTGATAGGCACGTTCGGCGGCCTGTGTTGTGACAATCACCCTGCTGGCATCGGCCACACAGCCATAGCGGTAGCGATCACCGCCCGTGATGCCGCCAGCTGTATTCACAATGACGACTTCATGCGCCATGCCGTGGCTTCGCGGCAACAGGGCCTTGGCCGCGCCGCGTTGATACAGCCTGGCAAGATCGCCAGCCTTGAAAGCGATATCCGCTTCACCACGCGAGCGCTGCAGCGCCTGTGCAAAATGACCGTTACCATCCATCATACTGGTTTCTATTTAGGCACTGCGGCGCCTGACGCCAACCAATTGCCGCATCTTCTTGATGTCATGCCGGATCGCGGGCCCGGCTAGCCCTTGTGGCCATCACCCCCGGCCCGCCATCCTGGCAGCGGCAGAACCGAGATTACAAAACAGCCAAGGGCGGCAACAACAATGCTGGGGCCTGCCGGGGTGTCCCACTCAAGCGATCCCATCAGACCAAGCCAGACCGACCCCATACCGACAAGGGCAGCGATGATTGCCATCTGCTCCGGCGAGGTTGAAAACCGGCGTGCGGTGGCGGCCGGGATGATCAGCAGTGCCGTGATCAGAAGCACCCCGACAATCTTCATCGATATCGCGATCACGGCCGCCATCATGATCATGAAGATGATGTTGGCAAGATCGGGGCGCGCACCCTCGGCGGTGGCAAGCTCGTAATTGACCGTTGCCGCGAACAGCGGCTGCCAGATCCGGACCAGAACCGCCAGCACGACAGCCCCGCCACCCCAGATGACGGCCAGATCAAACGGTGTGATGGCAAGTATGTCACCAAACAGGAACCCCATCAGATCGACCCGCACCCATGTCATGAAAGCCAGGACCACCAGCCCGACAGCCAATGCCGAATGGGACAGCAATCCAAGCAGCGTGTCCGCAGACAGGCTGGCGCGGCGCTGCAACATCATCAGAAGAAGCGACACGGCAACACACATGCCGAAGACGGCAGCGGTGACATTCAGCTCGAACAGCAGCGCCAGCGCCACGCCAAGCAACGCCGAATGCGACAGCGTGTCGCCAAAATAGGCAAGTCGACGCCAGATGATGAAACAGCCAAGCGGCCCCGCCATCATGGCGACGCCAATGCCGCCAATGACGGCACGGGTGAAAAAATCATCAAGCATCGATCCCGACCCCGTCATCACTCTTGATCCGCCCGTCCGGCAGATGTTCATGATCATGCCGGTGTTCATATAATGCCAAACCGGAGGCGGCCGGACCGGGGGTGGCATGCGCGCCGAACAGCGATTTGAATTCGTCACTCGAGGCGACATTTGCCGGTGTGCCGGAACAGCATACATGGCCGTTCAGACAGATCACCCGGTCGGTTGTCGCCATCACCACATGCAGATCATGGGAAATCAGCAACACCCCGCAATTCAGCTGATTGCGAATTTTCTCAATCAGCTTGTAAAGAGCAATCTCGCCATTGAAATCCACCCCTTGCACCGGTTCATCAAGCACCAGAAATTCCGGAGACCGCAGAATCGCGCGGGCAAGCAGCACACGCTGGAATTCACCGCCCGACAGGCGGCTCATCTGGGCGCTGGCAAGATGGCGCGTGTCGGTGGCCGTCAGCGCAGCGTCTATCTGGGTCATGCTGGCCTTGTTGGTAAGGCGCAGGAACCGCGTAACCGAAAGTGGCAATGTCCAGTTCACATCCAGCTTCTGCGGCACATAGCTGGCCCGCAGATTTGCCTTGCGGCGGACCCGTCCCTCGTCGGCGTTGAGGACGCCAAGCGCCATTTTGGCAGTTGTGGACTTGCCCGATCCATTTGGCCCGATCAGCGTGACGATCTCGCCGGGGGCAACATTCATCGAAACGCCACGGACCAGCCATCTGTCGGATCTGTAAATACCGGCATCTTCAAGTGATATGAGCATGTTCCGTTCTCTATCCATGAGGTGCTGTTCCGGACACCATAGGCATGGCGAATGACGCTGTATCCGGCACGGCCGAAAATTAATTTTGATTTATGTTATACTATAACATTACTATGGGCCACAGATTTCATCCCCTTTGGAGACAATTATGCGCCTCATCAGAGCCACTTTTCTGGCCGCAGCATTGATCACGGCCGGCACCGCGCTGGCAGCGACAATGATTGTGGCAAGCACAACGCTGGCCAGGGCAGAGGTAAGGGTTGTTGCGTCTATCAAGCCTGTGCATTCGCTGGTTGCCGCCGTGATGCAGGGCGTCGGCACACCCGATCTGATTGTCGCCGGGGCCGGGTCGCCGCACAGCCATGCTCTGAAGCCATCACAGGCCGGACAGCTGCAGAATGCGGATCTTGTGTTCTGGATCGGACCTGAGCTTGAGGCGTTTCTGGAAAAATCCATCACCGGCATCGCAAGGAAGGCCGTTTCCGTGGAGCTGATGGACAGCCGGGGTCTGTCAAAGATCAAAGTCCGGGAGGGGGATGATTTTGACGATCATGGGCATGATGATTCCGGCCATGATGACCATAAAGGTCGCAAAGACGATGAAGATGATGACGACCATGATGACGACCATGATGACGATGATGATCATGAGGATGAAGGCCACAAGCATGATCACGCTGACAAATCCCATGCCAAGCGCGGGCATGATGACTCCGGGCATGACAAGCACGGGCATGACAAGCACGGGCATAACAAGCACGGGCATGACGAAGATGAATTCAACCCGCATGTCTGGCTCGACCCGCTGAACGCCGGGGCGATGGTCCGCGAAATCGCAGACAGACTTTCACAGGTCGACCCGGCCAATGCGGCGGCCTATGCCGCCAATGCCGACAGGATCGTGGCCAGACTGAACGATCTGGTCACCGAAATTGACGCCGAACTGGCGCCGGTAAAGGGCCGGGGATATGTCGTGTTCCACGACGCCTATCAATATTTCGAGACACGTTTCGGAGTTTCCGCTGTCGGCTCGATCACGGTATCGCCGGAAGTCCTGCCGGGGGCGGAGCGGGTCCGCGACCTGCAGTCAAAGGTCCGACGTCTGGATGCGCGCTGTGTTTTCTCCGAACCGCAATTCGAACCAAAGCTGGTGGTAACCGTCACGGAAAACACCAAAGCTGAGACCGGAGTCCTAGACCCGCTTGGTGCCACAATCACTGCCGGACCGGAGCTGTATTTCACCCTGATCCGGAACCTCGCAGGCTCGATGCGGGACTGCCTGTCATAGGTACGACGGCCCCACCATCATACCCTTGACCAGCACCCGCACCGCGCGGCAATGGCCGCGGGTTCAGCTGTTGAAGCGGGGCAAAGGCAGCGGGCTGGCAAGGACCATATCGGCCAGGCGGGTGAACTCGGCCTCGAATGCCGTACCGACCGCCACCTTGCCGATACGGACCCACGCGGCCCGAAAGAACAGCTCGGCAGTCATGCTGGCAAACTGGCGCGCATTCGGCGGAACGCCATCATGCGCTTCGGTCTGACGGCGCAGCGACTGCCACTCATCAAGAAGGGAGATGATTTCGGCCCGCTGGTCGCCAAGATCATGGATCATGGCGGCAAACGACTCTGCGCCGGCACCGTCATGGGCCCGCAGACCCCGCGTTGCCGCTGTCAGGGCATGAATGCCGTTGGCACCTTCATAGATTGCGGTGATCCGGGCATCACGCCATGTCTGGCCGATATCGTACTCATCCAGATAGCCGTACCCCCCAAGCACCTGGATGCCAAGATCAGCGGCCCTGATCCCGGCCTCGCTGCCAAACATCTTGCAGACAGGCGTCAGAAAATCGGCAAGCGCATGCCGGCCGGGATCATCTAGAACGACAAGCGCAAGATGGCACATGGCACGCGACCCGACGGCCAGCGCTCTCTGTTCATCCAGCATCTGCCTGACATCCGGATGCGCCGCCAGCATGGCAGGCGCGCCGTCAGCCTGCCGCCCCTGCTGTCTGTCCCGTGCATAGCTTGCGGCAATATCACAGGCGCGTGCGGCATGGGCAACGCCCTGCAACGCTACATCAATCCTGGCGTGGTTCATCAGGGTGAACATGGCCGCCAGACCACCCCCCTCGTCCCCCACCAACTCGGCCTCGGCACCGTCAAACACAAGCTGGCAGGTTGGCGAGCCGTGAATGCCAAGCTTGTCCTCGAGCCTCGACACGTTGACATTGTTGCGCCCGCTGGCAATCTGTGACGGGCACAGGAACAGCGACAGACCCTTGATCCCGGCGTCAACCGGACCCGTGCGCGCAAGCACGAAATGCAGAATGTCCTCGCTCAGATCCTGATCACCATTCGAGATGAATATCTTCTCGCCACGAAGATGCCAGACATCCTGTTGCAGCGCCGCCACCGTTCGAACCTGTGACAGATCGGACCCGGCACCGGCCTCGGTCAGACACATGGTGTTCAGCGTCCGCCCGTCAGCCAATCGCGGGATCCAGCGCTGTTTCTGGTCCTCACTGCCAAAACGCAGCAAGGTTGACACCGCCCCCGGCAACAGCCCCGCCGCCATCTGCAAGGCGTGATTGGCCCCGGTGAACATCTCGGAGACGCCGGCCGCTGTCAGGCGGTCCAGCCCCATGCCGCCATATTGTTCGGGAATGGCGAGCGCCAGCCACCCGCCATCCGCAATTTGCGCAAAGGCGTCGGCAAAGCCGTCGGGCGTCCTGACCCGGCCATTTTCAAGCCGACATCCCTGCGCGTCACCGGCACGGTTTGTCGGCGCGATGACCTGTTCGGCGATGATCGCAAACTGGCTGAGAATGTCCGCGCCAAGCGCAACATCATGGCTGCCGGTTGTCTCGGCATTCGCGACCCGGTGCAGGGAAAACAGAATGTCCTCTACGGGGGCGGTAAAATCCTTCACGTCAGCCTACCCTCCCAGGCCAAGAAGCCGCGCGGCATTATGCTTGATAATGTCCGGCCGGATTTCGTCCTTGATGGCGATATTCTCGAAGTCATGCAGCCACCGTTCCGGCGTGATCATCGGCCAGTCAGACCCGAACAGCACCTTTTTCTTCAGGATTGAATTGCAATAGCGCACCAGAATCTCGGGAAAATATTTCGGCGACCATCCCGACAGATCGATATAGACATTCGGTTTGTGCTGGGCGACCGCAAGCGCCTCCTCCTGCCAGGGAAAGGACGGATGCGCCAGAATGATCTTCAGACCGGGAAAATCCACAGCCACATCATCCATATACATCGGATTGCTGAATTTCAGACGCATGCCGTTACCACCTGGCATACCGGATCCAACACCTGTCTGCCCGGTATGGAACAGCGCGATGCCCCCATTTTCCTCGATCGCCTCATAGAGCGGGTACGCCATGCGGTCATTGGCATAGAACCCCTGAAAGGTCGGGTGGAACTTGAACCCGCGAATGCCGTAATCCCGCATCAGACGTCTGGCTTCGCGGACACCCATCTTGCCTTTCCACGGATCAATCGAGGCAAAGGGAATCAGCACATCGCTGTTCGCCGCTGCGATTTCGGCCACCTCTTCATTGGCGTAACGGCGATATCCCGTCTCCCGCTCGGCATCGACCGGAAAGATCACGGCGGCGATGTTCTGCTCGCGGTAATGCTGCGCCGTTTCCTCGATTGTCGGCGGGTGGGTCCACGGCGCCCTGAAATATTTGGCCATTGTGGACTGCAGATCGTCATAGCCATCATCCGCATGGTTGCCACAAGGTTCCTCGGCATGGGTGTGAATGTCGATGGCACGAATGCTGTCGAGATCTATCATGGGACGGTTGCTCCTCTCAGCTCAAGGTACTGCAGGGTCGAAATATCATGCTGTGAATGCCCTCTGACCGGCGCTGCGCCTGATCTTGGCAAGGATCGACACAAGCTGCTGACGTTCACTGTCGCTCAGGTCGCGAAGAAAGGCGGCCTCATGTTCGCAGACACGGCCATAGGCCTGGCGCTGCAGTTCGGTGCCGGCGGCTGTCAGATGAAGCTGGCGCGCGCGCCTGTCATCCGGATCTGCGGATCTGGTGACAAGCTGCTGCGCCGCAAGCTCGTCGATCAGCGAGACGATGTTGGGTTTTTCCATATCGATTGCCAGCGCCAGATTCGACAGTCTTACACCCGGATTTTCCTTCAGCATGGTCAGGATCGTGAAGGTGATCATCCGCAGCCCCAGCGGCCGCAACACATCACTCAGATCGACATGAATGCCATTGAAGGTGCGTTTCAGATTATAGCCGATCAACCGTGACAGCGCGGCATCGCCAACGCGGTCGACACCCCCTCGCGGCATTGTCTGTGATAATCGTGCCGGGCTGCCCATCATCTCACCTGAAGGTTGGCCGACGCTTTTCAAGGAATGCGCGAAGCCCTTCGGCGGCATCCTCGGTGGTCTGTGACAGTGCCGCCGCCAGCGATTCCGCATACAGCGCATCGCTTGACGCCATGTTGCCGGCATGATGGATCGAATTGACAATCAGGTAATTCGACATCGGGGCGTTGCTGGCGATCTTGTCCGCCAGACTGCGCGCCAGATCAAGCGCCTCGCCATCGCCGCAGGCATAATGGGCCAGCCCCAGTGACAGCCCCTCTTCGCTGCCATATTTGCGGCCCGTCAGCATCATTTCCGTCATCCGGTCACCACCAAGAATCCGCCCGACCCGCAGCGTTGCCCCGCCGCCGACAAAGATGCCGCGCCGCCCTTCCGGAAGCTGAAAGATCGTCGAAGCCTCGGCAATTCTGACATGGGTCGAGCTTGCCAGCTCCAGCCCGCCACCGATCACGGCCCCAAACATCGCCGACACAACCACCAGCCCGCCAAACTGGATCTGGTCCATCAGCTTGTGCCAGCGGCGCGAGTGATGAAGATTTTCCTCGGCGGTCCGCGTTTCATGCTCGGCAAGGTCAAGTCCGGCACAGAAATGGCCTTCAATGCCTGTCAGGATGACCACCCTGACACCATCCGGAGGGGAATAGAAAAACCCTTCCAGCGCCGACATCAGCGGTTCATTCATCGCATTGCGCTTGCCGGGGCGCGTCATCGTCACAACGGCAATTCTGTCGCTGACAGAGACATCAAGAACTTCGCTCATCATCACTCTCCCGGGACGGGTGCTATTTGCGGGGAAGACGCAGTGCGCCATCCAGCCGGATCACGGTGCCATTGAGATAGGGGTTGTTCACAATCTGCGCGGCCAGAAGCGCATATTCCGAGGCCAGCCCAAGTCGTGAAGGAAAGGGAATATTGGCACCAAGGGCATCACGAAGATCATCCGGCAGACCATCCGTCATCGGCGTTTCGAACAGCCCCGGCGCGATGGTCATCACCCGCACACCAAACTGGCCAAGCTCGCGCGCCGCCGGCAGGCACAGCGATGCCACACCGCCCTTTGACGCCGCATAAGCAGCCTGTCCAAGCTGCCCATCCTGCCACGCCACCGATGCGGTATTGATGATGACGCCGCGCTCGCCCGTGTCATTTACGGCATCGGACGCCAGCATGGCGCGGGCCGTATGGCTCATCATCAGATAGGTGCCAATCAGATTGATATTGATCGTCTTGGTGAAAACGTCAGTGGACAGGGCGCCTTCGCGTCCGACAATACGCGCCGCAGGACCGATGCCGGCACAATTCACCAGCACCCGCGGCGCGCCTGTCTGCGCCACCGTGGACGCGACCGCGGCGTCGACCGATGCTTCATCGGCGACATCCAGCTTCACCACCGCCGCGCCGCAATCGGCTGCATGCTCGCGCGCCGCTGTATCATTCAGATCAAAGATCGTGACATTGCCGCCCGCTGCCGCGAAATGTCGGGCACAGGCAAGACCCAGTCCACTGCCACCACCGGTGATCCAGACCTGTTGTCCTGCTATCTCCATCGTCATCTGCCCTTTCACATCGGCATCTTGAATGTCATGCCCGTACCGTATGCCCGTGCTGTATGCCCGTGCGATATGCCAGTGCCGTATGCCCATGCGGCACGCTGTCCGTTGTTGACATGCCGTACACACTGCATATTGTTATATTTTATAACAATATGATCAAAGCCGAAACCTGTCCAGAGGCTTTGGCGAGGGGCGCGGATGTTTACGACGAAAGATTACCTGAAGCACCAGCTGTTGATCGACCATCGCCAGAATGGCGAGATGATCCTGTCCTCTGGACTCACGCTGGATCCGGTTGTCCGGAATACGGGTGAATGGCTGCACCGCTGGGCGGATGAAACGCCCGGGGCGGTATTCATTGCGGAACGGTCGGGCCCAGGATGGTCTGAACTGACCTATGGCGATGCCCTCGCCAGGGTCAGATCGGTTGCCGCCGGATTGATTGAGCATGACGTTGGTCCGGGTGACAAGATCATCATCCTGTCCGGCCCGAGCATCACGCATGGCATTCTCAAACTCGCGGCGCAATATATCGGCGTCGCCACAGTGCCGGTTGCCGAGCAATATTCACTGATCCCGGATGCCCTGCCGCGTCTGATCCATATCGCGGAAAAAATCAGGCCGGCGATGGTCTTTGCCGAGGATGCCGAACGGTTTGCCGCCGGGCTGTCATTGCCACAGTTCGATGCTGCGGTGAAAGTGACATGCGGCACGCCGGACAGCGGCATGATCGGCTTTGACCGGCTGCTTGCCGGAACGGCCGATATCACAGCCGCACGCAACAGCGTGACGCCGCAGACGCTTGCCAAGATCCTGTTCACATCGGGGTCGACATCGACACCCAAGGGGGTGCCACAGACCCATCACATGCTGTGCGTGAACCAGAACCAGTATGGCGGTTGCCTGCCCTTTTTGAAGGCACGGCCCCCCGTCATTCTGTCCTGGCTTCCCTGGAACCATGTCTTTGCCGGCAATTCGAACTTCAACATGGCACTTGCCTTTGGCGGGGCGCTGTATCTTGACACCGGCAAGCCGGTGAAGGGCCTGTTCGACAGAACCCTTGAAAATCTGCGTATGCTGAAGCCCACCATGTCGGCGAATGTTCCGGTGGGATATGCGATGCTTGTCGAGGCGATGCGCAATGATGCCGAATTGCGGCATCATTTCTTCGCCGATCTTGATTTCATTTTCTATGCAGGCGCCTCATTGCCGGCCGATGTCTGGCAGGGGATCGAGGATCTGGCGATGGCCGAGCTTGGCCGTGTGCCGATGATGACATCAAGCTGGGGCATGACCGAAACAGCGCCAATGTCACTGATCCATTACGAGGGCGGTGCCACGTCAGGGATGATCGGCATTCCCGGCCCTGCTTTCGAGGCCAGACTCATCCCGCTTGAAGAAAACCGGTTCGAACTTCGCGTGCGCGGGCCGAATGTGATGGATGGCTATTATGATGAGCCGGAGAAGAATGCCGAAACCTTTGATGAAGAAGGGTTCATGAAAACCGGTGACGCGGTATGTTTCGCGGACCCCGGAAAGCTGGAAACCGGGTTGCGTTTCGATGGCCGGATTGGCGAGGATTTCAAACTTCTGTCGGCTGTCTGGGTACAGTCGGCAAAAATCCGGCTTGCCGCGCTTCCGGCACTGGCCGGCCTTGTCCAGGACATCGTGATCACAGGTGAAAACCGCGCCGATATCGGCATGCTGGTTTTCCCGGACCCCCAGCTTGACCTGCAGGCGCATGAAGACGGCACCATTCGCGACCCGGATTATTGCGCGCAGATCGGATCTGTTCTGACAGACATGGCAACAAGGGCGACCGGTTCATCCAACAGGATTGTCCGGGCGATCATTCTTGGCGACGCCCCGTCGGTGAAAGCCCATGAAATCACTGCAAAGGGCAATCTGAACAACAATGCCGTGCTGCGGCATCGCGCCGGGTTTGTCGACCGGCTCTATGATGACGGTGACCCCGCGACGATCAGAATTGACCAGTCCTGACACCCGTCGGCGCAAACAGAACACAACAGCGCCAAAAACAAGGGCCAGGACGCACAAGACCCCTGCAATCCGGCACCAGCTTGACGACACCCCCGTCACCGGGTGATATGAACCAGACATGCCTCTCCGGCGATCGACCGGCGCGCACATCTGAAGGACCACCGAAAATATGACGGCAGGCGAAAAATTCGGCTTCCTGAAGGTCAGGGCCGTGCCGCGGCTGTTCTGGAGCGCGCCGCACCCGCTGACCATAAAGCCTTCCCTGCTGTCAGTCGTGATGCTGGCCGTCGGCCTTGTCGTCTTCGGGCTGGGCGAGGCGCTGCTGATTGCCTCCGGCGTCGGGGTCAGCCCGTGGACGGTCCTTGCCCAGGGGATCACCACCGTCACCGGATGGAGCGTCGGCCTCGCCACCTTTGTCGTCAGCGTCATGGTATTGCTGTCATGGATACCGCTCCGGCAGATCCCGGGCATGGGCACGATTCTGAATATCGTCATCATTTCGGTGGTGCTTGATGTGGCGCTACCCTGGCTGCCACGATTCGACTCGCTGGCACTCCGGGTTGCCGAAGCTGCCGCCGGTGTGATCGTTACCGGCATCGGGGGCGGCATCTATCTGATCGCCAATCTTGGACCGGGCCCGCGCGACGGGTTGATGACAGGGTTGCAGCGTCGGACCGGTTTTCCGATCGCCTGGGTGCGCAGCGCCATCGAGCTGAGCGCGGTGGTACTCGGATGGTCGCTTGGCGGCGTTGTCGGGATCGGCACCCTGCTGTTTGCGTTTGGCATCGGCCCCTGTGTGGCGGCCACCATGTACACGCTGCACCGACTCTTTGGCAGGGATATGCCATGACAGAGACAGCCGCAGACAGGGCTGACCTCTGGCAACAGCTTGTGATGTAGTGAAGTTGTGATGTAGTGAAGTTGTGATGTAGTGAAACAATGAATCTCGTAGCGTTAAAGTCCCCACCTTTCAGACACTATATCGTCAGTCTGCACATTGCCCTGAACGGGTTCTGGGCGCAGCGGGTCATCATCGGATGGCTGGCCTGGGTGCTGACCGGTTCGCCAAGCTTTGTCGGGCTTGTGGCGTTCCTGAATTTTGTCCCGACCCTGTTCGTCAGCCCGCTGTTCGGCGTCGTGGCGGACCGCATTGACGTGCGGCGCGGCAGCATCATCAGCTATTCCTGCGCCGGCATTGTGTCTGCCATCTTTGCCTGGATCTGCCTTGCCGACGCGGTGACACCGGTACTTGTGGCCGGGGTCTCGCTTCTGACCGGCGTGATCTCGTCGGCCAATCACCCGATGCGCATGTCCCTGACGCCGCGCCTGGCACCAGCCGACCAGCTGTCCTCGGTAGTGACGCTGACAGCCCTGAATTTCAACCTGTCGCGGCTGATCGGGCCGGCAGCCGGCGGCGCGCTGATCCATGCCATTGGCGTCCCGCATGCCCTTGTCCTGACCGCCAGCAGCTATGCGGTGCCGGTGCTGGCCCTGTGGTTCATGCGCCCGCGTGAAAGATCACAGACCACAATACCGGATCCCGGCAGCTATTTTGGCGACCTGCTGGCAGGCTGGCGCTATGCGCTGCAGCGCCGGCTTGTCAGATCGGCCATCATCTTTGCCGGTATCGGCGCGCTTGCCGGGCGCAGCGTTCTTGAAACCCTGCCGGTGCTTGCCAATGGCGTGTTCGAGCGCGGGCCGGCGGGACTGGGATTCATCACCGCAGCAGCCGGCGCGGGCGCGGCCGGCGCGGCGATCTTCAAGGCGATCTCACAGGCCCAGAAGCCGGATGTGTTCCAGCCACATGTTCTTGCCATGGTTCTGCTGGTGCCCCTGCTTGTGGCAAGTCTCAGCCAGATCAACAGCTTTGCCACGGCGGTTGGAGTGGTGATGCTGCTTGGCGGCAGCGTGACCCTGCTTGCGATATCGCTGCAATCGCTTGTCCAGATGGCGATAGACGACCATTTCCGCGGCCGGGTGATGGGATTGTGGACGACCGTATCGATTGGCAGCGGTGCGCTTGGAGCGGTGTTGATGGGAATGCTGATCGACCGGATCGGCGTCGCACCGGCACAGGCGACGATCGGCCTTGTCCTTGCCGGGCTGAGCGGTGTGACGATCCTGCGGTTCCGGAAAGGCGCCTAGCGACCATTCCCATATCATGGCAACCGTCAATGGCAGGCACCGTATATCAATCCGAATTGTAGCCAGACATAAACCCCAGATAGACTGTCTGCACACACTCCTCGCCAAGAAGCGGGTTGAAGAAGACAACCTCTTCGGCGCTGGCGGCACTGAAATGCGTCGTCAGACGAGACAGAAACCGCGAATCCGGCGGATCGTTCGACCACAGCGCAAAGATGCCGGTTGCCGTCAGATGGCTTTTCAGGCGTTCCAGCCCGGCATCGTCATAGAGCGCCGCGTGGCTGGGATTCAGATGAAAATCCGGACTGTGATCGATATCAAGGAAAATGCCGTCGAACCGGCGACCCGGCTGGTCCGGGTCAAATCCGCCATCGCCAAGCGCCAGCGCAAAGAAATCACCCTCGATGAACCGACAGCGCGGATTTTCGGCAAGGCTGGTGCCAAGCGGCAGAATACCGGCCCGGTGCCAGTCGATGATCGGGGAAAGATATTCGATCACCGTCACGGACCGGACATGGTCATGTGCCAGCACGGCATCCGCCGTGTATCCCAGCCCCAGCCCACCAACCAGAATGTCGGGCGAATCCATCCGCAGGCGCCGCAGCGGCAAGTCGGCCAGTGCGATTTCCGAGGCGGTGAACATCTCCGACATCAGATGTTCGTCATTCAGGATGACCTCGACGACATCACGATCCAGCGCCAGCACGCGACGCCGGCGCAGGATCAGTTCGCCAAGCTGCGTCTGCCTGTAATCCAGCTCTTCAAAGAATTGCGACATTCACATCCGGCCCCGCTGTCCATCCCTGCCCTGTATTACCGGACCTAGATCGACCCTGCCTCGACCATATAGTTGTTCGACGTACACATGGCGGCATCATCCGATGCCAGAAACACAATCATCCGCGCCACATAGACAGGGTCGATGAGATCGGGAAGACATTGCCGCTTCAGGTGATTTTCAAGCGCCTCCGGCGTTGCCCACAATTCCTTCTGGCGTTCGGTCATGATCCATCCGGGGACAACGGTGTTCACACGTATCCGGTGCTTGCCAAGATCGCGCGCCATCGTGCGGGTCAGCCCGTGAACCGCTGATTTCGCCGTTGTATAGGCCGGAAAATTACCCTGCCCTTCCCACCAGGAGTTCGAGCCGATATTCACAATCGATCCGCCACCGGCCTCGATCATGTCGGGCGCGACATCCTGAATGGCAAAGAACATGTGGCGAAGATTGGTTGCCATCCGTTCATCCCAGAATTCGACACTGACATCCTTCCAGTCATGCCTGTCATCACGCGCTGCATTATTGACCAGTGTGGTGAAGGGCCCAAGCCGCGCCCGAAGCGCGGCAAGACCGGCCTGCATCGCGGCAATATCGCGAAGGTCGCAGATTTCATACTCCACGATCCCGTCAATCTCGTCCTTCAGCGCGGCGCTGGCAGCGGCATCGAGATCAAGGAAACCCACTCTGGCTCCCTGGGCGGCAAAGGCCCGCACGATATCGGCTCCGATTCCAGAGGCACCGCCAGTAACGATCACGGCCTTGTCGGCCAGGCTAGGATAATGGGCAAACTGTGTCATGGTTCCAAATTCCGCGTTGAATGACCCGGCTCGGCGCGGGTCAGCTTGGTGTGGTGTTCCGAATCTCGTCATCCGGTATGGTGATGGTGGGGGGCAGTCTAATCCGCCTTCGCCTGTCATGCCACCTCGAAGCACGATCCGGCACGCATGACCCGGCATGTATGACCCGGCAGGTGACCACGCTGGATATTGTCGTTGCCCTGCGCCAAAAGAAGACGGACACTCGTGGCGGCGCGTTGTCACGACAGAAAGAGGTGGATCACGATGTTTGGCGTTATCGAGGGAACGGGAATCGAAATCATCAAACCGGAATTCACCAATCGCACGCTGCCACATGCGCATGTCGAACGGCTGTGGACCGGTGGCAGATGGTGCGAAGGGCCGGCCTGGTTTGCCGCTGGTCGCTATCTTGTCTGGTCCGATATCCCCAATGACCGGATGATGCGCTTTGACGATACCGATTCCTCGGTTTCGGTGTTTCGTCAGCCATCGCAGAATTCGAACGGCAACACCGTCGACAGACAGGGACGGCTTGTTACCTGCGAGCATCTGACCCGCCGCGTGACCAGGACCGAACATGACGGGTCGCTGACAGTCCTTGCCGATATATATGATGGCAAAAGGTTCAATTCGCCAAATGACGCCGTTGTCCGGTCCGACGGATCGGTCTGGTTCACCGACCCGTCCTACGGGATCCTGATGGATTATGAAGGCCGGCGGACAGACAGCGAGATCGGTGCCTGCCATGTCTATCGCTGGGATCCCGATACCAATGAGGTCGCTGCGGTGGCGACCGATTATGTC
This sequence comes from Alphaproteobacteria bacterium LSUCC0719, assembly GCA_040839025.1. Taxonomy (NCBI): domain Bacteria; kingdom Pseudomonadati; phylum Pseudomonadota; class Alphaproteobacteria; species Alphaproteobacteria bacterium LSUCC0719. The sequence continues at coordinate 54,210 of JBFPJN010000002.1, forward strand.
AAGCCGAACGGGCTGGCCTTCTCGCCTGATGAGCAGACACTCTATATCGCCGATACCGGACGCTCGCACGATCCGGACGGCCCGGCACATATCCGCCGGCATCGCCTGTCGGATGATGGCAGGTCTCTGTCCGGCGGCGAGGTATTCGCAACCAGCACGAATGGCCTTTTTGACGGGTTCCGGGTGGATTGTGATGGATATCTGTGGAGTTCAGCCGGTGACGGCGTGCATTGCCTGAGCCCCGATGGCGATCTGGTCGGCAAGATCCATATCCCTGAAACGGTAGCCAATGTCTGTTTCGGGGGGACAAAGCTGAACCGGCTCTTCATCACCGCCACAACATCACTCTATGCGGTGTTCCTCAACACAAACGCTCCTCGCCGGACAAGGTGACCCCCTGCCCCGGACAATGAACGGATCAGCTGTCAGGCTGCGTACGTTTGCGGGGGCGGCCCCCAACGCCGAGCGCGAGGATGACCACAATCTCGTCGGGATGCGGCGCATCGTCGATGCTGATCTCGGCGGCGTCCATATGGTCAAAATCCCAGATGCTCTGCTTGCTTGTCATCGGGACGGTTATGCTGGCCCCCGGACCGGCAAGCTTCTTGGTGGATGGGATAATCTCTGTTGCCTCGCCAAGGGCACCGCGAACCGGCGCGCCAAAGCGCGGATGGATCAAGGCCGCGGCATGTTCGATCTCGCCATTGATGCCGATGATCGCACCCTTGCCATAGGATTCGACATCATCCGGCGCAGCGCCGAGCGCTTCCAACCCACGGGCCACCAGCCTTGCCGAAACCACCGCACCAAGATCCTTGAGACGTTCGAGGTCGCCGTCGGGCTGGCCTGCCAGCGGGTTGGCAATCACCGCCGCAACAATACATTTCCGGCTTCGTCCGGATACCGCCACGCCGGCATCCGTGAAAAGATCCTCGACCGTTGCCACCATTTTGCGGATTTCAAGCTTTGCATCCATCGCCTGCTACCCCCCTTTTCCTGATCCTGTTGCTGTCAGCCCATTCCCGGTTTCATCTGCAACCCTGCCATATTGACGGCCACAGGTGAAAGCGCTTTGGGCGATGCCGAACCACCATAGTGGATCAAAATTTTATCATTTGGTAAAAAATTAATGGACAAAGCGAAATTATCCGGCATTCTTTTTGTCTGGGGCCTCGGTCAGTGGCAGCACACCGAAACGCGCGCCACGCACCGCGGCCAGAGACAGGCTTTGCTGCGAGTGGAGACGAAAATGGTCGATCGCTATCTCGAGGACGGTATCCTCGACAGCCGGCTTGACGCCGGCGATTACGACGAAAATTTCGGCGACGCGCACCCACCCCTTGACGCGCATGAAGCGATGGTCGCGGCGGACAGGTGCTATTTCTGTTATGACGCGCCCTGCGTGACGGCATGCCCGACGGGAATCGACATTCCGAAATTCATCCGCCAGATCGCGACCGGCAATCTGGACGGGTCGGCACGAACAATCTTTGACCAGAATATCCTTGGCGGCATGTGCGCCCGGGTCTGCCCGACGGAAACGCTGTGTGAACAGGCCTGTGTCCGCGAGGCTGCCGAGGGCAAGCCTGTGCAGATCGGATTGCTGCAGCGCCACGCGACAGACCATGCGATGAGCCATGGCCGCCAGTTTTACAGTCGCGCCGCCGAAACCGGCAAAAGCGTTGCCGTCATCGGGGCCGGACCCGCAGGGCTTGCCTGTGCCCACCGGCTGGCAATGAAGGGCCATACGGTCACTGTCTATGACGCGCGCGAAAAGGCCGGCGGCCTGAATGAATATGGCATTGCCACCTACAAGACGGTTGATGATTTTGCGCAGCATGAAGTCGACTATGTCACCGCCATTGGCGGCATCGAGATTGTGACCGGTGCGCCTCTGGGGGATGATCTGAAACTTGACGATCTGACCGCAAAACATGACGCGGTGTTTGTCGGCATCGGCCTTGCCGGGGTCAACGCCCTTGGCGTTGATGGCGAGGAGGAGGATGCCGTGGCCAGCGCCGTTGATTTCATCGCCGAGCTGCGCCAAAGCACTGACATGGCAAAAATCCCCGTTGGGCGGCGCGTGATGGTTATCGGTGGCGGCATGACCGCCATTGATGTCGCGACGCAGGCGCATCTTCTTGGTGCCCAGGAAGTGACAATCGCCTATCGGCGTGGCCGCGAACAGATGAATGCCTCCGAGGTCGAGCAGAACCAGTCAACCTCCAAGGGCGTGAATATCCGGCATTGGATGCAGCCTGTCTCGGTCACGAAATCGGACAGTGGCTGTCTTTTGGTGAAGATGGAATATACCAGCCTGTCCGGTGGCAAGCTCGCCGGCACCGGTAAATTCCAGACCTTTGAGGTCGACCAGCTGTTCAAGGCCATTGGCCAGACTCTCGATGCCGGCAGCGCGCTTGCCGGGATCACGCTGGAAAAGGGACGCATCAAGGTTGATGACACCTTCCGGACATCCAACCCGTCTGTCTGGGCTGGCGGCGACTGTACCGCCGGCGGTGACGACCTGACGGTGACCGCGGTGGCGCAGGGGCGCGACGCGGCCGAATCAATCCACGCGGCACTGTCCGCCTGACCCTGTCACGAAGGAGGCATCCATGGCTGACCTTAGAAATGACTTCGTTGGAATCAAATCCCCCAATCCGTTCTGGCTTGCTTCGGCACCACCGACAGACAAGGAATACAACGTCGTCCGTGCCTTCAAGGCAGGCTGGGGCGGGGTGGTATGGAAAACCCTCGGTCTCGACCCTCACATCGTCAATGTCGGCGGCCCGCGCTATGGCGCGATCTGGGGTGCCGACCGGCGTCTGCTGGGGCTGAACAACATCGAACTGATCACCGACCGGCCACTTGAAGTGAACCTTCAGGAAATCAAGTCGGTCAAGCGTGACTGGCCCGACCGTGCCGTTGTCACCAGCCTGATGGTCCCCTGCGAGGAACCTTGCTGGGAGCAGATCCTGCGGCAGGTCGAGGATACGGGATGCGACGGTGTCGAGCTGAATTTCGGCTGTCCCCACGGCATGTCGGAACGCGGCATGGGGGCGGCGGTTGGCCAGGTTCCCGAATATATCGAGATGGTGACACGATGGGCGAAGGCGAACACCCGTATGCCGGTGATCGTCAAGCTGACGCCGAACATCACCGATGTGCGGTATCCGGCCCGCGCGGCGCATGCCGGCGGTGCCGATGCGGTATCACTGATCAACACCATCAGCTCGATCATCTCTGTCGATCTCGACTCATTCGCACCCCAGCCGACAATTGATGGCAAGGGAACGCATGGCGGCTATTGCGGCCCGGCGGTAAAGCCGATCGCGCTGAACATGGTGGCTTCCATTGCGCGCGATCCGGAAACGGCCTCGCTTCCCATTTCAGGAATCGGCGGCGTTACCACCTGGCGGGACGCCGCCGAATTCATGGCTCTCGGGGCCGGCAATGTTCAGGTCTGCACCGCCGCCATGACCTATGGATTCAAGATCATCGACGATCTTGTCGAAGGGCTGGCACAATGGATGGACAATGCCGGCCATGCCACTCTCGACGCCATTTACGGCCGTGCCGTGCCGAACGTCACAGAGTGGCAGTATCTGAACCTGAACTACACCGCCAAGGCGCGTATCGATCAGGACAGCTGCATCAAATGCGGGCGGTGTCATATCGCCTGTGAGGACACATCACATCAGGCCATCACCAACATGGTTGACGGCGAGCGGCGGTTCGAGGTGATCGACGAGGAATGCGTCGGCTGTAACCTGTGCGTCAATGTCTGTCCGGTGGAAAACTGCATCACCATGGAACAGATCCCGGCCGGCGACATGGACCACCGCACCGGAAAACCGGTGTCCGATGAATATGGCAACTGGACGATGCATCCCAACAATCCGATGCGGGACGCGGCGGAATAGACCCCACCGGGGCCAGCCAATGAATCAGCCGGGTATATCCCGGTTGATCAGCTGGCCCAGAAACAGTGTTTCCAGCATGGTTGTGGCCTCGTCATAATAGCTCTTGTCGCCTGCACCGAGACCCAGAACATGCCGCACCTGGACGCTGAAATCGGCATAATGCTGGGTTGTCGACCAGATGGCGAACAGCACATGACGCGGGTCACAGGGGGCCATCCGGCCATCATCGATCCAGCCCTGCAGAATGGCCGCCTTTTCATCAACAAGCTGTTTCAGCTCGGTCTGCAGGAAATCCCCTATATGGGGTGCGCCGGCAAGGATCTCGTTCGCGAACAACCGTGATTCGCGCGGAAAACTGCGCGAGGAGTCGAGCTTGCGACGGATATAGGACCCGATCTCGTCAACCGGGTTGCCGTCGGGGCGGATTTCGCGAAGCGGTGCCAGCCAGACATCCAGCAGCCCGGTCAGCAGGGCAATGTGGATTTCTTCCTTGTTCTTGAAATAATACAGCAGGTTCGGCTTCGACATGCTGGCCACCGCGGCGATGCGATCAAGCGTCGCCCCGTGAAACCCGCTTTCCGAGAACACCTCAAGCGCGGCATGCAGGATCCGCGTCTCGTTTTCTTTCTGAATCCGGGTCTTGCCACCCGCCGATCTGTCCAAGGCGCGCGGCTTTACATTACCTGACATAAATCCCCATTTCGCGGCAGTTCATTTTTTCCGGTCAGGTCATCCTAAGATATTTGACCAAACGGTAAAAATGATATTTCATAATTTTAGTGACACCGTTTCCACCCCGGTCGTGGAAGGTCAACCCGGCCAGACAGCCGAGACGGTCGACCCGCGGGTATGCCTGCGTGACAGGCACCCCGCGAATTCGAGGGCCCGCGATTTCTAGGGAGTGTGCCACAATGCCTGACAGTGCCAATCTGCAACCGAATGATTTGCATGCCTTATGGATGCTGTTTGCCGCAAACCACCAGTTCAAGACCAACCCGCGCATGCCGGACAGCGCCAGGGACATGCACGACGCGGCCGCCGAGGAACGCTGGATCCTCGACGGCACGGTTCCGCATTCTCCCTAGCCACCAGACGGGGCACAAAGACTGAAACACCGGCAATTGAAACACCGGCAACTTGAAGACCGGCAACTTGAAGACCGGGGAAAGACCATAAAGAGAGGAAGGAAACGGTAAATGGCGTCCGACATGAACAGCACGTTGATGGACCAGCGTGGCAGGAATTTCCGGATCAATGGCGACCGGCTTTGGGAGTCACTCATGGAGATGGCAAAGATCGGTCCAGGTGTTGCCGGCGGCAACAACCGCCAGACATTGACCGACGAGGATGCCGAAGGACGCCGCCTGTACCAGTCCTGGTGCGAGGCCGAGGGGCTGACCATGGGGCTGGACAAGATGGGAACCATGTTCGCCCGCCGCGAGGGCACCGATCCGTCATTGCCCCCTGTGATGGTTGGAAGCCATCTCGACACCCAGCCGACCGGCGGAAAATATGACGGTGTCCTGGGTGTTCTTGCCGGGTTGGAGATCATCCGCACACTGAATGAAACCGGGATCAAGACCCGCCACCCCATCGAGGTGGTGAACTGGACGAATGAAGAAGGCACACGGTTCTCGCCGCCAATGATGGCATCGGGTGTTTTCGCCGGCGTTCATACGCTTGACTGGGCCTATGGCCGCACCGATGCCGGTGGCAAGACTGTCGGCGATGAACTGGCCCGCATCGGCTGGATTGGGGACGAAGAGGTTGGCGCGCGCAAGCTGGCCGCCTTTTTCGAACTTCACATCGAACAGGGCCCGATCCTCGAGGATGAAAATATAGATATCGGTGTTGTCACCCACGGGCAGGGGCTGAACTGGCTGCAGGTCACGCTGACCGGCAAGGAGGCGCATACCGGATCCACCCCGATGCCAAAGCGGGTCAATGCCGGCCTCGGTATGGCGCGGATCACCCAGCTGGTCGACGAGATCGCGTGGTCGCATGCGCCGCTTGCGGTTGGTGCCGTCGGGCATTGCGATGTCTTTCCGAATTCGCGCAACATCATTCCCGGCAAGGTCGTCTTCACCATCGATTTCCGCCATCCGAAACAGGAAGTCATTGATGATATGGAGGCAAGGCTGCGCGCCGGTGCCGGGGAAATCTGCGACGAAATCGGACTGCAGATGGAGATCGAACAGGCTGGCAAATTCGACCCGGTCGAATTTGACGATGGCTGCGTTGGCGCCATTCGCCGGGCTGCCGAACGGCTTGGCTATTCACATCGCGACATTGTGTCGGGGGCAGGCCATGATGCCTGCTGGATCAACAGGGTCGCACCGACAGCCATGATCATGTGCCCATGTGTCGACGGGTTGTCGCACAATGAAGCCGAAGACATTACCAAGGACTGGGCGACCGCGGGCGCCGACGTGCTGTTTCATGCCGTCGTCGAAACCGCCGGTATCGTCGATGATTGAGCAGGGAGAAACATTATGAGCACCGTCATCAAGGATGGAACCATCGTCACCGCCGACCGCACCTACAAGGCAGATGTTCTTGTCGAGAACGGCAGGATTACGAAGATTGGTGAAGGCCTGTCCGGCACCGAAACGCTGGACGCCACCGGATGCTATGTCATGCCGGGCGGTATCGACCCGCACACGCATCTCGAAATGCCGTTCATGGGCACCTATTCCAGTGACGATTTTGAATCCGGCACCCGTGCCGCACTGTCGGGCGGCACCACCATGGTAGTGGATTTCTGTCTGCCGGCACCGGACCAGTCACTGCTGACGGCGATCCAGGCCTGGGACAACAAATCCTCTCGCGCCACAACCGATTATTCCTTCCACATGGCGATCACATGGTGGGGTGAACAGGTATTCAATGAAATGCCCGAAGTGGTGAAGAAAGGTATCAACACCTTCAAGCATTTCATGGCCTATAAGGGCGCGCTGATGGTCGATGATGACGAGATGTATGCCAGCTTCCAACGTTGTGCAGAGCTGGGCGCGATGCCACTTGTCCATGCCGAGAATGGCGATGTTGTCGCACAGCTGCAGGCCAAGCTTATGGAAGAGGGCAATAACGGGCCGGAGGCGCATGCCTATTCCCGCCCCCCCGAAGTCGAAGGCGAGGCCACCAACCGCGCCATCATGATCGCCGACATGGCTGGCGTGCCGCTCTATGTCGTTCATGTATCGTGCGAACAGGCGCATGAGGCCATCCGCCGGGCCCGCCAGAAAGGCATGCGGGTCTATGGCGAACCGTTGATCCAGCATCTGCTGCTCGACGAAAGCGAATATGCCAATCCGAACTGGGATCATGCCGCCCAGCGCGTGATGTCGCCGCCATTCCGCAACAAGCTGCATCAGGACAGCCTGTGGGCAGGTCTGCAGGCCGGCAGCCTGCAGGTTGTGGCGACCGATCATTGCGCTTTCACCACCGAGCAGAAGCGGTATGGCGTTGGCGATTTCACCAAGATTCCGAACGGCACCGGCGGCCTTGAAGACCGTATGCCGCTGCTGTGGACGAATGGTGTCGAGACCGGGCGTCTGACAATGAATGAATTCGTTGCCGCCACCTCGACCAACATTGCCAAGGCGCTGAACCTGTACCCACGCAAGGGCGCCATACTCGAGGGGGCCGATGCCGACATTGTCGTGCTTGATCCGAACCGCGAGAAAACGATCTCGCACAGCACCCAGCAATCATCCATCGACTATAATGTGTTCGAAGGTTTCAAGGTAAAGGGGCTGCCACGGTTCACCATGACCCGCGGCTATGTTGCGATTCAGGAGGACGAGGTGAAGACCCGCGAGGGGCATGGCAAGTTCGTGCCCCGTGAACCCTTCTCTGCAACCAACAAGGCGCTGTCAAAGTGGAAAGAGCTGACGGCACCGCGCGCGGTGATCCGGGACCCGGCCAATATGCCGGCCGGGGTATGATGTGTGCCGACACACCGATTGTCACGCCGCGGCGGGACCTGAACCAAATGGCGTGACGGGGGAGTGATGTCACAGGACACCAACAGCACAGCTGCGATTCATGCGGACAAGCTATGCCTGACCTTTGAGTCGAATGACGGGCCGGTGCACGCGCTGAAGGACGTCGATCTGACCATCGACAAGGGTGATTTCGTGTCTTTCATCGGCCCATCGGGATGCGGCAAGACCACCCTGCTGCGGGTCATCGCCGATCTTGAGCATCCAACAGCCGGTGCCATTTCGGTGAATGGCGACACGCCGGAGCAGGCCCGCCTGGCCGGTGCCTATGGCTATGTCTTTCAGGCACCGGCGCTTCTGGCATGGCGGACGATTGAACGGAATATCGGCCTGCCGCTGGAAATCATGGGGATCAGCCGTGCCGAACAGGCCGAGCGCGTCCAGCGAACGCTGGACCTTGTCGGACTCGACGGGTTTGGCCGGAAATTCCCCTGGCAGCTGTCGGGAGGCATGCAGCAACGCGCCTCTATCGCGCGGGCGCTGGCCTTTGATGCCGATTTGCTGCTGATGGATGAACCTTTTGGCGCGCTTGATGAAATCGTCCGCGACCATCTGAATGAACAGCTTCTCCAACTGTGGCAAAAGACCGGCAAGACAATCTGTTTCGTCACCCATTCCATTCCCGAGGCGGTCTATCTGTCGACCCGGATTGTCGTCATGTCGCCGCGCCCGGGGCGCGTGACCGACATTATTGAATCCGACCTGCCGCGGGACCGGCCCCTCGATATCCGGGAATCGAAACGGTTCCTTGAAATCGCCCAGCGGGTGCGCAACGGCCTTCGCGAGGGACATTCCTATGACTAGGTGGCCGATGACCAAGTGGCCTATGACCGGGTTGCGAACAGAGCATGACCGGACCGGCGGCACGGATGTGAAGGGGCCAAAAAGGTGACGGGCACGATGACAGGCACGGTCAGCAGGGCAGCGCCGATTGTCGTCGTCGTCGCGGCGATCATGGTGATCTGGTACGGCTTTACCGTGCATCTGAATGCGCCCTGGCAAATTGAGCGCTACGAGAAGGCCGGAACCGAATGGCAGATGCGCGATCTTGTGCGCGATACGATGGCGCAGGATCGTCCGGTGCTGCCGGCACCACACCAGATCGTCACGGAAATCTGGAATACCACAGTCAAAAAGAAAATCACCTCGAAGCGGTCGCTGATCTATCACGGCAGCATCACCCTGTCATCGACCCTGCTCGGCTTTGCCATGGGCACCGTCCTCGGTATCGGGCTGGCGGTGTCGATTGTCGAAAACAGGGCGATGGACAAGTCGCTGATGCCGTGGATCATCACCAGCCAGACAATCCCGATCCTGGCCATTGCGCCGATGATCATCGTGGTGTTGAACGCTGTCGGCTTGTCGGGCCTGGTGCCAAAGGCGATGATTTCCACCTATCTGAGCTTCTTTCCCGTCGTCGTGGGCATGGTCAAGGGACTGCGCAGCCCCGACCCGATGCTGATGGACCTGATGCGCACCTACAAGGCATCCCGCCTTCAGACATTCTGGAAGCTGCGCCTTCCCGCCTCGGTACCATTCCTGTTTGCCTCGATGAAGGTTGCTGTCGCAATCAGTCTTGTCGGTGCGATTGTCGGTGAATTGCCGACCGGTGCCGTCGCCGGGCTTGGCGCACGGCTTCTTGCCGGTTCCTATTACGGTCAGACAATCCAGATCTGGTCGGCGCTGATCGCGGCGGCCTGTATGGCGGCGCTTCTTGTTGGCGTCGTCGGGGTGATCAGCCATATCGCGCTTCGCCGGATGGGGCTTCGGGCATGACCGGGTTCCAGCGCGCCATTGCCACGCTTGGCAGCCTTGCCGCGGCGATGGCGCTGATCACCGCCCTTGCCATGTTTGGCCAGACCGGGATGGCACTGGCGGCATTCAGTGCCTGTCTCGTCATTCTCGGCTTGCGGCATCGCTTCGGCCTGCTGCCGCAGGCGCGGTTCGATCTGATTGCGAGCCTTGTCGGCATGGTGATGATCCTGTCCATTCTTGACGGCGACATGCCGACGGCAAGCTGGCCGCTGCTGATTGCCTGCTGGCTTTTCGGCTGGCTGGCGGTGGAAAAGACAATGGCGGCGCGCAACCTTCCCAAGGGTCTGTCCGCCGCAGTGTCGCTGGCAGTGCCGGTCTTCTTTGGTGCCTGGATCATCTTTGTATGGGAAGCGGTCACAATCGGGCTGAAGATACCGACCGTCCTGCTGCCGCCGCCATCGATGATCGCGCTTCGCTTTGCCGAATCCACATCCATCCTCTGGGCTGATTTCCAGCAGACCGTCATCAAGGCGGCGCTGAGCGGCTATATTCTGGGCTGTGGCAGCGCCTTTATCGTCGCCATTCTGATTGATCGCATTCCCTTCCTGCAACGCGGCCTGCTGCCGGTCGGCAACTTCGTCTCGGCGCTGCCGATTGTCGGCATCGCGCCGATCATGGTGATGTGGTTCGGCTTCGACTGGCAGTCGAAAGCGGCTGTGGTTGTGGTGATGACCTTTTTCCCGATGCTGGTGAACACCGTCGCCGGATTGCAGGCGACACAGGCGATGGAGCGTGACCTGCTGCGAACCTACGCCTCTTCCTATTTTCAGCTGCTGATCAAACTGCGACTGCCGACCGCAGCGCCGTTCATCTTCAATGCGCTGAAGATCAATTCCACGCTGGCGCTGATCGGCGCCATCGTCGCCGAATTCTTTGGCACCCCGATTGTTGGCCTTGGCTTTCGTATCTCGACCGAAGTCGGTCGGATGAATGTTGATATGGTATGGGCGGAAATTGTTGTCGCCGCCCTTGCCGGATCAATCAGCTACGGCCTTCTCAGCCTGCTGGAACGGCAGGTTACCTTCTGGCACCCGTCGAACCGCCGGAAGACCTCATAACCGAAAAACACAACCTAGGGAGCATGACATGAAAAAAACTCTGACAACCCTGCTGGCACTTGCCGCAACCGTTGCCATGGGCACGGCGGCAAGCGCGGCAGACAAGCTGACCTTGCAGTTGAAATGGGTCACCCAGGCCCAGTTCGCCGGATATTTTGTGGCCGCTGACCAGGGCTTTTACGCCGAAGAAGGCCTTGATGTCACCATCAAGCCGGGCGGGCCCGATGTCTCACCGGTACAGGTGATCGCCGGTGGCGGCGCTGATGTGGTGATTGACTGGATGCCATCGGCTCTGGCCTCACGCGAAAAGGGTGTGGACCTTGTGAACATCGCACAACCCTTCAAATCCTCTGGCATGATGCTGACCTGCCGCAAGGATTCAGGCATCACCGCGCCGGCCGATTTCCGCGGCAAGACACTTGGCGTCTGGTTCTATGGCAACGAATATCCGTTCCTGTCTTGGATGAGCCAGCTGAACATTCCGACCGATGGCAGCAGCAGTGGTGTCAACGTCCTCAAGCAGGGCTTCAATGTCGACCCGATCCTGCAGAAGCAGGCCGAATGTGTGTCCACAATGACCTACAACGAATACTGGCAGGTGATTGACGCCGGCCTGACCGCCGATGAACTGGTCGTCTTCAAATATCAGGACCAGGGCGTGGCCACACTTGAGGACGGTCTCTACGTTCTTGGTGACCGGCTCAAGGATGCCGCCTTCCAGGACCAGATGGTCCGCTTTGTGCGGGCCTCGATGAAGGGCTGGAAATGGGCTGAGTCAAACCCGGATGCCGCTGCCGATATTGTGCTGGAGAATGACGCCACCGGCGCCCAGACAGAAAAGCACCAGCGCCGGATGATGCGTGAAATCGCCAAGCTGACCGCCGGGTCGAACGGCGCGCTGGACCCTGCCGATTACGAGCGCACGGTCGCAACGCTGATGAAGGGCGGATCTGATCCGGTGATCACCAAGAAGCCGTCAGGTGCCTGGACACATATGATCACGGACAAGGCGCTGTAATCCGAGCATCACCGCGTTGCCGGGGCCTCCGTCCGGCAGCAAAGGAGGGCCGTCCACATTTGTGGGCGGCCCATCTTTTTGGGGATGCCGGAACCGCTATTCGACGGTGATCGTCACCTGTGCGGCAAGTTCCTCGCCATCGCGGTGCAGCGCGCTGTGATCATTCGCGTTCAAAGATACCTTGACTACATGCTGGCCGGCCGACAGGCCGCTGATGTGGTACCAGTCACCATAGAGGCGGCCAAGCTTCTTGCCATCCACATAGATATGGGCATGCCCCTCGCCCTCGACATTGTCACGGCCGGCAGCCGCCGCATTGAAGGTGAAACCGGTCGTGATGACATGCAGATTCCAGCCGCTTTCGGGATCCTTGAAGATGTCAGCCGATACGCTTGGCGGCGTCGCCCAGTCATCGACGGCCAGCATGCCGTGTCCATGCGGCTTGCCGGCCATTGTCATGTCACCCTTTATCATGCCGGTCGGTTTCGTGCCGCCACCCTGTGACGGCACAGACCGCAGATCGCCAGCCGCCCAATACAGGCCGGCACCAATCAACGCCCCTGAAATAAAGGTCACAACCAGGCTGGCCAGTGGCGAGCGCGCATCACCGGCATTATCCGGCCCGTCAGATGTCACCGCTTTGCCCATGCTTTCCTCCCCCCGGTGCGATGACACCGGCATCACGCCACCAGCGTCACCCCTGCCTGCCGCATATCGGCAAGTGCCCTGTCCAGCGAGCCGTCAAGATCGATCGCACGGCAGGCCGGCAACCTGACCTCGACCCGAAACCCGTTCGCCACGCCATCCAGCGCCGACCACGCAACACAGTAATCCGTGGCAAGCCCGACCATCGTCAGATCCTGACAACCACGGTCACGAAGCAACCCGGCAAGTCCGGTCGCCGTTGCCTTGTCATTCTCAAAGAAGGCGGAATAGGAATCGACCGCCGGGTTGGTCCCCTTGCGGATCACCGCGTCCGCACGCACCGTGTCCAGCGCCGGATGAAATTCCGCGCCCTGACGTCCCTGAATACAATGATCCGGCCACAGAACCTGTGGCCCATAGGGCATGTCTGTCAGGGTGAAGGGTGCCGCGCCCTCATGCGACGAGGCAAAGCTGGAATGTCCTTCGGGGTGCCAGTCCTGGGTCAGGATGACAAGATCGAACGCCCCCATCATCTCGTTGATGGGCTGCATGATGCTGTCACCATCGCTCACGGCGAGAGCCCCGCCGGGGCAGAAATCAATCTGCGGATCAATTACCACAAGCGCCTTCATCTCGGCTTACCTCCCGTCACACTGGTTCATGTCTGAAGTTTAGAATGCCGCCTCGCATGGCGCAATATCCCGACCCACCGGAGCGCCCCGGCTGTCTAGCGCAGCCCGTCCTTTCCGGTGACCTCATCGACTGTCAGCCCGCCCATGCGGTTATGGATCCGTGGACCACGCGACATGGCAAGCGCAAACATGATCTCGCCGGCACGCGGCGCATCGGCAAGCCGCACTTCCATAGCGTCGAAATGGCTTCGCACATAGGCCGCGTTGATGTGGCCCAGCGGAATATCGATCGGCGTGCCGGGGCCGCCTACCTTCATCGCCGACGGCACGATCGCCTTGGCCTCGCCAAGACGTTCGCGCATCGAATAGCCGCCCGGAACATGCCACAGGGCGGTATGTTCCAGCTCGCCGCCCTCGCCGGCCAGCGCCGCCTTGCCATAGCCGTCGATGCCTTCGACACCGCCAAGAAGATCAATCAGCTCATCCGTCATCGCCAGACCAAGCGGTTTCAGATCATCCATCGCCGATTGCAGATCTTCCTGCCATTTGCCGGCAAAGGGGTTCGCCACGACGGCAACAATGGCGGCGCGGCGGCGCGGTGTTTCCGGCGGCGGCCCGTTTTCATGATGAATTGTTTCAACAAAACTCATCGTCTTGCGAAGCGTAAAGTCAGGCATGGCAGTTCTCCCTGATGGCATCTGTCCTGCGGTCATCCCACCTGTTGGGAGATGGCTGTTCCGCCAGCATCCCGGCAGCAAGACCGACAATTTCGATCCGGCCCTGCAGCACCAGCACCGCGCCTGCAATGCCGTCCTGCTGCATCAAACGACTGGCGGTGGCGCGCCCGGCGGCGAGCGCGGCGTCAATCTCGTCATCATCCAGCACCGGCACGCCGGTTGTCACCATCATGGCGGCAAGGTCGCTTGCCGGGTCCAGTTCATGCGCAGATTGCCGGGTGATCATCGGATGGTTCGGCAGATCGACATCATTTGCAATCAGCGTCGCCGCGATATCGGCCAGAGCGGCACTGTCGGCAAGTACGGTCACACTGTCGGCAATACCGCGTGAATGGCTGCGCCCACCCCATCCAGAGGTGGCAATTCCCTGCCAGCGGGTTGGCCCGGCAAGTGTCAGCATGCCGGCCGGCAGACCGGCAATCTGGGCGCGCGTTGTGGCACCGGGCGCGGTCCAGAAGGCAATATCGCCGCCATTGTTCACACTGATCCGGCGGCATGATCGCGCCGCATCATCATCCCGCATCGCCGCCAGCACATGATCGGCAACCGATCCCGCCACCGCAATCATCGGTGTGACAAACCTGTCTCCCGCCACAGCGCAGACCGCCTGCATGCGGCGCGCCACCGGACCTTCGAACCGGTACCCGGCCCGATAGGGCGCACGAAGCATGTCCAACTCGTCGACAAGAGCCGACAGGACCGGCATGGCCGCTGTCACGGCGCGCTCGAAGAGGGCACGCCGTTCCGGGCCATCCGCGTCGATCACCAGATCAATCGGTCCATGCTGGATATGGAGACGCTGGCGCGTGCCGATCAGGGCCGCCTGAAATCCCGCCATCGCCGATGGGCGAGCGCACTTATCGGTGTCAGGATTCGCCGTCATGACCGGTCAGCAATGTATCGGCACCGGGCCCAAGCACTCGCGCATTGGCACCATATTCGCTTCCCTGTTCGATGGCATCGGCAATGCTTCGCACGGCATCGTCATGGCCGCCAAGTTCGACATAGTCATCATGCCGAACGGTGAATTCCAGCGGCGCGACAAGCGCCGGTGTCGGCACATAGCCAAAGGCATTGTCGGGAAGTTTCAGCACATCGACCATGATGGTGATTCCGCCACCGGGCCAGACAAACGCCTCGACCCCGCCACAGGATACCGTGGTGTGACGGCGCTGCACCGACCGGGTCAGTTTGACCGGATTCTTTGTCGCGCCGGCACGAAGCGAACCGCCGGCCCCACCCATGAACAGCACCGTACACAGGGCCGGTTCACAATTTTCAGTGATCAGATCAACCGTCGGGCGAAGCGTATCGGGAAGTGGTGCCGGCTGCGGAACAAGATCATCATCAAGAACGAAATAGGCGAATTGCTCGCCCGTTGTCGACACCATCAAAAGCGTCAGGCCGGGGCGCGCGCCTTTCTTTGCATCCCAGTCGCCAAGAATTGTCAGCGGGTCCTCGATATCGGTGCCGCCCCAGCCAAGACCCGGTTCAGCAACCTGGAAATACCGTCCCGGGGTCGACCGGCGGCCCTTGATTCTGATGCCTGTTTCCTGCCAGTCGATAACCTTTCCGGCCTGATGTTCCGATACCACGCCGGTGATATGGTCATCGACAACCACCACCTCGTCGACCAGCCCCTGCCATTGCGAGGCAAACATGCCGATGGTGGCGGACCCGCACCCGACCCGCATGCGGCTCTCGACGATACCGTCGACAATGGGCGGTTTGCCAGCCTGCACCATCACTGTCGCCCCATCGTCGATGGTCAGTTCGACAGCCTGTTTGTTGCACAGCTTCATCAGCGTGTCACAGGTGACACGGCCTTCTTTCTTTGAGCCGCCGGTCAGGTGGTCAACACCACCAAGCGACAGCATCTGCGAGCCATATTCGGACGTTATGACAAGCCCGACAGCCTCGCCGTCACACCTGACCACAGCGCCTTCACGCCCAAGGTGACGGTCGGTGTCGATCTTCACCTTCACCCCGCAATAGGAGAAAATGGCCTCGGTCACCACGGTAACAAAATCAACACCATCGATATCGCGGCTGACAACAAAGGGCGCCGGCTTGTAGTCGGGATAGGTCGTGCCGGCACCGATCGCGGTCACGAACAGATCCGATTCAGATCCCAGCCCGCCATCCCAACCAGCGCCAAGAAAGGGTTTCACGGTATCGCCTGCCGCCAGCCGCCGGTCAAAGATGGTCAACGGGTCGAGACGCACAATCTGGCCGTCCTGATTTGCATAACGGTCACAGGCACCGCTGTTGCCATCGGCGATGTAGCACATCACCGGGCAGGCATCGCAGCGGATTTTCTCGCTCGTATCCTTGGCCATCATCACATCCCTCTGGTTGACTGGATGGCCGCCAGAACACGATGCGGCAGGGCTGGCAGCTGATCGATCCAGGCACCGGTGGCGTCGTGAATTGCGTTCAGTATGGCCGGCGCGGTCGGGATCAGCACATGTTCACCAAGTCCCTTTGCCCCCATCGGGCCTACCGGATCGGGCTTTTCGATGAAAATGGTCTCGATGGTTGGCATGTCGCCACATGACGGGATCAGATAGTCATGCAGATTTTCGGTGCGCCCCGGGATATATTCCTCCATCAGCGCCATACCAAGCCCCTGGGCGATGCCACCTTCGATCTGGCCGGTGGCCAGCAACGGGTTGATCACCCGGCCAAGATCATGCGCCGCGGTGATATGCTTCACGCTGACCGTACCAAGCGCAAGATCGACTTCCAGTTCGACCACCTGCGCACCATAGCCATAGACGGCATAGGGTTCGCCCTGGCCATCGGCATCAAGCGGCACCGTTGGCGGGTCGTAGGTTTCCTCGGCGCGCAGCACATAGCCGAATTGATCAACCGGCAGGGTTGTCAGATCGATCCTCTGCCGGTCCGCCGCCCCCGTGATAACGATAGCGGCACCATCCAGACGGATCTCGCAGTCATCGTCCATATTGCTGTGACGCAGGATATCGGCGCGAAGCTGGCGACCGGCAAGTTCTGCCGCCTTGCCGGTGATGAAGGTCTGTCGCGAAGCCGATGTCTTGCCACAGTCGGGTGTGATCGCCGTGTCCGGCCCCACCAGTTCAAAATCGGCAAGCGGCATGCCGAGCGCATCGGCACAGATCTGGGTGATGACCGTATTCGATCCCTGGCCAATATCGGTTGCCCCCTGATGCAGCCGCAACCTGCCTTCAGCGGTAATTCCAAGCCGGATCGTCGATGGATTTGGCAGCGCCGTGTTGCCGCAGCCATACCAGCACGAGGCAACGCCGACGCCGCGGCGACGGCTGCCACCATCGGCATTGAACGCGTCTGCCCGCGCCTGTGCCGCCTGCCAGGCCGGCGCCAGCGCATCGAGACATTCGGCAATGCCGACGCCGAACACCTGCTGGCCACAGACAGTGCGGTCCCCATCGCCAAGCGCATTCAGCCGCCGGAAGGCCAGCCTGTCGATATCCAGCTTGCGTGCCAGCCTGTCCATCAGCACTTCCTGAAGGATGGTCGCCTGCGGCACCCCAAATCCGCGAAAGGCACCGGCTGTCGGCCCGTTGGTATGAATGGCATGCGCCTCGGCAAGGTAATGCGGAACATTGTAGGGGCCTGATGCGTGGATCGGCACGCGCGTCGCCACGGTCGGCCCCCAGCTGGCATAGGCACCGGTGTTGAAGTCGCCCTCGAACACCATGCCGACAAGACGACCATCGCGGGTCGCGGCAAGCTGTCCACGCATCGCGGCAGGATGCCGCTTGGTGGTCGAAATCATCGATTCATGACGCGAATAGACCATACGGCAGGGGCGGCCCGTCTTCAGCACGGCAAGCCCAAGAAGCGGCTGCAAGGAAACATCGAGCTTGGTGCCAAACCCGCCCCCGGCAGCCGCCGGAATGATCCGCACCTTCTCGATCGGCAGTCCAAGCACCTTTGATGTGTCCTCCTGGTCCATCACCGGTGCCTGTGTGCAGGCCGAAATGACAAGGACATCACCTTCCATCCAGGCACATCCGGCCTCGGGCTCGATCGGGGCATGCTCAACATAGGCTGTTTCGATGGCGGCGCTGACCTGCGCCTCGCCGCCGGCAAGCCCGTCTGCCCCGTCGCCACTCTTCACCCTGCCACTGATCAGCAGGTTGTCGGCGCGCGTTTCATGAAGCCGTGCCATGCCGGGCCGGCTTGCCTCGGCCACCGTCAGTGCCGGATCGCGTTCCTGCCACCTGACCGGAAAATCAGCCAGATCGGCCCCGGCAAGTTCATCCGCATCACCAATGACCAGCGCCACAGCCTCGCCCCGGAATCTTGTGGTCGCCTCGGCCAGGGCGGGCTGGTCGGCAAAGGGGGGAATGACGCCATAGGCATTGACGCCGCGAATATCTGCCGCCGTCACGATGGCGGCAACAAAGGGCCGGTCCTGTTGCCACTGCGCCAGATCGCCAAAGCTGAAATCGGCAAAGAAATGCGGTGCCCGGATGGCCCGCACCAGAAGCGCATCCTGCGGCCAGAAGTCGGCCCCGAAGATCTCGGTGGCATTCACCTTGGCATGGCCATCAAGGCGCTGCACCGCGGCACCGACAGCCGACCCGGCACCGGGTGTCGGTCCAGCCGATCCCACAGCGCCGGCATCCATAATGGCATCGACAATCTTGGCATAGCCGGTACAGCGACACAGGACACCACCAATGGCGTTTTCGACCTGCTGCCGGTCCGGCGACGGGGTTTCACGAAGCAAGGCTGTCGCTGCCATCATCATGCCAGGCGTGCAGATGCCGCATTGCGCCGCGCCATGCCGCAGGAATGACTGCTGCAGGCCCGACAGCCCATTATCGGCGTCGGCCAGCGATTCCGCGGTTTCCACATGCCGTCCCTCTGCCTGTCCGGCCGGAACAAGACAGGCACAGACAGGTCGGCCATCAAGAAGAACCGTACAGGCACCGCAATCGCCTGCGTTGCATCCGACCTTTGTGCCACGCAGCCCAACCTGTTCACGAAGCAGATCACTGAGCCGCATCGATGGCTGGCAGCGGACCCGCTTTGCTTCGCCATTCACCGTCAGACCAAGATCGATCCCCGTATCCGTGATGCCGTCCATCACGCCGCCTCCGCACAAAGTGATCCAATGGTCCGCCAGGCAATCTCGGCGGCCGCCTGCCGCCGATAGCCAGCCGATGCGCGCACATCATCAATCGGTGCCAGTGCATCGGAAATCATCTGCATGGCCTGGCTGGCAAGCTGGTCGATCTCGGCAGGCCGGCACCCGACAAGAAGGGATTCCAGCCTGTCATGCCGCTGTGCCACCGGCGCGCAGGCCCCAACCGACAGCGCGGCATCGGTGATGCGCCCGTCTTCAAACGTCAATCTCGCGGCAACCATGGCAATGGAAATCACCAGATAGCGCCGCGCGCCAAGCTTGGCAAAGCCCGACAGGCCGGTCTCGGCATGCGACGGCACATGGATCGCGACAAGAAGTTCATCAGGCCGCAACGCCGTCCGGCGCGGTCCGGTCAAAAATTCAGAAAGTGGCAGGCGGCGGCTGCCGGAGACCGACGCAAGCTCGACCTCGGCATCAAGCGCCATCAGACAGGGCACGCTGTCGGCCGCCGGCGACGCCGTACACAGGTTCCCGCCGATGGTGCCACTGACCTGAATCTGTACCGCACCGATTTCACGCGCAGCCTGTTTCAACATGCGGTAGGAGGCCGGAAGCTCGGCCTGCAGAACATCATCCCAGGTCGTCGCCGCACCAAAACGACGCCAGCCATCCGTGCGCGTAATGCCACGAAGATCATCCAGAGCGGTGATGTCGAGAAGCGGGCCGGACAGTGACGGCGCCTGCGTTGTCGGATAGATATCGGTGCAGCCGGCCATAACCAGCGGCCGCTCGGTCGCCAGCCATTGCAATGCGTCTTCGAGAAGATGAGGCCGCAGATACGTCATGGGTTCGCGGTTGAATTCATTGTCAATTTCGTTTGTGTACCAATAGACTGTGCATGGGCACAAATGTAGTGTCAACTGACAAAGAGATGACAGGGATGCCATGTGGTCGCATGGCTGGAGGGCCTCTGATGACAGCGCGGGACACATATCTTCTGGAGCGACAGGTCGGCTTTATGATGCGGCGCGCAATGCAGCGCCACATTGCCATTTTCTCGTCGCTGATCCCGGACATGACACCGACGCAATTCGCCGCCCTGGCAAAATTGTGCGAGCTTGGCCAGACATCGCAGAATGAGCTGGGTCGCCTGACCTCGATGGACGTGGCCACGATCAAGGGCGTGGTCGACAGATTGCGCGCACGCGGCCTTGTTCAGGCCGCGCCGCTTGTCGGCGACCGCAGGCGTTTGCTGCTGACGCCAACCGATGAAGGCCGGACACTCTATGCCGAACTTGTCGGCAGGGCGGCAGAGGTCACGCGCCAGACACTGGCACCGCTCGACGGTCAGGAACGCGACCAGCTGGTCAAGCTTCTTGAACGGCTTATCTGACCTGCAGGCGACTGTCTGTCTGACTGGTATGTGGCTAGCGCCTTACACCCCGATAAAGCGATGCAGAAGATCCGGACTGGACTTCAGATCACCGGCATCAATGGCCGGATGACTGCGGCCATTTTCCAGAAACACGACCCTGTTGGCGATTGACAGCACGGCATCAACCCGCTGTTCGACCAGCAGGATCGCCACCCCCCGGTCGCGCAATGCGGTTACCGCCTGCCTGATCTGCTCGATCATCGAGGGTTGCAGGCCTTCGGTCGGCTCGTCCAGCAGCAGCACCGACGGTTCGATGCACAACGCCCGTCCGGTGGCGAGCATCTGCTGTTCCCCCCCGGACAGCGTATCGGCACGCTGGTTCAGCCTTTCGGCCAGACGCGGAAACATCTCAAGCACCCGGTCACGCGTCTCGCGACCCTTGCCACGCACCATCAGGCCGATTTCCAGATTTTCGGCAACGGTCAGTTCGGAAAACAGCCGCCGCCCCTGCGGGATATACCCGATGCCATGGCGCGGCACCTCGTTGGCCGGCAGACGCGACACCTCGACACCGTCACAGGTGACGGCCCCGGACCGGGCCGGCAACAAGCCCATGATTGTCTTCAGACAGGTTGTCTTGCCAGCCCCGTTACGCCCCAGCAGGCAGACGATTTCACCGCCCTGCACAGTGAAGGACACATCATGAAGCACCCTGATGTCACCATATCCGGACGACAGTTTATCAACAGTCAGCATCAGCCTGTCCCAAGATAGGCGGCCTGGACCGCCGCGTTGTTTCTGATTTCGGACGGTGTTCCATTGGCCAGAACAGCCCCGAAATTGAGTACGGTTATGGCGTCGGCGGTCTGCATGACGACATTGATGTTATGCTCGATCAGCAGCACCGTCATATCGCCGGCAAGCCCCCTGATCAACGCCACAAAATCAGCGATCTCTCTGTCAGCCAGACCTTGTGTCGGCTCATCCAGAATCAACAGCCGTGGCTGTTGGCTGAGCCCCATGGCGATCTCCAGCAACCGCTGGTGACCATAGCTGAGATCGCCGGCAAGCTGGTCGGCCCGGTCGGCAATGCCGACACGCTCCAGCGCTTCGGTTACCTGCCTGTTTGTTGCGGCCGTGTCGTCACCGGTCCGCCAGCGCAGCGCCAGCGCGACATTCTCGGCAACCGGCAGCCGGCTGAATACCGAGGTGATCTGGAACGTATAGGCCATGCCGGCCCGGATCCGCCGGTGCGCCGGCAGCGACGTGATGTCCTGACCGGCAAAACTGACCGTGCCTGCGCTTGCCGGGATCCGGCCAGACAGCATGCCGACAAAGGTTGTCTTGCCAGCCCCGTTGGGACCAATCAGGGCGCGCACCTCGCCGGCAGGAAGGTCGAAATCGACATTGTCGACCGCCTTCAGGCCACCGAAATTACGACTCAGGCCACGTGCGGACAACAGCGTCATGGCAGCCACCTCAAGGCACGGCGGCGCAGCTCGCCGACAAGCCCCTGCGGCGCAAACAATGTCAGCAGCACCAGCGCAAAACCGGCGATCAGCATATAGGCCGTTGTCAGCTCGCTCGACAGATCGATCAGATAGAACATGAACAGGGTGCCGACAAACGGGCCCAGGATTGTCCCGGCGCCGCCAAGCAGCACCCACAAAAGCGGGAAGATCGAATATTGAACCGACGCAAAGGTTGCGCCGGCATACCCGAACAGCAAGCCATATGCCGCCCCGGCGGCGGCGGACATGGTGCCCGACAGCACAACCGCGGCCAGCTTGTGACGGTGAATGTCATAGCCAAGCATCCGCGTTCGTTCCTCATTCTCGCGGATCGCCACAAGAACCCTGCCAAAGCCGGCCTGCACCACCCGAAGCGAGATCACAACACAGATCGCGAACAGGATCAGCGCGGCGAAATAGCGATTGGTGGGATCGGAAAGGTTGAAACCGGCAAGCTGACGAACCGTTTGCTGGATTACAAATCCCTCGTCGCCCCGCGTATATTCGCCAAAATAGAGTGCCGCAAGATAGCCTGCCTGGGCGAACATCAGGGTGACGATCATAAAGGCGACCCCGGCAGTTCGAAGCGCCAGCAGCCCGATCGCAAGCGATACCGCGAACCCTGCTGCAAGACCGGCAAGCAATGCCGGACCGGCGGCCCAGCCAAGATGCTGGATGGTCAGCGACATGCCGTACATGCCAGCGGCAAAGAATAGCGCATGACCAAGGCTGAGAAGGCCCGTATAGCCGAACAGGATATTGTATCCCATCGCATAACAGGCAAGAACCATCACCCGTGCCAGATTGCCGTGGTGATAGGCCGGCAGAACAAACTGCAGCGCGAACAGGAGGATGATCACGCCAATATGCAGCGTCCAGGATTTGCGAAGGTCACTGGCAAGCATAATGTTCACAGACCCGGCCTCCCGAACAGACCCTGCGGGCGGAAGATCAGCACAAAGGCAACCCCCAGCGTGGCAATGATCTTTGCCAGCGTCGGCGTGAAGAAGACCGAGATCATGCCATCACTGATGCCGATCAGCAGTGCCGCGACAACCGTGCCGGGAAGACTGCCAAGCCCCCCGATGATGACGACAATGAAGGACAGCAGCAGCGGATCGTGACCCATCAGATAATGCGCCTGCTGGATGGGCACGATCAGCACGCCCGCCAGCGCCGCAAGCCCCGCGCCAAGCCCGAATACGGCGGCGTAGACACGGTCAACCGGAATCGCAAAGGCCTTTGCCGTTTCACTGTCGAGCTGGGTGGCCCGCATGACAAGGCCGATACGGGTCCGGGTCATCAGCAGCCAGATCGCCCCCAGCAGCAATATCGCCGCGCCAATCACGGCAAGCTTGTAGCTGGTAGTGCCAAGACCCCACGGCCAGTAAAGCGACAGGCCGCCTTCGGTCCATTCGACAAACGGGATCGACAGCCGGTGATTGAACGGTGCCTCGACCGGGCGGGCATCGGGGCCATAGGTCATCAGCGTAATCTGCTGGATGATGTAGAGAAGGCCAATGGTGGCAACAATTGTGCGTTCGGGATCATAGCCGACCCGTTTCAGCACCAGCCTGTCGGCCAGGGTGGCAAGCAAGGCCGTTGCCGGCGGCGCCAGCAACAGCGCGGCAAGGAAATTGACGGCCGGATGCGCGTCGACGGCGCTGGCGATCATCCAGGCAAGCACCGCGCCAACCATGAAGAATTCGCCATGCGCCACATTCACCACGCGCATCACACCGAACACCAGCGACAGGCCAAGCGCCATCAGCGACAGCACGGCGGCTGTGACAAGCCCCTCTAGAAGGCCAAGTATCAGATAAGGACCAAGTTCCATGAGTTGTGGCGAATGCCACTCCCCCTCAACAAACCGGAATAAATGAAACAGGCGTGGCTGGCATCACAGCCAGCCACGCCCGAAGATCAGAAGGACTGCTTGGTGTAGTCCACCTCGTCAGGATAGTAGGTATCCTCGATCGACGTTGTATGGGCGAGGTTGAGCCTGCCACTCTCGACCTTCGTGATGTACTGGTGGCCAAAGGTCTGGTGCGTCTTGCCGTTGAATTCCTTGGCCCCCTGCGGATGCGCATAGGAATGTGGCATCGACGTCATCGACTCGACAGCCTCGATCAGCTTGGCACGGTCACCGGCACCGGCATAACCGGATGCCTCCATCCCGGCCTTGACGATATGCAGCGTCTCCCAGCAGCCGAACATGTGGGCGTAGGTCGCGACATCCTTTGGATCGGATACAGACGCGCCATTGGCATCGACACCAACCGCCTTGCGATAGGCCTTGTCATAATCCGACTGGTTGGCCTGTGCGTAGCGCGGATTGCCTTCCCAGAAATAGGTCCCTTCAAGGAATTCCAGACCCGGGCTGGCAAGGTCGACCGCCTCGAGCGAGTCGATGAAGCCGAAAATCTCGGGACGCGAATTGCCGAAGAATTCACCCATTTCCTTGACGAAGGTCAGAACCGCGGGCCCAACCATCACGTGATAGATCACATCGGTATTGCGCGGAATCTTCGGAAAATATTTGGTGAAGGACGTCTCTGTCGGCGGGATCGCGATCTTGGCGACAACCTCGCCACCCTGCGCCTCGACAGCGGCCGAGAAGTAATCGCGATGATCATGCCCGAATGCGAAATCCGGATAGATCATGGTGACCTTCTTGCCAAGCGAGCTGGTGACGAACGGCGCCATCGCCTGGACCTGGCTTTTCACGTCGGTAATGCCGGGCTGAAGCGTATAGCGGTTCAGCATGCCGCTGGCGACATGATGTCCTTCCGACACAACGAAATAGGGGATTTTCAGCTCGCCGGCGCGCGGTGCGGAACCGATCACGACATGGCTGAACAATGTGCCAAAGGCGATATCACACCCATGCTGTGTGGCCATCTTCTCGACCACCTCGGCACCACGCTTGGGGTCGGTGCCATCATCCTCGGCAACAATCTCGACAGGACGGCCATTGATGCCACCTTCGTCATTGATCTTGGCGACCGCGGCCTTGGTTGTGCGGTCATACCAGCGGCCATAGGCGGCGCCGATGCCGGTGCGGTGTACCTGGAAGCCGATCTTGATCGGCTCGGAACTCTGAACCTGTCCGTACCGACCGAACAGCGGCATGCTGCTGGCAGCGGCGGCGAGTGCCGATGTCGCGGCAAGCGTCTTCAGAGCTTTACGACGATCCGGCGATTTCACCGAATTGTCGGCAGCAGGTTTTTCAATTGATTTGGTCATGGCTACCTCCCTTGCAATATATGTGGACTCCCGGCTTGGATGCCGGTTGTGTTTCGTTGTCCCACGATGAAGATTGTGGGCACGCAAACGAGTTGTCCAGATAAAATTTCATCCACCCTTCGGCGCCGCCAGCAACCACAGGCCAAGCCATGTGTAGAGAATCATGAACAGGGCCAGCGGCAGACCCGCGGTAAAGGCGCGGCGAACCCCGCCATAGGCCTGGGCCGCATTCGCGTGCGCGAGGATCACCGCCAGCACGTGACCGAACACGATAATGGCAGCCTGGCTCAGCCAGATCAGGCGCATCGATTCCCGATGGTTGAAAAAGCCCGTCGTGACGTGAAACCTGTCAAATCCAAGCCAGTTGCCGCCAGTGCCGAGCGGATCGTTCAACGCCACCAGGACATATTGCCCGTCAACAAGGAGTGAAGGCAGGTAATGCGCCACATGATAGGCAAAGGCGATGGGCAGTATGGTGGGCGCGAACACCGCCAGCAGATGTCCGGTCCGGCCGGGGCCGGCCACCAGCCTGTCGCCGGCCAGGACGAGCGCCGTAAACAGGCTGACCAGAACGAGGTTGGCCGACAGAAGACCACCAACCACCGGCATCACAACAGCCGACCTGCCGGGAAAGGCAAGCGGATTGATCCCGATCAGGTCGAGCCAGACAAAGGTTTCATTGAAACCGTCAAATGATCCTGTGCCAAGCAGCACCAGAATAAAGACAGGCATGCCGCGCGCTGCACGCGCACCATGTGCAAGCTGCCATCCCGGCCAGCCGATCCGCACCCGCCCGCCGCGCCGCGCCAACGGGGCCAAGCGCCCGAACTGTGCCATGATCACCGAAAATATCTCGACCTGACGAAGCCACCGTCCCGGCCCGCACAGCGCCATACCCATGATCGTGACCGCACAATAGACACCGCCAGCCATGCCAAGCCGCGACGGGTCGTCCGGCGCCGGATCGGCAAGCGTGAACATCGAGAACCCCAGAAGCAGCACCACCGCCGGCCAGACGCCAAGCCGCGCCGGCAGGACCAGTGGCGGACGTGGCACCGCTGCGGCAAGCGGCCCGACAAGCCAGCGCCAGGGTGACATCCAGCCCCAGAGGTCAAACAGAAATCCCTGGATCATCGGCGAGGCCATCCAGAATACCACCCAGAAGCCAAGTACAAGCGGGTTTTCAAGCGGATCACGTGTGCCCGAAATTCCGCGTGTCAGAAGCCAGCACAGCAGCAGGAAAAAAGCAAAGCTGGACAGGTTGCGAAGGATCGGCGGCGCGGCAATCGGCCCCAGATCACGACTCGGCAGCAGACGTGACACCGACCTGTGAGGAAGGAACCAGAGAAGCAGAAGGCTGAGAGCGACAATGATCACCCCAACGGCCATGTAGGGGCCGGTCGGCAGCAGCGCGACAAAACTCTGGCCGGTTGCATGCGCAAATGCCGGCACTGGCGGCAGGATGGCAAGCACCATGCCGGCCACGACAACACCCCACCTCTCCAGACGATCTTTCATGCGAAACGACACCATATCCGGATTTGGAAAGCCAATTGACAATTTGTCAATATTCGGTGCTCATTTGTGTACGAACAATATCGGGGATCAAGGCCGATGACGGCGCGCGACCAAGCCCAAAACCAAGCCCAAAACCAAACCCGGGACCAAGCCCGGCAAAATGACCTGATCGGGGTCGATGTCGGGGGCACATTCACGGATCTTGTCAGGCTTGACCAGCGAACGGGCACCGTTCATCTGTCGAAAGTGGCAAGCACGATCGACAATCAGGCCTTTGGCGTGATGACGGCGCTGCAGGAGGCGGGAACCGACCTTCGCGACGTCGCCCTTGTCATTCACGGCACCACGACAACGACCAATGCCGTTCTGGAACGCAAGCTCAGCCGTACCGGCCTGATCACCACGATGGGCTTTCGCGACGTTCTGGAACTTGGCCGCAGAACCCGGCCCCAGCCCTATGGGATGAAAGGCGATTTCACGCCGATCATCCCGCGCGACCTGCGACTTGAGGTGCCGGAGCGCCTGGATTATGCCGGCCGCGTTGTGACCCCGCTTGATGAGGATTCTGTCCGCAAGGCAGGTGAACAGCTGCTTGCCGCCGGAGTGGAATCGGTGGTGGTTCATTTCCTGCATGCCTATGCCAACCCGGCACATGAAATGCGGGCCGCGGAAATTCTCGCCGGCTTCTGGCCGAATGACTACATCACCACCGGCCATTCCCTGTTGTCGGAAAGCCGCGAGTTTGAACGCGGGGTCACCGCCGCGGTGAATGCCTCGGTCCAGCCGCTTCTGGAACGCTATATCGGGCGACTGGCACGCGAACTCAGTGATGGCGGTTATGGTGGCGAGCTTCTGGTGATGAACGGCAATGGCGGCACCGTCTCGGCAAGCCGTGTTGTTCGCGAGGCGGCAAAGACAGTGATGTCGGGGCCGGCCTCCGGCGTGATTGCCGCCGCCTATACAGGTCGTCGGGCGAACCGTCCCAATCTGATCACCTATGATATGGGCGGCACCTCGACAGATGTCGCGCTGATCCGCGGCAGCGAGCCGTCGGTCTCGCACGAAATCGAACTTGAATATGCCATGCCAATCCATGTGCCGATGGTCGATGTCCGTACCATCGGTGCCGGTGGCGGATCCATCGCCCGGGTCAATGAGGCCGGCCTTCTGGAGGTCGGGCCGCAGAGCGCCGGTGCCACCCCGGGGCCGATCTGCTATGGACGTGGCGGCACAAAACCCACCATTTCCGATGCCAACATGCTTCTTGGCAGGCTTGATGTCGGCAAGCTGAAATCCGTTCCGGGACAGGTCGATCTGGCGCAGATCCGGCAGATTTTCCAGACCGAGCTTGGTGACCCGCTTGGCATTGATGCCGAAAGCGCCGCGGCGGCGGTGATCCGCATCGCCACCACCCGCATGGCTGGCGCGACACGCATGGTGTCGGTGTCTCTTGGCGAGGATCCGCGGGATTTTTCGCTGTTTGCGTTTGGCGGCGCCGGACCGCTCCATGCCTCGGCGCTGGCAGGCGAACTCGGCATTCCCGAAGTGCTTGTCCCGGCACGGCCCGGCATCACCAATGCCCTTGGATGCATCGTTGCCGATCTGCGGCATGATTTCGTGCAGACTGTCAACACCCCGCTGGCCGCCCTCGACATGCAAAAGCTGGCCGGCATCCTGACCGGACAGCGCGACGAGGGAACAGCGCTTGTCAGGCAGGAACCAGTCGAGATCTCGGACATCAGCATCCAGCATTCGCTGGACATGCAATTTGCCGGACAGACACATCTTCTACAGGTGCCGCTGGGGGGTGACGGACTGGATCGCGATGATATTCAGGCACGGTTCGAAGAGGTCTATTTCAACAGGTT
Source organism: Alphaproteobacteria bacterium LSUCC0719 (assembly GCA_040839025.1). NCBI lineage: Bacteria > Pseudomonadati > Pseudomonadota > Alphaproteobacteria > Alphaproteobacteria bacterium LSUCC0719. The sequence continues at coordinate 82,658 of JBFPJN010000002.1, forward strand.
CAGGGTCCGGCTGCCGGAAATCCGCGCGCAGGTGGTGAATGTCAACACGACGGTCATTGGCTGCCGCGCCGAGATCGATCTTGGCGGGTTGATCGATGATGCAGGACGTGCCGCCACACTGGCCGAGGCACAGACGGGAACCCGGCAGGTCTGGTTTGGCGATGGCTGGTGCGACACCCCTGTCTATACACGCGAAAGGCTGCCTCTCGACATGCGTCTTCAGGGACCGGCCATTCTGGAACAGATGGACAGTACGATCCTGATCCAGCCGGATGACAGCGCCAGCGCCGACAGTGACGGCAACATTCTGATCAGCGTCGGAGGCGCGTCATGAGCCTTGATCCCATTACCTTGAGTGTTATCCAAGCCGGGCTGCAACAGGCCTGCGACGAGATGGATCTGAGTTTTTCGCGTGCCGCCTTTTCGCCGGTGATCGCCGAGGCCAATGACCGGTCGGACGGCATCTATGCCGCCGATGACGGTGCGTTGATTTCCCAGGGTGCCGGTGGGCTGCCGGTCTTTGTGGGAACCATGCAATATTCCACCGCCGAGCTGATCAGGCTGATCCGTGAAGGCGAAGCGGCAGCGCCCGAACCGGGTGACATATATATCGTCAATGACCCCTATCTCGGCGGCACGCATCTGATGGATGTACGGTTTGTCCGACCCTATTACCGGAATGGCACATTGTGGTGCTGGCTGTCCAATACCGGGCACTGGCCGGATACGGGCGGCGCCGTGCCGGGTGGATTTTCGGCTTCGGCCACGGCGGTTGAACAGGAAGGGCTTCGGCTGCCACCGGTAAAGCTGTTCAAACAGGGGGTCATGGACCGCGAGATCTACGCCATTATCTGTTCGAACATCCGGGTGGCCGACCAACGGATCGGCGATGTCAAAGCACAGGCGGCAGCGCTTGATGTTGGGGCGGACAGGCTGGACCTGCTTCTGGATCGCTATGGTGATGAAACGGTTGAACAGGCCATTGCCGAACTTCGCAGCCGCGCCGCGACCCAGATGCGCCAGCTGATTTCGCGGATGCCGGCTGGCAGCTGGAAATCGGTTGCCTATGTCGACAGTGACGGTGTTGTTGATGAACCTCTGGAAATCAGACTTACCGTCACGCGCGAGGATGATCGCCTTGTCTTCGATTTCAAGGGGTCCAGCCCGCCCTGTCGCGGACCGATGAATTCGGTTCTCGCCACAACACTCAGTTCGGTCTATCTGGCGATGCGGCATATCTTTCCCGAAGTGCCGATCAGCGCCGGCGCCTTTGAGCCTCTTGAAGTGATCAGACCCGAAGGCACCTTTCTTGATGCCCATTACCCGCGCCCGGTATCGGGCTGCGCGGCCGAGGTCAGCCAGCGCATCGCCGAAGCGGTCTTCGCGGCGCTGGTACAACCCCTTCCCGACCGTGTCACCGCTGCCCCGGCCGGCACAAGCGGCAATTTCGCGCTTGGCGGCCACAATGCCGAACGGGGTCGGGATTTCGTTATGTATCAGCTGTCCGGTGGCGGCTATGGGGGCAATGCCGATGGCGACGGGCTGAGCAATGGCTGTTCGACCATCGGCATTTCAAAGGCACCGCCTGTGGAAATCATGGAACAGGCCTTCCCGGTCCTGTATCACCGCTATGCGCTTCATGAAGGTTCGGCCGGTGCCGGCAGGAACCGCGGTGGGTTCGGCCTCGATTATGAACTTGAGCTTCGCAACGGCGAGGCCCGCGCCAGTTTTGTGATGGATCATGGCCGGTTCGGCCCGCAGGGCGCGCTTGGCGGCGCGGATGGCGAGGTAAACAAGGTCGTGGTGATCCGTAACGGTGACCCCTATGTCCCGCTGCATCTGTCAAAGGAACAGGATATCGCCCTTGCCCCGGGTGACCGTGTCTGGGTCCGCACCCCCGGCGGCGGCGGCTATGGTGATCCGTTCGAACGCGCACCGGAAGCCGTCCTCGAGGATGTGCGGCTGGGCCGCTACAGCGCAGCGCAGGCAAAGGATCTTTATGGCGTGGTCATCAGCGAGGGTGATGTTCCGGCGGTCGACGAGGATGCCACCAGACAGGCCCGCGCTGCCCGCCAGCCTGCCAGCTAAAACGAACCGACCATACCGGGGCCATATCGGGGCCATACCCACCCGTCATCCGCCTGCCTGACCAGCCATCGGGCAGACAGACAATCTTTTGTCTGTTCGGCTGTTTGTCTGTCCGGCAGCTGACGCCTGTCCTGCATATTGTTTGTGTACAAATGATTATCGTTTGTGTACAAATGAACATTATGTTCGTGTCCATCGATTCATGGGATCTGACGGGATGACAATGAATATGGCGGCAACCAACGCATCATATGCCACCGAGATCAGCGATCAGCCGGTGCGATGTGAAACGCCGTCCGGCTGCCATGCCGAGACGGTGACAGAGGTCGAACACTATACTGACCGGCTGTTTCGATTCCGCATCACCAGACCGGCCAGTTTCCGGTTCCGGTCCGGCGAGTTTGTGATGATCGGCCTGCCCGGCGCGCGCCCGGTCTTTCGCGCCTATTCCATCGCATCACCATGCTGGGACGACACTCTGGAATTCTATTCCATCAAGGTTCCCGGAGGTCCACTGACCGAATTCCTGCAGCGTGTCCAGCCTGGCGACACCATCTGGATGCGAAGCAAATCCACCGGCACGCTGGTCCTCGATGCCCTGTTGCCGGGCCGCCGCCTGTGGATGTTCGGCACCGGCACGGGCATTGCGCCCTTTGCATCCGTGGCCCGCGATCCGGAAAGCTATGAGAAATTCGATTCTCTGGTGATCGCGCATGGCTGCCGTCTGGTAGCCGAACTGACCTATGGCCGACACCTGGTTGCGGCGACGCGCACGGACCCGCTTGTCGGCGACCTGGCCGCAGACAGGCTGCATCTGATCGACGCCACGACCCGCGAACCATATGAACGCACCGGCCGCCTGACGGCGTTGCTGGAAAACGGCACTCTTGAATCAATGGCTGGCGCCGCGCTCGACCCGGCCACCGACCGCGTGATGATCTGTGGGTCGAAGGCGGTTCTTACAGACCTTCGTGACGCGCTGGAATCACGTGGCTTTACCGAAGGGTCGAATGCCAGACCGGGCACGTTCGTGATTGAAAAGGCTTTTGTGGACTAGACCAAACCACGCATCCATGCCGCCGCCTGACCAATTGCGGACAGGCCGGTGCCCGGATCATCTTGAAATTGGCCCTGATGAAAATTAAATGCCCTCAAGACACATCACATGGGGGCCAGAGCATGTCCAATCAGGTTTTCGATTTCGAGGCTGATACCGGCAGGATTCTCGATATCGTCATCAATTCGCTGTATTCGCAGAAGGAGATTTTCCTTCGCGAATTGATCTCCAACGCATCCGATGCCATCAACAAGCGCAAATTCGCCGTGCTGAGTGCCGGTGATGCGGCCGACATGTTTGATGGCGAAATCACCATCCGCGCCGACAAGAGTGCGCGCACCCTGACCATCAGCGATAATGGCATCGGCCTGACCGCCGCCGAGATGAAGGAAACGCTGGGCACCATCGCCAGTTCCGGCACCAAGGCCTTTGTCGAAGCGGCAAAGAGTGGCAAGGAAGGCGATGGTCTGACCGACCAGCTGATCGGGCAGTTCGGGGTCGGCTTCTATTCCGCCTTCATGGTGGCCGAGACAATCGATGTTGTGTCAAGGGCGCATGGCGCCGCCGAGGCCAGCCACTGGCACAGTGACGGCAGCTCCGGCTTTTCCATCGCCAGCGCCAGCCGCGAGGATGTCGGCACCGATATCACCCTGCATCTTCGCAAGGATGCCAAGGAATATATCGAGCGTGAGCGGATCGAACATCTGGTGAAGAAATATTCGGACCACATTGCGCAGCCGATCATGTGGAATGACGCCAAGGCCGACCCCGAGCGACTGAACAGCGCGGTGGCGCTGTGGACGCAGCCGGCCAAGGATATTTCCGAAGAGGAATACCAGAATTTCTATCTGTCGGTTGCCGGTGCCTATGACACGCCTTTTGCGACACTTCACAACAGAACCGAAGGCGCTGTCGAATTCACCAATCTTGTCTTCATCCCCTCGACGGCACCCTTTGACCTGTTCGACCCGGAGCGGCGTTCGCGTCTGCAGCTCTATGTGAACCGTGTCTTCATCACCGACAATTGCGAGGGGCTGGTGCCGAAATGGCTGCGCTTCCTTCGCGGAGTCATCGACACACCGGACGTCGATCTGAATGTCAGCCGCGAAATGCTGCAACAGAACCCGGTTGTGACCAAGATCAACAAAGCCGTGGTCAAGCGCGTGCTTGGCGAATTTGGCAGGGCACTGGACAAGCGCCGCGACGAATATGAAACCCTGTGGGCGGCGCTTGGCCGGGTGATCAAGGAAGGTCTGTATGAGGACGATGCCAACCGCGCCAAGATCCTTGATATCAGCCTGTTCCGGTCGACCGGCAAGGACGGCATGGTGACATTGAAGGAATATGTCGACGGGTTCGCATCCGGCCAGGAGATGATCTATTACCTGTCGGCCGAGAATGCGGATCTGGCAATGACAAGCCCGCATCTTGAATCCTTCCGCGCCAGAGGGATCAGCGTCCTTGTCCTGACCGATCCGATTGACGATTTCTGGCTCGCCAATACGCCGGAATTCGACGGCAAGACGTTCCAGTCAATCACCCGTGGCGATATTGATATTTCGAATGTCGGTGAGCCAAGCAAGGACGACACCGATGCCGATGCCGGCCTGTCCGACAGTTTCGTGGCAAAACTGAAACATGTCCTTGATGGGACTGTCGCCGATGTGCGCAGTTCGGCCAATCTCGAAACAAGCCTGGCCCGGCTTGTCGCCGACAAGAGTGGTATGCACCCGCAGATGGAACGGATGATGCGGATGCATAATCCGGACTTTCATGGCGGCCCGAAGATTCTGGAGATCAATGCAAAGCACCCGTTGGTCAAGGCGTTGAACAGCCGCATGGAATCGGGCGAGTTTGAGGGCTCGGACAGCTTTGCAAAGCTGCTGTATGACAGCGCCATCGTTGCCGAGGGCGAGACCATCGCCGACCCGCGCGAATTCACCGAACGCATCGCCGCGGTGATGGAACGGGCGCTTGCCAACAGCAAGTCCTGACATGTCCCGGCCGAATGATTGGCAGATATCAAGGAGCAGGAATGATGAAGCGCCTGGTGGCAATCAGTCTTATGTGCGGTCTGATGGCGGGCACGGCACGCGCCGCTGAAGACAGGGTCGATTATCTGTTGCTGTGGGTGATTGCGGGCGGTGATTATGTTGACAGCGGCTTTCGCTTCGACGCCGCCGGCGGCTGTTTTGCAAAAGCGCAGAATATCGCCAGCGACATGCAATATGTCGGCATGGGAGCGCCCCAATTCACCTGCGTGCCTTTGAAGCCGGGTCATGAATTCAATGTCTCGCGACAGCCCCGGAATGGCAGCAGATTCCCCTTCTGACATGCTGTGTGGCACCAGCCTGTATCGGATGGTGTTAAATATACGGTTCACCGGGATCTTGGCCAACCAGCAGGTGCCTGACGACCGCCAGCCCGACTGTCAGGCATCCCCGTGAAGCAAGGTGCAACGCACTGCCATTCGATGATAGGCTTGCGACCCACATAACGGAGCGAGTCATGTTTCTTGGTATCGATCTTGGCACATCGGCGGTAAAGGCGCTGCTTGTCGATGAACATGGCACAGTGGTCGCCAGCCGATCCGCCGCCCTTTCCGTCAGCCGGCCGCAGCAGGGATGGTCGGAACAGGATCCCGAGTCCTGGTGGCAGGCTGCCGATCTGGCGGTACGCCAGCTTGGGCGGGAACAGGCTGCAGGGATTGCCGCGGTCAGGGCCATCGGCCTGTCGGGACAGATGCACGGGCTGACGGCGCTTGACGCGGCCCAGCAACCGCTGCGGCCAGCCATCCTGTGGAATGATACCCGGTCATCCGCCCAGGCGGCCCGGCTTGACAGCACATATCCCGAATTCCGCGAGATTGGCGGGAATGCCGTAATGCCGGGCTTCACAGCGCCAAAGGCTGTCTGGATGGCCGAGGCGGAGCCCGAATCCTTCAGCAGCACCGCATTGATTCTTCTTCCCAAGGATTACCTGCGTCTGCGGATGACGGGCGAGGCGGTGTCGGACATGTCCGATGCGGCGGGCACATTATGGCTCGATGTGGCTGCGCGCGACTGGTCTGACAGGCTTCTGGAGCTGTGTGGTCTTGACCGGTCGAACATGCCGCGTCTCGTCGAAGGCAGCGCCCCGTCCGGCCAGCTTCGCGCCGAGATTGCCCGCGAATGGGGCATTGACGGCAGACCGGTTGTTGCCGGTGGCGGCGGTGACAATGCGGCAGCGGCTGTCGGACTTGGCACCGTTGCACCGGGAGACAGCTTTCTGTCGCTTGGAACCTCGGGTGTTGTGTTCACGGTGACAGACAGGTTTGCCCCGGCTGCCGAAAGCGGCGCACACGCCTTCTGTCATGCGCTGCCGGATAGCTGGCACCAGATGGGGGTGATTCTGGCGGCAAGCGACTGTCTGTCATGGCTGTGTGACATCACCGGCGCCGATATCGACACCTTGATGCGCGACCTTGCCGACACCGACCTTGCGGCCGCCGACCTGCTGTTTCATCCCTATCTGTCCGGCGAGCGGACGCCTCATAATGATGCCGACGCCCGCGGTGGTTTCTTTGGCCTTGCGCGGCATCATGGCCGCGGCGAGATGACCCGCGCGGTGCTGCAGGGGGTCGCCTTTGCAATCGCCGATGCCACACAGGTGCTGGCCAACGCCGGTGCGGCGCCGACAAGGTTGCTGGCCACGGGCGGCGGCGCCAAGAATGAAACCTGGCTGGCCTATATTGCAGCGATGACGGGCGTTCCGGTCGACCTGCCTGCCGACGGCGATTTCGGTGCCGCGCTGGGCGCTGCGCGGCTTGCCATGATGGCGGACGGTGCCAGTGTCGGTGATGTCTGCCGCAAGCCGACCATCCGGGCGACGATCAATCCGGACCCGGCGCTGGTGGACGGGCTTGGCGCGGCACAGGCGCGCTGGCGTCAGATCTATCAACTGCTGAAGGGCTGAGGCGTCCGGGTCACCTGTCGACCGGCAGGCCGGACGGCACGCTGGCGGGAATACCCAGCGGAAGGGCGCGCGCTGTCTGCCCGGTCAGCGCATCCATGAAATCGACAAGCGCCGCGACCTCGCCGTCAGTCAGTCGGCGTGGTGTAATATCGACACGGCGTTTCAACCGGTCCATCTCCAGCCGGTCCTGCCAGACCACAAAATCAATGGCTTCAAGCCAGGGCGCATCTGGAAGATTGGCCATTTCCGGACGCCAGCGTCCAAGCGCGCCAACGGGGTCCAGATGATGCCTGATCACGCCCTCGAGCGTTGGATAGGCACCATTGTGGCCATAGGGGGCGGTCAAAGCGACATTGCGAAGTGACGGCGTACGGAACCGGTAGGCATCCGCCAGATCATCGGTTTCTCCCATTCGTCCGACATCGCGGGTGTAGGGGTCGAAGCGGCGCGTTCTGCCGGGCCCGAACGGCGGCATCGCCAAGGCGTGGAACTTCTGGTCGGTCAGCAACGGGCCGCTGTGACAGTCGGCGCATCCCGCCTTGCCATAGAACAGCACCGCACCCTGGCGCTGGCGGGCCGTCAGCGCCATCTCGTCACCGGCGAGAAACGCATCGAAGGGCGAGTCGTTCGACCTGAATTCCAGCGCGATAAAGGCCGCCAGCGCCTCGCCTATATGGCTGATCGTGACATCTTCCGGACGATCCACAGTATCGAATGTCTCGACAAACATCTCGCCATATTCGGGGATCACCCGGACCCGCTTGGCCAGGATCGGCCAAACGGCATCGATCCGGTCATGCAGCGCGCCGGCGACCTCGTTTTCCTTCGGGTTGCCGGCCATTTCAAACTGCGCCGTCATGGGAAAAATGGCCTGCGTTCCCAACACCGTTTCCAGACCATGTGGCAGCCATTCCTCGGCTGGTGTGTTGAAGCCATTGTCAAAATCATCGGCAATCGCCAGACGCCCGTCATGGAACAGCACGGTGAAGGCCTTTGCGCCAAGATTCCACAACGCGCTGGCATTTCGCGGAACCCGTTTCTTGATCCGTGACTCACCGGTGCCGGGATGACGTTCCGGACCGACCCCGACTCCCCCCTCTCCGATGCCAAGCGACAGGCCGTCGGCACCACCAAAACGATGGTGGTGGCAGGTGCCGCAGGAAATATTGCGGTTGCCAGACAGAATCTTGTCATAGAATAACAGCTGTCCGATCTTGGCGCGGGCCGGCGAAAAGCTATGATAGTCGGAATCGGTCAACGGCTCGGGAAAGGGCGATGCCACCGCGGGCCCGGCCATGATGAAAAGCAGAAGCAGACACACATGAGACAACGCACCGCTCGCCTTTTCGTTCTTCTGATCATTGCCAGACTGTGTCTTGGCAGCATGCCGGCCGCCGCCGAGATTGAACATGCGCGCGATCTGATGGAGACCAACCGCTTTGACGAGGCGATGCGGGAATTGTGGCCGGCGGCGCGGTCCGGCAACGCCGACGCCGAAGAACTGATCGGCGTCATGTATGCGATGGGGCTTGGCGTTGAACAGGACTATACCCGCGCCTTTGAATGGTATCTGCGCTCGGCCATGAAGGGCCATCCCGGCGCGCAGTCCGGTGTTGGATGGTACTATGAGGTCGGCCTTGGAATGCCGCAACCCGACCTTGTGCGGGCCTATATGTGGTATGTGCTGTCGGCCATCGGCGGCGATCCCGACGCCGCGATCAGCCAGGAAGAAGTCATCAAGAAAATGACGCCGGAGCAAATTGAGAAAGCGCATGAGCTGATCGATGATTACCGGGTATGGCTCTATCCATTCAGATAGGCCGGGCGAAACAGGTTCGCCCGGCCCCTTGTTCGGTTCGCCTGCTTACATCAGGTCCTTGCCGCGACCGGCATTGATGTCGGCTTCGGCGTCGGCAACAGCCGATGTCAGTGCGTTGAAGATCTTTTCACCGCCATCGACATTGGACTTGAACCAGTCATAGACAGGTGCGGCTGCGTCCTTGAAGGCTGCCTTTTCGGCAGGGGTCGGCACATAGAGGTCACCACCACCGGCAACGAAGTCTGCATAGGCCTGGATCGACTTGCGCTTTGGCGAGGCAAAGGTTGCCTGCTGCAGCTGCGAAAATCCGTCGACAACGACGCGGCGCAGACCTTCAGGCATGCCGGTGAACTTTTCGTTGTTCATCCACCACAGGGCACCCATATAGGCGTGGCCGTCAAGCGTGACATATTTCAGGCCGGCATCCGGGAATTTCATGCCCATGATGTCGGTGATGCCGTTCTTGGATCCCTCGACAACACCTGTCTGGAAGCTGGTGAACAGCTCTGGCCACGGAATCGGTGTCGGTGATGCACCAAGCGCACGAACCAACTCCTGCGGCAGGTCGGCAACAACGGTCCGGATCTTCAGCCCTTCCATATCGGACGGGTTCTGGATGCGGCGACGTGTGTTGGCAAAGTTACGCCAGCCACCCGTGTTGCCAATGGTCATCAGGCGGATCTTGCCCCCCGAATCATCCAGCGCCATTGAGCGCATGGTGCGGGTGAAATCGCCGGACAGAACATGTTCCGCCACCCGGTCGTCAGCCATCAGATACGGCAGATCGAGAACCTGCACATACGGGAAGATGCCGGCGGCACCGCCCGAGGTCGAAATGTAGACATCGATCGAACCGTCAGCGACACCCTGCAGGCACTCTGCGCCCTTGGAGCAAAGCTGCGTGCCGATGAAAAGCTCAACCTCGATGGCGCCGTTCGACGCGCTCTCTACATAGTTCTTGAAAACAACCAGACCGTCATAGTCCTCGTCATTCTCGTTCGAGTTTGCGGTTGCCCGGATTGTGTAATCCGCCGCATAGGCTGTGAGCGATGCTCCAGCCATCATGGCTGCAACGAGCAGCGTGGAAAATAACCTTTTAAGCATGTGGGTCCTCCGTGATTGCTATGCGTTAAGGTTAGTCAACAAACCCGGTCAGTCTGGGTATTGTCATTGAAATTGCCGGGACATAGGTAATGAGGAATATCGTTGCGATCTCTACCAACAGGAATGGTATGATGGCACGCGCGATGGTTTCCACACGCTCTCCCGACACTGATGATGCCACAAATAGCACCAAACCCATAGGCGGTGTTGCCAGCCCCACCGTCAGATTCACACTCATGATGATGGCGAAATGCACGGGGTCGATCCCCATGCTGACAAAGATTGGGCCAAGAATTGGGCCAAGGATGATAATCGCTGGTCCGGCATCAAGAAACATGCCGACAATGAACAGCAGAATATTGATCAGAAACAGCAGCATCAGCGGATTGTCGGTAATCGACAGGATGATTGCCGCCAGCGTTTCCGGCGCATGGCTGAGGCTGACAACCGTCTTGAACGCCATCGCCGCGCCGACAAGAAGCAGCACCACCGCCGAGGTGGTGGCGGCCCTTGCCAGAACCTCGGGAAGATCGGCAAGGCGAAGCGTTTTCATGATGAACAGACCGATGAAGATCGCATAGCCGACCGCGACCGCCGCCGCCTCGGTCGGGGTAAAGATGCCGCCAAGAATGCCGCCAAGGATGATCACCGGCGTCATCAGGGGAAAGAAGGCCTTGAGGCTTGCCTTGCCGCGTTCCGGCCAGCTGTAGCGCCGCGTCGCGACCGGAAAATCATACCGGTCCGCCATCCAGGACACCACCACCATCAGGCCGACGCCAACCAGAATGCCAGGCACAATTCCGGCCAGGAACAGGGCGGCAACGCTTTCCCCCATAACATAGGCATAGATGATCATGATTCCCGATGGCGGGATGATCGGACCGATGACCGAGCTGGCTGCAGTGATCGCCGCCGAAAACCGCCGGGTATAGCCCTGCTTTTCCATCGCCGGGATGAGCATCGATCCGATTGCCGATGTATCGGCGACCGCCGATCCCGAAAGCCCGGCAAACAGCATTGAAGACAGCACATTCACATGCGCCAGACCGCCACGGAAATGCCCCATCATCGCCTGTGCGAATTCCACCAGACGCGCGGTGATCCCCCCCCGGTTCATCAGTTCGCCAGCCAGCATGAAGAACGGGATCGCCATCAGCGGGAAGCTGTCCATCCCGTTATAGACATTGCGATAGAGGAGCGTGATATCGCGCTCCTGCCCATTCAGCCACAGCAGCATGCCGGGCGCGGCAAGCAGGGCGAAGAACACCGGCAACCCAAGAAGCAGGAAAATCAGGAATACAGGCAAAAACCAGATCAGCATCAGGCGCCTCCGCTACCGGCGTCATCGACGCTGCCGGCACCCGGCATCGGCACGGGGCGCAACCTGCCTTCACCACCGAACGCCACCACCAGCGCGCGCAGGATCAGCTCGACATTCACCAGAATCATCAAGAAGACCCCGGTGAGGATCGACATATACATCCAGGCCAGTTTGATTTTTACCGACTTCATGCCGATCAGATACAAGGGCAGCTTCAGCGAGGAGCTGGCGAACAGCCAGCCCGATTCGACATGTTTCAGGCCAAGATTCGCGCCAACCACCAGCACCATCAGCGAAATCACCAGAAGCATCAGCGACGCCACCATGACGATCCGGCGGGGCAGCATTTCGAGAAACCCGGTGATTGCCACCATGCCCCCGCGACGCAGCGCAACAGGCGCCATCAGGCCGGTCAGCCACAACATCATGAAACGGGCCGCCTCATCCGGCCAGGGAAGCGCATTGTTCAGGACATAGCGGCAGAATACCTGCAGAAGGATCACCGCCACCATGATCGCGATAGCCCCGATCGACAGCCACCGCCCGACACGCCCGGCCATATCATTCAGCCATTGCAGGGGCTGCAGGATGATCAACAGCGCCGCCATCAGATCCCGGAATCCCTTGTGGCGCGCCGTGGCTGTGCCATGTGATGAAGATGCAAATCCAAATCCAAATCCCTCGCCGACCTGCTAGGCCACCTCATGCCCGAGGACGATGGTGTATATCTCATACCAGGTCTGTCGGTCGATACTGATCCTCGCGGCGGCCCCGAAATGGCCGATACGCTCGAGACTGTTGGTTCCCATCACCGGCATGATCCGGGATGGATGCGCCATCAGCCAGGCGACAACAAGCGTCGTTACATCGCTGTCATAGCGCGCGGCAATGGCCGCCAGACTGTCATGAATGGCTTTGTTCTCCGGCGCGAAAAGGGCCCCACCCGCCAGAGGTGACCAGGCCATCGGCGGAATGCCATGACGTTGCAGGAAGGCAATATCGCCATTGGTGAAGGCAGCATGCGCCAGAACACTGATCTCGATCTGGTTGGTGGCAAGACGGGTCGTCATCGCCGATTGCAGTAGTTCCCAGTCCCAGGGGCGGAAATTCGAAACACCCACACTTCTGACCTTGCCTGAACTCACCAGCCCATCAAGGGTGGCGCCGGTCTCGTGATGGTCCATCAGCGGGTCCGGCCGGTGGATCAGCAGCAGGTCAATCGTCTCGATCCCCATCAGGCGAAGACTGTCCTCGACCGACCGGGTGATATGCGCCCGGCCCGTATCATAATATTTCACCCGCGCCGATTCGTGCCGGCCAACCGGCGCGATGATGTCGCATTTGGTGATAATCTCGATCTTGTCTTTCAATGAGGGGGCAGCGCGAAGCGCTGTGCCAAACAGCTCTTCTGCCATATAGCCGCCATAGATATCGGCCTGATCCATCGTGGTAATGCCCTGCTCGAGGCAGGATTCGATCTTGGCCTGCACATGCGCCGGCGAGGTGTCCGTATCGTCACCAAGCCGCCACATGCCATACACGATGCGGGACAGCGATACACCATCGGTCAGGGTTACACGTTCCATCAGGCTCTCGCTCCTACGCCAAGAGGTGTCGCCGGTGTGGATGCCGGCACGCGCCCATATTCATGCGGCAGTGAACAGGTCTTCAATTCCGGCAGCACAAGCCTGCCGATGTAATCGCATTCATCCAGATGCGGATAGCCCGAAAAGATAAAACTGCGCATGCCCATTTTCTGATAGGCCTCGATTTCAGACAAAATCTGGTCTGCTGAACCGACCAGCGCCGCCCCGCAGCCCGAGCGCGCGCGGCCAACACCGGTCCACAGATGCGGTTCGATGAAGCCTTCCATATCGGCCAGATCGCGGTTGCGGGCCTGACGGGCCACCCCAAGCGAGGTGCTGTCCAGCGCGCGTTCGCGAATTTTACGGCCAGCTTCATCATCCAGTTTCGAGACAAGCTCCTCGGCATATTCCCGCGCCTCGGCCTCGGTTTCCCGGACGATCATATGGACGCGCAGCCCATAATCGAGCGTCCGCCCATGTGCAGCCGCCCGCTCATTCACCGTCGTCATCCGTGCGGCCAAATCCTCACGCGTCTCCGGCCACATCAGATAGACATCGCAATGCTGCGCGCACAGCTCGATGGCGGCCGGGGAATAGCCCCCGAAATACAACAGTGGCCCGCCATTCTGCTGAAAGGGGCGGGCAGGATCGCTTGTCAGGCCGGCGAACTGGTAGATTTCGCCGTCATAATTGATCTCGTCCTGTGTCCAGGCCTGTTTCAGTATCTCGACCACCTCGCGCGAGCGCTGATAGCGATAGCCGCTGTCTTCGGTCTGGCCGGGGAAATCCGAACTGATGATATTGATCGTCAGCCGGCCTTCCAGCATATGATCCAGAGTCGCGATGGTCCGCGCCAGCATGATGGGCTGCATCTCACCACATCTGACAGCGGCCAGCAGGTTCATCTTTTCGGTGATCGGCGCACAGCCGGCAACAAAGGACAGCGTATCCTGGCCAACCTGATAGGAAGACGGACACAGAATATTCCGGAACCCGTTCGCCTCGGACCGCTTTACAATTTCCGAACAATGCGCCCAGCTTGACCGCAGAGTCCCATCCGGCACGCCGAGATGCTGGAAGTCATCCGAACAGAGCGCCGAAAAGAAGCTGATTTCCGCCGCATCGAGGTCAGGGCTTGTGATTGGAACTATCGTCATGTCGTCTCCCGTAGCGCGTGTGATGGAAGCATCTATCACAAGATTAATCAATGGTGTATCAATTTGGCATGACAGACGATTATGACACCATTGCCGAACAGGGCGCGCTGCCGGTTTACATGCAGATTGCCGAGCTTGTTGCGCGGCAGATCGAGGCCGGCCTTCTGAGTGAGGGACAGCGCCTGCCGCCGGAACGCGAGATGGCGCGCCAGCACGGCGTTGCGGTGGGAACACTTCGCAAATCACTGGCACGCCTGACGGAAATCGGCCATCTCGACCGACGCCAGGGTTCGGGGAATTACATTCGCCGCACCAGTCACACCGCCTCGCTTTATTCTCTGTTCCGGCTTGAAAGGCCGGATGGAGGCGGGTTGCCATCGGCACGGCTGCTGTCATGCCAGCGTGTTCGCAAGCCCGACGATCTGCCATCCTTTGGGACAGCTTCTGACGGATATCGGTTTCGGCGTCTGCGCTTTCTTGACAGCATTCCGGTGGCGATCGAGGAAATCTGGCTTGATGGTGACGCGGCCCCGGAAATCGATCCGGCGCGGGTCTCGCAGTCGCTTTATCAATTCTATCGCGACGAGCTTGGCCTGTGGATCACCAGGACCGAAGACCAGGTGGCACTGGCGCAGCTTCCCGACTGGACAGTGGATCAATTTCCATTGCCGGCAGGATCGACTGTCGGATATGTGGAACGATATGGCTGGTCGCAGCATGATCAGCGAATCGAATTCTCGCGAAACTGGTTCGACCCGAACACCGCACGTTTCATCGCCAGACAGGGGCCAATGACGCCTGCATCCAATCTGCCAGTCAACGCGCCGGATCAGTGAAACAGAACCGCAATGAAACACGGCACACTATAGTAATATGGCCGTAAAACAACAGGATAGAATGACATGACCGTTCATTATGGGGTAATCGGCTGCGGCATGATGGGCCGCGAACATCTGGCCAATATCGCGCTGATGGAAGATGCCGCTGCCAGCGTTATCTTCGAACCTGATCCCAAAATGGCCGCCGCCGCCGCCGCCGCCGCGCCGGATGCCATACTTGCTGACAGTATCGAATCGCTGCTTGCGCATGACAAATTGGACTGTCTTCTGATTGTCAGCCCGAATCATTGCCATACCAGCCAGCTGCAGATGATCGCCAGCAAGGTCAGCCTGCCTATCCTTGTGGAAAAGCCGCTGTTCACCGACCCGGCCGATCTGGCCAACATCGAGGCGTTCCGGGACAGCTATGCCGCCCCGGTCTGGGTTGCGATGGAATACAGATATATGCCGCCGATGCAGCGGTTTCTGGATCAGCTTGACGCGGCAACCGGTGGCATCAGGATGCTGAGCATTGTCGAGCATCGCTATCCCTTCCTCGAGAAAGTCGGCAACTGGAACCGCTTCAACGCCAATTCCGGTGGCACCTTTGTCGAGAAATGCTGTCACTTTTTCGATCTGATGAGGCTGGTTCTTGGCTCTGACCCCGTTCGGGTGATGGCCACTGGCGGGCAGGAGGTGAACCATCTCGATGAACGCTATGACGGCACGGCCCCCGACATCTGGGATTGCGGCTATGTCATCGTCGATTTCGCGAATGGCACCAGGGCGATGCTGGAGTTGTCGATGTTCGCCGAGGGATCGGAATATCAGGAGATGGTCCATGCTGTCGGGCCTGACGGCAAGCTGGAAGTCAAAATACCCGGCCCGGCACGGTTCTGGTCCGGCCCCGAGGACCGGCGGCCGGTCCCCCATATCGTGGCCAGTCCGCGCCACCCCTGTGCCCCGGTGGTCATTGACGTGCCGGTCGATGACGTCATCCTAGCGGCTGGCGACCATAACGGGTCGACATATCATCAGCATCTGAAGTTTCTTGATGTTGTGCGTGGCAGCGGACGGGTCGAGGTCGGGCTGGATGACGGGATATGGGCCGTCCGCATGGGCCAGGCGGCGCAGGAATCGGCCCGCACAGGCATGGCGGTGACATTTTAATCCGCCTGGTAATCCGCCTGTCCGAATGTGACAGGGCCAACAGTGATGGGGGCTGGAAACGATCCGGGACTAGAAATAGTCCGGAAAGTCCGCGTCTTCGATAAAGGTCTTGCGGCCAATCCGGCGAATGTTGTCGATGGCCGCTTCGTCAAGCCACGGCGCGGTCGCCGCGGCCAGCGAAGGGCGGTTGCCGACCCGCGCGAACCAGTCGGTGACACGCGGGAACCGTGACTCCCACAAGCGCGAGACCCCGATACAGTCGAGCCGGAAGAAATAGGCGGTGACAAGCGCGTCGGCGAGACCGTAATCCGGCCCCATCAGCCAGCCATGCGTGGCAAGGGATTCCTCCATCTCGGCACACATGCGCTGCAATCGTGACAAGGCAACCGGAACATAGTACGACTGCGCGCCATGTTCCATCAGGTCCAGGGTCTTTTGCACCCTGATCCTGTCCGGCATCGCATCCCAGCGGGCCTGCAGCTCTTCCGGCGATTTCGCCAGCAGCATCTGCCGCTGATAGCTGGAAAAGGTCAGCGTGTTCACACTGTCATGATATTCCAGCGTGTTCAGCCCCCAGATCCGGGTGTGCGCCTGTGCCGCCGGATCGGTCGGCATCAGCCTGTTATGCGCGGACAGACCATCAAGATATTCCGAGATCACGCTGGATTCGCGGATCAGCACGCCGTCATGGTCCAGCACCGGCACGATGGCGCGCGGATTGACCTTCAGGAAATCGGCATGGAACTGCTCGCCCTTTGGCAGATCGATATGCCGACCTTCCCATTCCAGCGCCTTTTCGGCCAGCACGATCCTGACCTTGATGGAACAGACGGAATTGGCACCGTGATAGAGGATCAGCATGACGTCGCTCCGGTCAGCAAAACCCGAAGTCTAGCCATGCCTTCGGGGCACGGCAACATGCCATGATCGGCGCCGCATCATAATAATCCAGACAGGATATTTACGCTGGTCTGCGACCCTGTGCCTGGCCTAGTCTTGGCATTCACCGCCGGATAGCCCGGCGACAGGGCAAGGGAGTTTTACGATGCGCAATGTCACCGCCGACAACATCACGGATGTGTTCATGGGATATTTCGGCGCGGACACTGATCCACGCATGCGCGAGGTCATGCAAAGCCTTGCCACCCATCTTCACGCCTTTGCCAGGGATGTGAACCTGACCCATGACGAATGGCGCAAGGGGATTGAGTTTCTTGAGGCGGCGGGCCGGATTTCCGATGAAACACGCCATGAATTCGTTCTGCTGTCAGACGTTCTGGGTCTGTCGTCGCTTGTCGACATGCTGCATTCCAGCAACGCCGGCACATCATCCAGCGTTCTCGGACCCTTCCATATTTCAGGGTCGCCGCCATTGGCCTTTGGCGGCGATATGAAACGCCATTATGACGGCGAGGTGCTGGTCGCCTGCGGCACTGTCACCGACACCGCCGGCAACCCCATCGAGGGGGCCGAGATCGACATCTGGCAGACCGCGCCGAACGGGCTTTATTCAAGCCAGGATGAAGAGCAGGACACATTTTCCTTTCATGGCATCCAGACAACCGGCCCGGATGGGCGATACGGTTTCACCACTGTGAAACCGGTCAGCTACACCGTGCCCACAGACGGGCCTGTCGGCGACATCCTGCGGGCCACCGGGCGTCATCCCTGGCGGCCGTCGCACCTTCATTACATCGTCAAGGCACCCGGATTCAGGCCTCTGGTGACCGAGATTTTCCCCGATGACGACCCCTATCTTGATCAGGATACGGTGTTCGGTGTTCGCGGTGATCTGGTGATGAAATATGAACCGCATCCGCCAGAAGCATTCCCGTCCGGCTATGCGCTGAGTGGCAGCGTGACAGAACCCTTCCTGCTGGCCGAGTTCGACCTGCGGCTGGTGCCGCTTGGCTGACCTGTAAGAGCAGACTTGCCTCGCATCGATTCACCAGCCAACATGACTGGTGTCAAAGTGTGTGCGAAGCAGGCATGCCTGAACAAAATAAGCAGGTCCGGAACTAACCGGGCATTTTAGGGAGGATTTTATGTCAAAATTTTTTGCAATGGCGAGTGCTGCCGCGATTATCGGCCTCACCATGTCAGCGCAGGCGCAAGTCAACCTGACTGCCGAAACAGCATCACCAAGCAGCGCACCCGGTGTATCGGTGCTGTCACTTTCCGAAGTCGCCGCCAAATACAATGTGGCTGACATTCAGGTCACCACCGGCCAGACGCTGACCAATTCGGTGCAGAATGTCGCCGAGGGCAAGTCGGACATTGCCGCGGCACCTTTTGTCCTGCCATTCCTGATGTCACGTGCGGTTGGCCCCTATGCCAAGGTTGGCAAGGAAAAAGGGGCCGAGCTGACGGGCAATCTGCGGGTTCTCTATACCTACCGGATCGCCTGCCAGTCGCTCTATGCCTACAACAGCAGCAATTTCCCCGGATATGACGGCATCAAGGGCGCGCGCATTTTCAACGGCCCGCCTCGCGGCGCGGCGTTGACCAACGCCCGTGACCTTGTGCGCCTTGTCACAGGTCTCGAGGACAAGAAGGATTACACGGGCATTCAGGTAAACTGGGGTCAGGCCGTGAAGACGATCCAGGACGGGTCGGCGGATGCCTTCGTACTTCCCGTCAGCTTCCCCGATGGCCGGATGACCGCGGCCATGGCATCCGGCGACATGACCATGTGGTCGATGCCAAAGGAGGTTTTTGACGGTGAGGCCTTTGGCAAATTCACCAAACGCCCCGGCACCGTTGCCGTGACCATGCCGATCTCGGACATGGGATGGAAAAGCGGTGTGACGATAAAGTCCGAGGATGACAATTTCCGCTGCCCGGGCACCGTCGGTGGGGAAATCGTCAACAGCGCCATGGAGTTCAATACCGCAAAGGCGTTGACGAAGGCGTTTCTCGACGGGCTGAAGGACGTATATCACGCCAAGGCCCCGTTCATGCTGAATTCCTGGCATGGCGAGACCGATCCGGCACTGACGGACATGTGCGGCCTGAACCCGCTGAAATACCATCCCGGTGCAGTGGCGGCCTGGGAAGAGGCTGGATACACCATTCCCGACTGCGCCAAATAATCCGCCGTGACATCATGGCGCCGACAGTCCTGTCGGCGCCTTTTCTTTAGTCGGGGGGACTCCAGCGCATGGCCGACATCAGCCCAAAATCGCCCGCCGAGCCGGATCTTGGCATGAAGCTTGTGTATTGGCTGACGGTGGCAATGGTCATCATCGGGCTGATCAACATGACCCCGGGCATCCCCGGATATGACGACCTCGCCGAGACGCTGACCGGCGTGAAGGGCATGACCTTCCGCAAGTTCCCCTTTGAATGGTTTTACCCGGCATTCTTTGCGCTGATGATGCTGATCGTCGCGCTGAAACATTCGATGTGGCGAAGCTGGGTCAACGCATCACCGCTTCGGCGCCGCTTCGGCCTGTTCATGGATCTGGCGCTGGTGCTGATGGCGGCCACCATTTCGATCACCTATGTCGTCGAGATCGAGGCGATCTGCCTGATTGACCAGATTACCGGTGATCGCGCGCGCCTGATCGAGGAAAGCCTGAAGGCCGAGCGCGAGCTGGCCACCCTTCTGGGGATGGAACCGCCGACCACCATTGATGATCCGCGATGCGTCAACAATACCGGTGGCTGGCTGGTTCTGATCGTCGGCCTGGCGATTGTTGTATTCCTGTCATACAACATCAAGGTCTGGGGTCTGCCGCTGGTTCTGGTCGCAATCCTGATCGCGACCTATACCATCGTCACGGTGCTGGTCTGGTATTTCCACGGACCGGATGACATCAACAAATATCTGATGACAAAGCTTGCCGGTGAGCCGCGCATACTGGCTGACGGACGGCCCCGCGTGCATGATATCCTGGTGAACAATTCCTCGGGCCTGCTTGGCAGGTTCATGGACATCATCCTGAACACCATCTTTCCCTATCTTGTCCTCGGCTCGCTTTTCGGCAGTTCGGCAGGTGGCCGGTCGCTGATCAAGCTGGCCTTCCGCTGGACCCGTCATCTGCGGGGTGGGCCGGCGCATGCCGCCGTCGTGTCTTCGGCAATGTTCGGAACCATCTCCGGTGGCCCCATCGTCAATGTGCTGTCGACCGGCGTGCTGACAATCCCGATGATGCTGAAGCGCGGCTTTTCCAAGGTGTTTGCCGGCGGGGTCGAGGCCGCCGCCTCGTCAGGCGGTTCGATCATGCCGCCCGTGATGGGGGTGGCCGCCTTTGTCCTGGCGTCGCTGACCAGCGTTCCCTATTCGGATGTGATTGTGGCGGCGGCAATTCCGGCATTGGCCTATTTCTTCTGCCTGTTCCTGTCCGTTATCTTCCAGTCGCGAAAGCAGAATATCCAGGCCATTGGACAGCTGACCGACGATATGCGGCTGGACCGCCAGGACATGCTGAATCTGGTGATGATTTTCGGGCCGATCCTGCTGATCCTGCTGTTGCTGCTGACCAAGAAAGAAGCCATCGGATGCGGCATGTTCGGCGCATTGATGGGGGCCGAGCGGATCATCACCGAGGCTGGCTGTCAGGTGACAAGCTATTCATGGATCCAGGAAATTATCCGCAACGCGGCCGGTGATGCCGGCAGCGCCGGCTGGTACGCCGTGATCATGCTTCTGGGCCTGCTGTTCGTCGACCCGGAAGTGCGGGCGCGGCCAATGAAGGTTGTCGACGCGCTGTCGAATGCCGGCATTCTGATCTCGACTCTCTATCTGATGTTCCTTGCCGTATCGATCATCGATTTCTGTCTTCAGTTTACCGGTCTGCCAACCTTCATTTCGCTTGATGTTCTCAGCTGGCTGCAGGCGCTTGATCTTGGCCGTGGCGGCTCGACGGCGTTCCAGCTTGTTGCCCTGCTGTTGACCATGCTGATGGCAATCCTGCTCGGCATGGGCATGCCGGCAGTGCCAGCCTATATCAATGTTGCGCTGCTGTTGGGACCGGTTCTGGCCGGCCTCGGAATCTCGGTCTTCACCGCGCATATGTTCATCTTCTACTTCGCCGTTGCCAGCGCCATAACGCCGCCTGTTGCGCTTGCCGCCTTTGCTGCGGCCAGCATCACCAAGGCCGAACCGATGGCGACCGGATTCTCGGCTGTGAAGTCGGGAATTGTGATGTTCGTGATCCCGTTCGTGTTCGCGCTCTACCCGGAAATTCTGCTGATCGATGATGCGGTGATAGACGCCGCCGCTTCGGCATCGGGGGCCGTGGTCTATCTTCCCGGTTATGACGGAACACTCAGTCTGGCGGGGCTGGCGCTGGTGATTGGACGGCTGGTGCTGGCGCTGTATCTGGTCGCCAGCGCGCTGGCCGGCTTTGACTACCGAAAGCTGGGCATTGGCGAGATCGGGATCAGGCTGGCGTTGGCAGTGCTGCTGATTGCCAAGCATGAT
This sequence comes from Alphaproteobacteria bacterium LSUCC0719, assembly GCA_040839025.1. Taxonomy (NCBI): domain Bacteria; kingdom Pseudomonadati; phylum Pseudomonadota; class Alphaproteobacteria; species Alphaproteobacteria bacterium LSUCC0719. Next base: position 104,160 of record JBFPJN010000002.1, read on the forward strand.
TTCATCTATATCGGCGCTGCCATTGCCGCTGTCGGTGTGATTGCCCACCACATAACAAGACGCCCGGCGACCGCCTGACCATCGTCTGAACGCTATCTGTCGAGGTGTCTGGCGGCAGCGGATGCCTGGCGGCCGTGATCGCGGTTATAGCCATTTGCCATGGCCGGCTGCCACCCGGCAAGCGCCCCCTCTTCCGGCATAAAGACCTCGACAAGCAGAGGATGGCAGCTGGCAACATCGCTTGAATGGGTGGTCGAACAGTCACCCCCCGGACAGGCTGACAGCCCGCCAATCAGATCAATTTCGGCAAAGAACTCGATATAATCGCCTGGACGGACCGGACTTGCCTTCATGAAATACTGACCGGTGTCGCGGGTGAAACCGGTACACATGAAGACGTTCATTACATCATGGACCTGCATCTCGATATCCTCGATGGCACGCCCGGTCTGCCGGGCCAGCGCCCGTGACAGGTTCGAATGGCAGCAATAATGATAGTGGTCTCCGGACAGCAGATGATGCGTGTAGGGGTCGCACCTTGTGCCGATCACGTCATGAACGGACCCGCCGAATGAATCGATCCCATACCATCCAAGCGTATCCTCGATGATCGTTGCCATAGGCCGCAGGAACGGAAGGCAGGACCACATTCTTTCGCCGGTGGTTATATGTGTGCCATGGATGGCGCGGGTCTTGCCGGAAAAGAATTTCTCGTCAAGATTGTCTGCATGCCACAGATTGAGATCGCCGACCTGAGGCCCCTCAACCGACGTGATCCGGAAAAAGCCACCTGCCGGCACGGCAAAGCATGACGCATCCCGCGGTGCCACACGCACCTCGTCGATCTTGCCGGCACCAGCCCGGGCGCGGCGATACAGGTCCAGATCAGGCGGCGGCAGACTGTCGTTCGGATAGCAGATGACAGGTTCAACGGCGCGACGTGCGGCCGCGTCGGCCGGCATGTCTACAGGTGTATGGGTCATGACAGTCTCCTTGCAGCCGGGCGGCCTATGACGCAATCTGGCGTGCCATCAATCCCAGCATCGACAGGCCAAGCCGGGACGCCATCAATGCCCCCTGCCCGTTGACGTCGCGAGACGGCATCAATTCAACCATATTGAACCCGCAGATCGGCGCGCGGGCCGCAACAGCCTCGAAAATCTCCATCATCTGCCAGTAATCGAGACCACCCTGTGCGGCACCGATGACAGCCGGCATCACTGTCGGGTCGAGGCTGTCGACATCCAGCGCGACATAGACAGGCACACCTTCGGGAAGATCGGCAACAGCACGTTCAATGCCGCCGGGCTCGCGCAGTCGCCGCATGGTGTGAAACGCCACGCCGTAATCAAGCGCCGCCTCGACTTCCTGCTTTCGTGCAGACCCGATGCCACGCGCCGCCAGCTGCACGATGCTGCCAACATGAGTCATCTCGCTGGCGCGCCGCATGTTGCTCGACAGTCCCTGGGTTTCACCGCCAACTTCGTCTCGCCAGTCGATATGCGCATCAATCTGCAGGATCGAAATCGGCCCGCCTTCGAATGCGCTGTAGGCTTCAAGCACCGGGATCGGCACAGAATCATCACCGCCCAGAACGAACGGTCTTGTCCCGGCCTCGATCATCATGGTTATGGCCTCGCGGATCCGCTGCCTGTTGGCTGCCGTGACATCCGGCGCGGCATCGGCAACAACATCGAGATTGCCAAGATCGGCTGCCCTGACGCCAGCCGGGATCACGCCAGCCGATGGAACCACATCGCACAGATCGAAATCATGCTGGTCAAGAATGGTTGGCCAGCTTCGCGCGGCACGGATGGCGTCCGGCGCCTCATGACAATAGGATCCGACTGGATAGGGAGTCGCCGACCCGATGCCGATGACACCGATATCCACCCCGGCCAGCCCATCCGCCCCGGCCGACGGCAGATTCAGCCACCCGCCAGCCGTATCACCACCGAACAGATCACCCATCGATGCCGTCTTCGCCATGTGTATTCTCCTGCCTGAACATCATCGCGTCCCAGCTGACGCATTCTCCAACAAAGGCTGGTCCGGTACAGCGCATATCTAGACCGCGCCGCGTTCGGTAATCGTTACAAGACCGGCGGCAGGATCAACCACCAGCCTGTCGCCCGTCCTGATCAGGCCGGTCACATCACCATCGACGAAACGATCGCACATCGCCATATTCGCCAGCGCAGCCCCCTGCGCCAGAATGGTGTTGGCCGCATTCAGCAAAAGCGCCTTTGGCGCCATCTGGCGTGACACCATTTCATGCAGCATCCACGCTGTGGCAACGCCGCCCTTGGCGGTGTTCAGGACCAGGATCACATCGCGGTAACTCTGCCCATACAGCCGATGCTGGGGGCGCGAGAACACACCATTGACCCGGTCGAGGTCATATCGAGCGGAAAAATTGTCATCCGCGACAAGCGCCACACCGTCAACTGTTGGCCCTATTCCCACATGGCAGGAAAGCGTTGTTGTCATGCCTGCCTCCTGTCGATGACGGTGCCCGCCTCGGCGGAGGCGACACAATCCTCCATGCTGGCAAGTGCCGGGCGATACCCATACCCGCCAAGGATGTTGACGATCTTGGCTGAATTGCTGAGCAGCCTGGTCCAGCCATTCGCCTCGGCGATTTCGCGGGCATATTGCTGGTAGAAACAGGTGCCTGTCAGGACTGTGCCCCCAAAACCCTCGATCGAATCGATATAGCCAAGTTGCTTTGCGTCGCCATACACCTGAACAGGTGTGCAGACAATCATATCCGTTGAGCTGGCACGGCGGCGACCCTCGCACAGAGCTGCCAGCTGCGCCATTTCAACAAGGCTCAGCTGCGGTGCCGCAAACACCACGACATCGACGGCTTCGCCGGCGGCACCGAATGGCGCCCCAAGATCATTAAGATCGGCCGCAGAGACGCGCCGCGCCGTCAGGTGCTGGGCCTCGACATCGGCAAGATCACGACATTCAGGTGTCACCCCGACAATATGAAACAGCGGCGTTGACCCCCAACTCGCCATCGCAGCCCCAAAATGCTTGATCTCGTCTGATGTCGGCGCGCCTTCGATGCCTTCGATGACCGGCACTTCCCAATAGCTTCCCGCCATCCGCCCGATGGTGGCGCCAAGGATTCCCCATTCCATCAGGTCGCGCGGTCGGTCATCGACAATGAACCGTTGCGTGGCGCGACGATGTTCATCGAGATGCAGGCCATAGCGCGGCGTGCGGCCTGTCAGCCCGGCGGCAAGCGCCGATGGCCCCCCTTCAAAATTGGATCTGGCACCACAGACAGAGTTCGAATAGATGACGACACCAGTATCACCATAGGCGACGTGATCCCCGTAAAGTGGCGGCATGATCGTCTGATAGTTGATACAGGTGTCGGTCATCATGATTCCCATCGCCCGGCAGGCGGCGACGAACCGGCGCTCAAGCTCGGCCATGTCCTCGGTCTGGCCAAGCGGCAGATAATATGAAAGATCAACGCCGCGCGGGTCGGTGATCATGGGAATCGCGACTTGACCACCATCGCCGGCCAGCCCCTCGACAAAGGCGACACCGGCATCTCCAAGCGATTCCGGATCCGCCATCATATGGGCCTGGCTGACCGACACCATATCGGCGGCGTCGAACATGCGTCCAACCTGCAGCTGATGCTGGATCGCCCATTGGCAGGCCGGACCATGTTCCCCGGCCAGCATCGCCTGTTCCTGATCGTCCAGCTTCATCACCACTCCCGTCCCATGCCGCGCGCCCCGGATAAAGGGCCTGATATCATCCAGCTGGCTTTGTCCGTGCCCGACAACTCTAGAAGTCCGAGACCGCTTTTGACAACAGGTTCGCCCTGAATCCGGTCGCCACTGAATAAAAAGTGGCGCTGATGGCTTTCGTTACAGAGGTGAATCTGGTTAGGCTGGAAGAATTGGTGCGCGAAAACGCACCCGAATAAAATCTGGAGGAAAGACTATCATGAAGAAGTTTCTATCCGTGCTTGGGGTCGCTACTGCAGCGCTCTCGATGAATATTTCAGCCGCCAAGGCCGACTGCGGGGATGTCAGTATCGGTGCCATGGGCTGGGCATCAGGCGAATCAATTACCGCTGTTGCCACATTTGTTCTCGAGGTCGGTTACGGATGTAACGTAACCGTCGTCCCGACAGATACAGTTCCCGCAGTAACCTCGCTTGCCGAGAATGGCCAGCCCGACATTGTGCCCGAGGTATGGCGCAATTCGGCACCGGTCTATGCCGAACTGGTATCTGCCGGCAAGGTGATCACAGCGTCCGACGTTTTCGCAAATGGCGGTGAAGAAGGTTGGTGGGTTCCGACCTGGCTGGTCGACAAGCACCCCGAGCTGGCAACGATCGACGGTATTCTGGCGAATCCTGACAAGGTTGGCGCCAGGTTTCACAACTGTCCTGTTGGATGGGGCTGCCGCATCGTGAATGACAATCTGAAGGTCGTACACCAGCTTGAGGCCAATGGGATCGAGGTCTTCGATCATGGTTCCGGTGCCAACCTCGGTGCGTCCATCGCGTCGGCCTTTGCCGACAATGAGCCGTGGTTCGGCTATTACTGGGGTCCGACAGCGGTTCTTGGCAAGTACAAGATGACAAAGGTCGATATCGGTGCCATCGATGCCGCCCAGCATGCCGTCAACCAGAAGGCTGATGCCGATCCTGCCGCCATCGGTGTGTCCGGCTTCCCGTCAGCACCGGTGCTGAATGCGATCACTGCCGATTTTGCAGCGCGTGAGCCTGCGGTTGCCGACTTCGTCAAGAAGATGTCGTTCCCGAACGATGTCATCAGCAGCATGCTGGCCTGGAAGGAAGAGAACAACGCATCCGCCGATGAGGCCGCTGCCTGGGTTCTGACCAACCATACCGACATGGTGATGGCATGGGTCAATGACAGCGCCAAGGCAAAGCTGGCTGAGCGTCTCTAGCCGACAGCGTAAACGGGCGGATACGGCGAAACTGCCGTGTCCGCCCCTCGCCGCCTGACAGGGGCGGCGCAATATGGCCATGCAACAGCCTGGCCGATGCGGGCAACGGAGATTATTGATGGCTGCCTATACCGGCATTTTCGATCTGTTCGGGCTTCGCGAATGGTGCGACGAAAGCAAGAAGAAATCCCTGATGTCGCTTCGCCAGTTGAAGGGCGACGATCCGGCATGGTGGGAAATTCCATTTCCTTCACTGGACAATCTGCACAAGGCCTGCGCCGGAATTCCGCAGACACGCGACTTCACCGCGTGGCTTGAAAATAGCTTCCTTGCCATCAGACCGGCCCTTCGCGTGGTGCTTGATCCGCTGACGCAGCCATTGTCCTGGGCGCTTGACGGTGCGCTGACCCTGTTCACAACTCTGCCATGGTGGTGCCTTGTGCCGCTGATTCTTGTCGGCACCATGCTGTCGTCGAAATCCTTGCGGATCACCGCCTTTGTCGGTGCCTGCTTTGTCTTCTTCCTGTTTACCGACCATTACGGATATGCGGTCCAGACATTGTCGATCATTTTTGTCTGCACCGTGCTGTGCGCCATTCTCGGTGTGCCAACCGGAATCCTGATGTCAAAGAACGACACCGCACAACGTATCATCACACCGGTTCTGGACATGCTGCAGACATTGCCGACCTTTGTGTATCTCATTCCGCTGATCTTCCTGTTCAAGATCACCGAACCAAAGCTCTATGGGCTTGCCATCATCCTATATTCCATCGTGCCGGTGATCCGTTTGACCAATCTCGGCATCCGGCTTGTCGATCGTGATGTCATCGAGGCCGCAAACGCCTATGGCATGACGTCACGCCAGAAGCTTGTCCGGGTCGAAATCCCGCTGGCGCTTCCCAACATCATGGCCGGCATCAACCAGACCATCATGATGAGTCTGGCGATGGTTGTGATCGCGTCGCTGGTCTCGGCGCCGGGCCTTGGCACACTGGTGCTTGACGGGATCAACAATCTGCGACTTGGCGTTGGTTTCCTCGCCGGATTTGGCATCGTCCTCCTCGCCATCATTCTCGACCGGGTGTCCAAGGCGGCACTTGCCCGGGTCGATGAATCACGCAAGATCTAGACGGGAGACAAGCTGTGTCCACGCCACAAAAGCAGGTCAAGATCGCCGTTCGCAATCTCTACAAGATTTTCGGTGACGACCCGGCCTCGATCCTGCCAATGCTTTCAGACGGTATCGACAAGGCCGATATCCAGCGCCGGACCGGTCACGTCATCGGCCTGAACAACATCAATGTGGATATCAAGTCAGGGCTGATCACGGTGATCATGGGGCTGTCCGGGTCTGGCAAGTCGACATTGATCCGTCATCTCAACAGGCTGATCGAGCCGACAGCCGGCGAGATCGAAATGGATGGTGAAGACATCATGGCCTATGACAGCGCGCGTCTCCGTGCGCTGCGGCAGACCAAGATGTCGATGGTGTTCCAGAAATTCGCCCTGTTGCCGCATCGCACGGTGCTGCAGAACACCATGCTGGCACCCGAAATCCGCGGGGAAAATGGCAGCCTGTCCACCGAGGAAGCCATCAAATGGATCCGGCGTGTCGGTCTTGAAGGCAATGAAGATGCTTTTCCACATCAGTTGTCGGGCGGCATGCAACAGCGTGTCGGGCTGGCCAGGGCGCTGACTTCGAATGCCGAAGTGATGCTGATGGACGAGGCCTTTTCGGCGCTCGACCCGCTGATCCGTACATCGATGCAGGACCTTCTGCTTGAACTTCAGCAGGATCTTCACAAGACCATCGTGTTTATCACCCACGATCTGGATGAGGCGCTGAAGCTTGCCGACCATCTTGTGATCCTGAAGGACGGGTTCATCGTCCAGCAGGGCGAACCACAGCATATCCTGCTGAACCCGAGCGACCCGTATATCGAGGATTTTGTCAGCGACATCAACCGCGCCCGCGTATTGAAAGTCAGGTCGATCATGGACCAGACCAAAAGTGCCAAGGCAAGCCACGGAACGGTCGATTCCAACATGTCACTGGAAAGCCTGATCGCCCATGCCGAAGGCGATATCAACCGCAGTTTTGCCGTTCATGACGGTGAGGCGCGCGTCGGAACAATCACCATGAAGGAAGTGTTCAAGGCCCTGGTGCGCTATGATCTTGGGGGCAATGGGCGGACAAACGGAGCTGGATAGGCGACCCCGGCGGATTGTGGCCGAGACACCAGATCCGAAATATCCACTCTGCTGAGATATCCGATCTGGCTGGCCTGTCAAGAAACCGAACCACACGGACCAATCGATCAGACGGCCATCAATCACGCCAGACGGACAGAACAGGACGAATATGCACAAGAATTATATCAACGGTGAATGGGTCGGCGCTGACGCCGCCATCGAAAACCGAAACCCGTCGGACATTACCGATCTGATTGGCACCTACGCACAGGCCGACACGGACCAGCTGGAACGCGCGCTTGATGGGGCCCACTCCGCCCAGAAACAGTGGCAGGCAACCGGGCTGGAGGCACGCCAGAGCGCGCTGATGAAGATTGGCAACGCGCTGATGTCCCGCGCCGACGAGCTTGGTGAGCTTCTCAGCCGCGAGGAAGGCAAGCCACGCGCCGAGGGGCGCGGCGAGGTCTATCGCGCCGGACAGTTCTTTACCTATTACGCTGCCGAAGTGTTGCGCCAGATTGGCGACAACGCCGATTCCGTGCGGCCTGGCATCGAGATCGACGTGAGACGCGATCCGGTTGGCATTGTCGCGGTAATCAGCCCGTGGAATTTCCCGACAGCCACCGCCGTCTGGAAAATCGCGCCGGCGCTGGCCTTTGGCAATGCTGTGATATGGAAACCGGCCAATCTGGTGCCGGGCTCGGCTGTTGCCCTGACAGAAATCATCGCCGATGCCGGACTGCCGGCCGGGCTGTTCAACCTCGTCATGGGATCAGGTGCCACCATCGGGGATGCGCTTGTGTCGCATCCGGCTGTCAATGCCATCACCTTTACCGGGTCGGTCCAGACAGGCCGCCAGATTGCCGCCGCCGCCATCGGGAACATGCCACGCCTGCAGATGGAGATGGGATCGAAGAACGCCCTTGTGGTGATGGATGATGCCGATCTGGACCTGGCAGTCGCCTGCGCGGCAAATGGCGCCTTTGGCGGCACCGGTCAGAAATGCACCGCTTCGTCGCGCCTGATTGTCCATGACGTTGTCCATGATGAATTTGTCGAAAAGCTGGTCGCGGCAACAAAGGCGCTGCAGGTCGGTCACGCCCTGGAAGACGGCACCCAGATCGGACCGGTGGTCAGCGACAGTCAGCTTGCCGAGAATCTGGATTATGTCGCACTGGCAAAACGCGAGGGCGGTGACATCCTGTGTGGCGGCGACCGGATCGATATGGCGCATGACGGATATTACATGGCACCCTGCGTCATTGCCGGAACCCACAATGACTGGCGGATCAATCGCGAGGAGATGTTCGCCCCCATTGCCTGTGTCATACGCGCCGGATCCTATGAAGAGGCGCTGGCACTGTCGAATGACACCCATTTCGGCCTCACCGCCGGGATCATGACGCGGTCACTTGCCCGCGCAACCGACTTCCGCCGCCGGGCCGAGACAGGCGTGGTCATGGTCAATCTGGCAACGGCGGGAACCGACTATCATGTGCCATTTGGCGGTCGCGGCGACAGCTCCTACGGTCCGCGTGAACAGGGGCAATATGCGGTCGATTTCTTTACCAGCACCAAGACCGCCTATATCGCGGCCGGCGCGGTGTCATAGGTGCCATCATGCATCTGATTGACTGTCTGCAATATTGCAACTGGTCCGAAAAGATCTTCCGGCAGATGCGCGAGGGCGGTGTTGACGCCGTTCATGTCACCATCGCCTATCACGAGATGTTTCGCGAGACGGTGGCGAACATCGAGCGGTGGAACCGCTGGTTCGAACAATTTCCCGAGCTGATTTTCCAGGGTCGCACCGGTGACGATGTCCGGCGCGCCCGCACCGAGGGACGAACCGCCATTTTCTTTGGATTCCAGAATCCCTCGCCGATCGAGGATGATATCGGGCTGGTGGAAATCTGCCATACGCTTGGTGCCCGTTTCATGCAGCTGACCTATAACAACCAGTCACTACTGGCGACAGGGTGCTATGAGGCCGAGGATACGGGCCTGACCCGTATGGGCCGTGCGGTTGTCGCCGAAATGAACCGGGTCGGGCTGGTTGTCGACATGAGCCATTCCGCCGAACGCTCGACACTCGATGCCATTGAATTTTCCAGCCGGCCGATTGCCATTACGCACGCCAACCCCACCTTCTGGCATCCAGCGCGGCGCAACAAGTCGGACGATGTTCTGCGCAGCCTTGGCCAGAGTGGCGGCATGCTTGGCTTCTCGCTTTACCCGCATCACCTGAAGGGTGGCACCGGCTGCACGCTTGCCGATTTCTGCGAGATGGTGGCGAAGACAGCGGACCTGATGGGCCCCGATCACATTGGCATCGGCACTGATCTATGTCAGGACCAGCCCGACAGCATCGTCGAATGGATGCGTGTCGGCAGATGGACAAAGGATATTGACTATGGCGAGGGCAGCGCCAGCAATGCCGGTTTTCCACCGATGCCGGACTGGTTTCAGGACAACAGGCACTTCGTCGCACTTGCAGACGGTCTGCGCCTGCAGGGCTTTTCAGAGACCGAGATCGCGGGCATCATGGGTGAGAACTGGTTGAATTTTTTCGACCTCAGCTTTGGACCGAACCATGCCTGACAGCCGCGAACCACAACATGCCGGTGACATCCGGCAGGCCCCGCTGCGAACGCCGCAGACGGTGATGCGACTGGCGCGCATGGGTGCCTTCCATCAGAGCCGGCTGAGTTTCATGCGAGTCCTGCTGCGTCGGTTGAAGACCGAAGGATGGGTTGTTGACCGTCCGGTGTTCGATATCGACGATCGCGGGGTTGGTGTCGCCACCTACCGGGCGCGCGGCCCCCAGGCCACCTATACTCTTGTTGCCTTTGCCCATCAGCTTGCTGACGACCAGCGGTCGGACAGGGTCATTGCCGAGGCATGGGATGCCACCTTTACCCTGTGTGATGGCGAGGTCGACGCCGCACAGATCAGCCGGCTTGCCGGCAATGTTCCAAAACAGGAAGCTGGCCGCATTGCCGAGAGTGAACTGGTGCTGTCGCGTGCCAACAAGTCGGTGCGGCTGTTCAGCCATGTTGTTGAGTCACTTGCCGCCGGGCACCAGCCCGACCCGGAGATGATTGAATCGGTCGGCTATCTGTATCGAACCACAGCCGTTTACGGTGCCGGCAAATTCGGCGCTGCAGACAGGACGCAATGGAGTTCCCGGCCCGAATTCACCGGGTCTTTCCAGCCGGAAATGCTGGCGGTATGGCTGATCAGGGCCTTTTCCATCGATATTGTGGAACATGCCGCACAGACGAAATCCCCGACAACCGCGGTGGCTCTCGACCCGGATGTGAGGCGGCGGTTTGGCATCGGCAATTCCACCGGGCTTGGTATGGCGCCGTTCCTGATCAACCATCCACGGCTGATCAACAGCTGGATCGCGGCCCGCGAGACCGCCCTTGCCAGAGTGCGCGCACTGCCGGCTGCCACGCTGGAACAGATCGACCGGTTCCGGCACTTGAGCCGGCGCGCCGCGCGCAATGCCCACCAATGGCACGTTGCCGATGAACGCCAGGCGTCGCGTATCGACAGGCTGTGTCGCGATTTCGACTGGATCATCGAAAGAGCCGATACAATGACCCCGGATGACGACATGCCGTGGGATGGGATCTACCGCGCCGCTGAACAGGCGCTGTCACTCGAAGGCCAGGAAGCCCTTGTCTCGCTGATGTTCGAGCCATATGCCGATCTTGTCGACGGCCTTGCCGACTGCATGCATGCCGACGAGGACGTCGCCCACCGGATTGACGGCACAATGCGCGCCGCTGACGTGATGATGATGCTTGAGGCACAGTATGACTGGACCGACAGCATCGATTATGACAATCCGGAGTCACAGGCCAGAGTCTGGTATGTGTCCGAGGAAAAGCTGGAACCGCGGCTTGGTGAACGCCACGAGGAACCGCTGGAGCCCTATGAGCAACCCCTGTGCCCGGGACGCGATGCGGTGCGTATGTGCCATGATCTTGCCAGCTTCGATCCGGACAGCACTCTTGGTGCCTTCCTTCTGAAACATCCGGAACACCGGCACATGGCGCGACGCCTGCAGATTGTCAGCAAGCTGGCATTCGGTGAAATTCGAGACAACACCATCGGTGCCGCGATGATCCCGATTGATCTGCTGCGCTGCAAGCTGTCATTTTTCGGCGCGACGAAGTTTGACCCCCGGTCCGACAGGTGGCTTCGAATCACCATGTATCAGGGTGCGCCTTTCCCGGACGAGCTTGCGATGCTTGATCCCGACGACCTGGTCTATCCGCCTCTGCAAGAGGCCTGCCCCGGCAGATGAGCTGGTCGCTTGGCGAAATGGCGGCATTGGCCCTGAAAGCAACACGCGGGGCCGGGCTGCCATGGGGGCTGGCCGAAGAGGCCGCCGGCGCGGTCTTCTGGCTTCATCAACGCAACCTTCCCGGTATCTCTGCCCTGTGTGGATATCTTGCCAGCCGCGACCAGCCACAACGCACCGGTACAGCGCTCTGCCCGCTTGTGACCGGCGCGGCGTTGAGTGACGGGTCCCACCCCTGCCCATCACAGATGGATGACACTATTGACCTTGGCGTGGTGGCGGCACCGTTACTGCTGCTTCCCTTTGTGGCAACGATCTCTCCGGGCACCATCTGGCTTGAAGCTGGCGCGGCCAGCACGGCCACATCCAGCCCACCGGACCACTGGCACAGTGACTGGTTGCGTGGCAGCGCCGCCTGTCAGCTGCGGTGTGCTGCAGGGCCCCAGATCGATCCCGGCCATGCCGGCCAGACCCGCCTTGCGGATCATTTTGCCTGCTGTGTTGACCGTCTGACAGGGTATGCGCACCGCACCTATGCGCCGGCAACAAGCCAGTCACGTCTTGCCGGGGCCGGAGCCGGGCTCACCGATAATGACTGACAGTAATGACTGACAGGCGAAACAGGTCCGGGCTGTAGCGGTTAGATTTCCGCCCCGGCCCGCCATTCACGCCACCGCAGCACAATCGTCGCGCCAAGCTTGGCAATTGGCACAGGAGGCAGTTTCGTCGGCGCGTCATAGGACAGCAGATCCCTTACAATTGGCGAGTTGGCGCGCGTTGCCAGCTCAACAGCACCAATGCCGGCCAAGGTTCCCTTCGCCGTGCCAAGCCCGTTCTGGCAGCAGGCTGAAAACATGCCCGGTTCCACCTCGCCAAAGGCGGGAACGGAATTGCGCGACAGACACAGACGCCCACCCCAGCTGAATTCGAGATCGACATCGGCAAGCATCGGGAACCGACGCCGGAACGCATGGTCGTGATCATGTCTGAATCTGCCGACACGCGCCGCATCCACCTGCATTGACGGATCATATGTCCAGCGATTGCGGATGATGATCCGGGTGCCGCCAATGCCGGTATGGCGACGCACTGTCGATCCCATCGGGTCGGCCGGCGTGACTCCCCAGGCCGGCAGACCGCCAAGGCGTGCCTGTTGCTCGCCGCTCAGTGCCGCTGTCATCGACGCATAGGTGAAGACATGCATCAACCGCTGCTGGAAAAATCCGAAGCTCTCGGCATGACCATTGACCGCCATGATCACCCTGCCGGCGGTTATGGTTGCCTTTGGCGTTGTGATCTTCCAGCTTTCGCCCTGACGTTCAAAGGCGATAGCCGGACTTGCCTCGAAGAGTGCAATGGGGGTGGATTCGCGACCGGTCAGACCTGCGGCCATTTCGCGGACATAGAGCGCCGGCTGCAGCATCACCGCGCCGGGAAGAAACAGGCCTGATCGGTAGATATCGGTGCCTGTCATCTCGGCCATCTCGGCAGCTGACAATTTGGTATGTTCCTCTTCCAGCGCCGCAAGCTGGGCGGCATAGGCCGTATTATACGCCTCGCCCCGCCGGTTCACCGCACCATTCATCCTGCCGATCCGGCTGACCGCCTCGGACGGCATTTCATATTCGACAGCGCAACTCCTGGCAAAGTCCTGAGCGTGTCGATTCAGGCTGATCTGCAGCCTGTCACTATCGGCACTGCCGGCATATCCGTCACCTGACAATTCATGCGGCAGATCAATCATGAAACCCGAATTGCGGCCGGCCGGACCCTCGCCTATGCGCGCCGCCTCAATCAACGCAATCCGGTCACCGCCGCGAAGCTCGCAAAGGCGCTTGGCAGCCGACAGGCCGGCAAAGCCGCCGCCAATCACCAGCCAGTCGACATTGATCTCGCCCTCGGCTTCGGGATAGCGGGGCGCCGGACCCAGAATGGCGTTCCAGCCAGTGACCCCGGTGTCGCGCGGCAACTGCGTAATCTGTCGGTTTACGGTCAATTCTGGTCTCCCACCCACTTGTGTGCTGGTCACAACCTCTGTTCTAGTGGTCAGTGACCTGCACAGGAAGCGAATTCATGACCGACGCAGCCCCCCAGGACCAGCGCCGCCGTGGCGGCAGACGCGAAAGACGGAGCCTTCGCACACGCCCGGACCATGCGATGCTGCCACAATTGACCGGCAGACTGCCGCTGACTGAACCCATGGATGCCGAGCAGATCGAGCGTATTGACCGAGCGTCGCTTGATATTCTGGAAGATGTCGGGGTGGTGTTCCGGGATGATATCGCGCTTGAGGATTGGCGTCGTGCCGGTGCCGATATACGCGGCGAGCGGGTACATCTCGACCGGGCGCTGGTGAAATCGCTGATCAGTACCATCCCGTCGACAATCACCCTGCATGCCCGCAACCCCGAAAAAAGCGTCACACTTGGGGGACGGCAGTCGATTTTCGTGCCGATGACCGGCGCGCCCTATCTTCGTGATCTTGAGGATGTCAGACGGGCACCGACACTTGATGATCTGGCGACCTTTCACAAATTGTCACATATGCTGCCGGCCATGCATTCCTCGGCACACCATATCGTCGAGCCGATGGACCATCCGATTTCGCACCGTCATCTGCGGATCACCCATTCGTCGATCCTGCATTCGGACAAGACCTTCATGGGCATGACGACATCCGGTCGAAATGCCGAGGATGTTCTGGAGATGGCGGCGATCCTGTTTGGCGAGGCGTTTCTGGAAACACACCCCGTTGTGGTGGGCAACTGCAACGGCAATTCCCCTCTGGTGTGGGATGAAACCATGCTGTCGGCAATGCGTGCCTTCAACCGGCGCAACCAGCCGGTTCTATGCTCGCCCTTTGTTCTTGGCGGTGCCAATACACCCGCCTCGACGGTGCCGACAGTGGCGCAGTTGAATGCCGAGGCGCTGTCGGCGCTTGCCTATACGCAGCTGACACGCCCGGGATGCCCGGCAATCTATGGCCATTATCTGTCGACCGTATCGATGCAGTCCGGTGCCCCGATGGCCGGAACGCCCGAAATCAGCCTGATGAATTTCATGATCGGCCAGATGGCGCGCCATTACGGCATTCCGTGGAGAACCTCAAACACGCTTGGCGGTGCCAAGACGCTGGACGCACAGTCCGGCTATGAATCGGCCACGACCTTGATGGCGGTGCTGCTGTCGGGCGCGAATTACATCTGGCATTCGGCTGGCTGGAACGAGGCCGGCATGCATTGCTCGATCGCCAAATTCATTGTCGATGCCGAACAATGCGCAATGGGATACCGGATGGCCGAAGGGCTGAACTGGGATGATTTCGACGAGGCGCTGGCAGCGATCCGCGACATCGGGCCTGGCGGACATTATCTTGGCCATCCACACACCCAGGAACGGTTCCAGCAGGCCTTTTTCATGCCAAGGATGTTTGACAACAACTCCTATGAACAATGGGTTGCCGAAGGATCACTGGATGTGACGGCACGTGCCCTGCAGACGGCAAAATCGCTGCTGCAATCCTATGAGGCACCGCCGCTGGATCCGGGTATCGCCGAGGCGCTTGCCGACTATGTTGCCCGCCGCGAGACCGAAATACCGGTCATGGACGCGCTGAATCAGGACTTCTGACACCGACAATCACCCTGGCGTGGCTCCCTGCGGGCTTTTCATGGTTTCGCATGGCGGGAATTTGCTGTTTCATACCATTCAGGGGTTGATAACAGGAAACAGCGCGATGATCCGTACAGGCAAGGAGTACCGGGACAGTATCCGCGGCACGCGGGATGTTTACATGAATGGAGAGCGGGTGAAGGACGTCACCACGCATCCCATGTTCAAGCCGATCGTCGATATCCGCGCCCGGATCTATGACATGCAGCATGATCAGGCGACGCGCGAGGTGATGACGGTGCGTGACGGCGATGAGGTGAATGCCGTCGGCAATGCCCTTCCCTTCAGCCAGGAAGACTGGTGGGCAAAGCGCCGCGCCAGCGATCTGGTGATGGAGGAAATTGGCGGTGTCGTCACCCGTGTCGGTGACGAGACGGTAGGCGAGATGTGGTCGCTCTATGACGGCCAGGATGTGCTGAACGAGGTGGATCCGCAATTCTCGCAGAACATCAAGACCCATATCCACAAGGTGCTTCGCGAGGACCCGTTCCATGTGTCGGCCAATACCGACCCAAAAGGCGACCGGTCGAAACCGCCACAGGATCAGGACCCGGACATGCTTCTTCACGTTGTGAAGGAGACCGATGAAGGCATCGTCGTCCGCGGCGCCAAGTTCGAGACCGCCGCCGCCTATGCCAACCAGGCCTTTACCAAGCCAACCATTGCCAATTGGGGTAATGCTACCCTGTCCGACTATGCTGTCGGTTTCATCTGTGATCTGAACTCGCCGAACCTGAAATTCATCTGCCGGGGGGGCTTTGCCGGGGCCAGTGGCGGATGCCCGCGGGCCGACCAGCAGGATTATCCGCTGGCGAACAAGTTCGATGAAGTCGACACGATGGTGATCTTCGACAATGTGCTGATCCCCTGGGAAAATGTGCTGTTCTACCGCCATACGCGTGCGGCCGCCTTTATCCGCGCGACGCTGCATCGCTATTCCGCCTTTGCCTTTGTGCAGCGTACGCTGAAGCTTGCCGACATGATGATCGGCGCGGCGCTGTTCAATGTGCGCCAGACCGGATTGGAAAATCAGCCGGCCGTTCAGGAAAAACTGTCCCGGCTTGCCATCTGGCGCGAGAATATCAATGCCCACCTGACCGCGGCCATTACCCTTGCCGAGCCGTCGCCGGCCGGACTGATGATGCCGAACCAGTCACTGCTGTTCACCGGCAGATGCGCAGCGCTGAACCAGCTGAACGAGATGATGCATGTCGCGCGGGAACTGTGCGGTGGGCAGATCTGCGTCACCCCCAACATGGCAAGCTTTAGCGCGCCCGACACCAAACCGTGGATGGAGAAATACTATACCATCAACGATGAATGGCAGGCCGAGGACAGGCGCAAGCTGCTGGCCTATGCCCGGGACCTGCTGAATTCGGACTATGCCGGTCACAGGCTGACATTCCAGCTGTTCGCGCAGTCGGCACCCTTTGCCCAGATGGGTGCCGTGTACCGGAATTTCGACTGGGAGGCGACGCTGGATTTCGTTCAGAAATCAGCCGACCTGTCCGACCGGGTCCGCACGCCACGGGACCGCCCGGCTGGCGACCCGTCGGTTCAGCAATGGTTCGACCAGACCCGCAAGGCCGCCGAGTGACCACCCGCCGGAATCCCGCCCGCCACAATGGACGGTTCCACACCGCCATGCCCACCTGGCTGCTGGCCGATATAAGGCGTCTTGCTGTCACATTTGCCGTGGCGCTGGCATGTGGCTGGGGATTCCTCCAGATCGGCATCCCGGCACCCTATCTGATGGGGAGTCTGTTTGGCGTCTGGATCAGTGGTGGATTGGTCACCGGCCTTCAACCATATCTTGGTGTTGCCCGCTGGTTTCACAAACCGGTGGTGCTTGGACTTGGTGTCCTGATCGGCGCCACCTTCAACCAGTCGGTTCTGGAGCAGGCTGAAAAATGGTCGCTGACACTGATGACCATGATCGTGACAACCTTCGTGGTGACGGTCATCGGCTATCAGTTCCTGCGTCGGATTCGAGGCTATGAACCCCGTCTTGCCATTCTGTGCAGTGTACCGGGCGGCCAGGCCGAGGCCATCGCGATGGCCCGTGACATGGTCGATCGCGATTATGTTGTCGCGCTGTTCCATCTGGTGAGGGTTGTCGTCGTATTTGTATCGACACCATTGCTGTTGCGGTTGATTGAAGGACAGGAAGCCGTTGACCAGTCGAATGTTGCGCTGCTGACGATGCCGAGCATTCTGGACCTGCCGGCTGCTGACATCGCCATCTTCATCCTGCTTGGCGTTGTCGGCATGATGGTCGCCTCCCGGCTGCGCATTCCGATGCCGCATCTCATCGGACCGGTCGGCCTGTCGACGCTGTTCCACCTGATGGGATGGGCCGACCTGCCGCGGGTAACCGAATTCGTCATTCTGGCACAGCTGGCCATAGGCGGCGCGGTTGGCGCGCGGCTGGCAAAGGTGCCCTTTGGCGAATTGCTGGGCTATCTCAAGGATGCCTGCGCCAGCTCGGCGGTAATTCTGGGTGCCTATCTGCTGGCAACAGTGATGATCGCCAAGGCAAGCGGAATCAGCTTTCTGGCTGCCTGGCTGGCGTTTGTTCCGGGCGGGCTGTACGAGGTCACGCTGCTGGCACTTGTGTTCGGCTTTGACGTTGCCTTTGTCGCTTTCCATCACACGGTCCGGGTGATGCTGATTTTTCTGACACTGCCGGCACTGGCAGTGCGGCTTGGCGGCGACATCGAGAGGCCTGAGGGCCGGAACAGGGAGGAGACTAGCCGGACACCACCCCGGGATTGATCATGTTGATCGGCGCACCGATGCCCGAAGAAGCAGTCTGACAGGCGACAGGATCCGCTGGACGCGGTGACCTGATCTGCCCTACCGTGAATCTGACAAGGAGATACTCATGACCATTCAACGATTCCACACCAATGACAGAATGAGCCAGATGGTGATCCATGGTGACACCGTCTATCTTGCAGGTCAGGTCGCGCAGAGCGCACCCGGAGAAAGCGTTGCCGACCAGACGCGGGCCATTCTGGCACAGATCGATGCGCTTCTTGCCGAGGCGGGCACCGACAAATCGAAGGCACTTACCGCCACCATCTGGTTATGCAGCATGGACGATTTTGCCGAAATGAACGCTGTCTGGGATGCCTGGGCAACAGGTGGGGCCGCGCCCTGCCGGGCCTGTGTGGAATCGCCTCGTCTGGCCTCGCCGAATTTCACGGTTGAGATCGGGCTGATCGCCGCCCGCTAGGAGCCCAGATGGCCGCCGCACCCGACAGCACCACCGATGACGGCTTCAGGCTGATTGAGCATATTCCCTTCACCACCGCAAAGGTGATTGGCAGCCGCGCCAGAATCGGGGTTGTCGTGCTGGCGTCCGACTATACCCTTGAACATGAATTCCGCGCCCTGATATCGATTCCGGGTGTGGATGTCTATGCCGCGCGAATCCGCAACTCGCCGCAGATCACCCCGCAGACACTGGCAGCGATGGAGCCGCTGCTGACCGAAACGGCAGACCGCATCCTGCCGGGTGATGATCTGGATGTTCTTGCCTTCGGCTGTACCTCGGCATCGACGGTGCTTGGCGGCGAGCGCATCGCAACCCTTCTTCGTGAAGCAAAGCCGATGGCGCGGCCATCAGACCCCATCTCGGCTGCGTTTGCCGCCTTCAGGACGCTTGGCGCGCGCCGGATTGGTGTCCTGACCCCCTATCGGCGCGATGTCAATGAGATCGTCTGGCGCTATATCACCAGCCACGGATTTGAGGTGCCTGTCTTTGGATCCTTCAACGAGGAAATGGATCCCGTTGTCGCCACCATCGACGAAGACAGCCTTGTTCAGGCCATCGACACGATCCGCGAGGGTCAGGACCTCGACGCCATTTTCGTGTCCTGCACAACCGTCAGGCTGGCGGATGCTGTCGCCGGCATTGAACGGCGTACCGGCCTTCCTGTCACCTCGTCAAATCATGCCCTTGCCTGGCATTGTCTGCGGCTTGCCGGAATTGACGACAGGATCGAGGGACGTGGCAGGCTGTTTACCTGCGGCCTTGCCGGTTGATCCTATTCTGGATCACCGGTTTGCAGGCAAGCGCCATGACTCTGGCCACAATCAGGCGAACAGCGTGTCGGTAAGAAGCGTTTCCAGCCGTGACACGGTACCGGAAATGGATTTGACTAGGCTGATCTCGGCGCCAGACAGCTGTTTCAGGTCAATTCTGGTGCCAGGCGGCTGACCGGCGGCAATGTCGGCAATCTGCTGGCGCAGGACAAGACGAAGACACACCGCCACATCCTCGCCAAGACGCCCCACCTCAGGCGGTATGTCATCACGGGCAACAAGGGCAGCGGCACGACCGGCGCTGGAACGGGCCTCTATGCCGCGCGAAATCGCCAGAACACGCAATGTCTCGACAAGCGGCAGCCCGAGATTTGCCTTTATGTTGAACCGGCCATCCTCGGTCCGCAACCCACCGAGGAACCCGCGCCCACCGCTGTGATTGCCGACATTATGCGCCAGCTGTTTCAGAAATTCGCCGCGCCGGGCCGCACGTCCCGACATCGCCGTCTGAAGCTGGTCCGCCAGCGCCGCGCTGCCATGCACCAGCTGGAAATCGAAGAAAATATCGACATTCAGCAGGTCGCGGGGACTGGCACGCCGCACCCAGTCGCTGATCACCTGTCGCCAGCCCGCCAGCGACCGGCACCAGGCGGCATTGCGTGACATGATATCACCACTGCAATAGGGAATCCCGGCGGCGTCGAGAATATCGGCCACATGCCCGCCAAGTTCCATGAACCAGGCACGGTTGGCATCGTTTTCAGGCGAGTCGGCAAACAGAATGGCATGATCCTGATCAGCCGCCAGCAGACTTTCACCGCGTGCCGCCGATCCCAGAACCAGCACCGCATATTCGACCGGCGGATGTCCCCTGCCAGCCTGATGCATCATCTGTTCGGCAAGCCGCACGGATTCGCGCAGCGCGGCCCGGTACTGACTGCTGATGACAGCGGCGATATCCTGGCCCGGAACATTCTCTCTGGTCAGCGAAGCTGCCAGTGTCGGCAGCATACGAAGCCCCGCCGCAAGATCATCCGTGCCTTCGGCCGTGGCCAGCAGGTCGCCGATGACAAGCGCCGACGTCACCCGCTGGCGAACAAGTTCGCGCGAGGACACCCAGCCGACGAGCGTGTCGGAGTCGTCAAGAACACCCAGATGCCGGATGTCAAACCGGCTCATCCTGCCCAGCGCCACATGCATGAAATCATCCGCACTGACCGTAATCACCGGGCTTGACATGATGGCGCCAAGCGGCATGTCACGAACGCGCGTTGGCGAGGTCACCGGGATCCTGACCTGCCGGACGATATCCCGCTCGGACACAATCCCGACAATGCCGGCGGCATCATCGCCGACAAACACACAGTCCGAGGACGATTCGTTCATGGCCGCCGCTGCCTGGGCCAGCGTGGCATCCTTCGGCATGACCAGCGGGGTGCCAAGCATCAGTTCGGCAATCCGATGCTGATAGGGATAGGGGTCGATCCGCGCCAGCGGGGCGTGATCCTGCGGTGCCGCATGCGCCGCCGCGACATCGACCCAGCCTGCGCTGACATTCGCCTGGCGAAGCGCGTCAAGCTTTGCCACCTCGCGCCATGCATCACCAAGCGTGACAATTCCCTGTGCCGCCAGCGCCGGCAGCATACGATGATAAACCCCAAGCGCGATGGCCGCGTCACCAAGCGCGGTGTGCCGGTCAATCACCGGCACCTGATAATGCGTCGCCAGCGCCTCGAGATCGCCAAGCATCATCATCGTCTCAGACCCAAGAAGGCAGGTGGCAAGCTGACGAAGGCACAGGGCGGCGTTCCAGGACCAGTCCAGCCCGTGACGCGCGACCTCGGCATCCAGAACCGCCAGATCAAAGCCGATATTGTAACCAAGTATGAGGCAGCCCGCGACCTGCGCCCGCAGCCGTGGCATCACCAGCGGCAGCCTGTCTGCGGTCTCGACCATTTCATCGGTGATACCATGAATGCGGGTGCTGGCGGCCGGGATTGGCACGCCAGGCTGTACAAGCGCCGCAAACCTTGCCATCTCGTCCTGCGACTGGATGGCCCCGATCTGGACGATCCTGTCGACCCGCGCACGAAGGCCCGTGGTCTCGAGATCAAGCGAGACAACTGGTACCCGGTCGAGCGGCATCGTCGCAAGTTGCATCAGGACTCCCCAAGGCCTGAACGGCCTGACGCCAGACTACACAAGACAAGATACCAGCGCAAAGACCGGACACGTTCGATCCCGGCAATATCCGGGCCCCTGCACTATCCCACAAATGTGTTTTGGCTTTTCCACCATTGGCAGTTGGTCTAGGCTCAGAGCAGAGATTTACCGAGGAATCCCCATGACAAAGACCACTGTTTTTGCCGCAAGGCAAATCATCACAATGAATCCGTCCCGGCCATTCGCAACCCATGTCGCGGTGCGGGATGGGCGCATCCTGGCGGCCGGTTCCGAAGACGAGATGGCCGGGTGGGGACCGTTTGAGCTGAATGACGATTTTGCCGACAAGGTGCTGACACCGGGCTTTGTCGAAGGCCACGCCCATGCGATGGAAGGCGGCATCTGGGATTATACCTATGTCGGCTTTCAGGACCGTTGGGACCCTGACGGACGGCGCTGGCGCGGGGCGGCCACCATTGATGAGGTGCTGACCCGCCTGAAGGAAGCAGATGCAAATCTTCCCGACGCCGAAACAACTCTGTTCGCATGGGGCCTCGACCCGATCTATTTCGATGGCGGGCGCATGTCGGTGACGCATCTCGACAAGATTTCCATGACCCGGCCTATCCTCGTGTTGCATTCGAACGGCCACCTTCTGAACGTCAACAGCCGCATTCTGGACATGGCCGGCATTACCGCCGACACCAATGTCTATGGCGTATTGAAGGACGACGCCGGAAAGCCGACCGGCGAGCTGATGGAGATGGCGGCCAAATATATGGCCTACCGCCAGACCGGAAACCCGTTCTTTGGCGGCATCCGCACCCCGTCATTGCTGTCCTATGCGAAATCGGCGGTGAATTGCGGTGTCACCACGGCAACCGACCTGTTCGCGACATTCAACGCCGAATCACTGGCCGCCTACAAGGAGGTCAGCCTGATGCCAGGCTACGCACTGCGTCTGATGCCGGCGATGAACACCATCGAACAGTCGCTTGATGACGGGCTGGAACTGATGAAGCAGGCGATGGCGATGAATAATGACCGGCTTCACAACCGGCTCTGCAAGGTGATGACAGATGGATCGATACAGGGATTCACCGCGCGGCTGAAATGGCCCGGCTATTACAATGGCAAGCCAAACGGGCTGTGGAACATGGACCCGGCACAACTTGCCGAGCTTGTGATGCATTACCACAAGGCCGGCATGCATCTTCACATCCACACCAATGGCGACGAAGCGTCCGAAGTGATGCTTGATGCTGTGGAAGCGGCGCAGGAGGCGCATTACCGGCCAGATCACCGCCATACGCTGCAGCATTGCCAGATGGCGGATGCCAGCCAGTTCCGCCGCATGAAAAAGCTTGGCATGTGCGTGAACCTGTTTGCCAACCATGTCCATTACTGGGGCGACCAGCATGCCGGGATCACCATGGGGCCTGACCGGGCGCGTCGCATGGATGCCTGCGCAACCGCGCTTCGCGAGGGCGTGCCGCTGGCAATTCATTCCGACGCCCCAGTCACCCCGATGGCACCCCTGTTCACCGCATGGTGTGCGGTGAACAGACTGACCGCCAGCGGCGCCGTGCTTGGCCCCGAAGAACGGATCAGCGCCGCGGCGGCGCTTCATGCCATTACACTTGGTCCTGCCTACACACTTCGCATGGATCATCTCGTCGGCAGCGTCGAGCCTGGAAAATATGCGGATTTTGCGGTTCTTGACGCCTCACCGCTTGATGTGGAGCCGGAGGCCATTCGCGATATCGGTGTTGTCGGCACCATCTCGGGTGGCGAATTCCATGCGGCCGCAACCCGGCAGGGCTGACAGCAACAGGCCATGACCCGCCAGATCACATTCACCGTCATCGGCGGGTTTCTGGGGGCTGGCAAGACAAGTCTTGTAAACCGCGTGCTGGCGGGCGCGGGCGACGTTCGCTTTGCCGTGCTGGTCAATGATTTTGGCGCGCTGAACATCGACCAGGCTCTGATCGAAAGTCAGGACTCGCAGATCATGCAGCTGTCAAATGGCTGTATCTGCTGTTCCCTTGCCGGCGGCCTTGTCGATGCGATGGTATCGCTGATGGCCTATCGCGACCGGATTGATCACATCCTGATCGAGGCAAGCGGTGTCTCCTATCCGGGGCGGATCATGGATTTCGCGCGGATCGATCCTGATCTGCGCGCCGGCCTGACACTGGTGCTGATCGATGCCAGCAGCATGCCAGCACAGCTCGAGGATCCGCGTCTGGCAGAGGTAATCGCCGCCCAGATGCAGGATGCGGATATGTTCCTGCTGACCAAGACCGATATCGCAGATGCTGAAGACCTCACGCGAACACGCGATTATCTTGCCACCCACCAGCCGGGCGCGCCGGTTCTGACGGGGCGCGCCGATGACGCCGATATCATCGAGATGCTGTTGACGAGACATGATCTTCCAGCACTGGACAGATCAACGGCAACTGAACATCAACCCCATCCCGACTTCATATCTGTCGCGATGACCGCCACCACATCGATCGACAAGGCGGCCTTCCGGGACGCCTGTGACCTGCATAGCGGCCTGCTTGTGCGCGGCAAGGGTATTGTCGGCTTTGTCGAAGGGGTCTGTGTCTGGCAGCAGAGCGGACGCCGCACCGAGTTTCACCCTGTCGCAAGTGACTTCGAATCAACGAGTGCCGGTCCGGATTCCCGGATCGTGCTGATTGCCACCGCGCCACTTGATGAGGCTGTTGCCAGCTTTACCGCGCTGGGGTTTCAGCTGCTGGCACCGGAACCGGTCCCGATTTCAGCGGCAAGATGACAGGCCAGACGGTGGTGTTCCGCACCCCCGGGCGCCGATGCAAGTGGCGGCACCTGCCGGGTGCAGATCGACGCCGCATGCGGACAACGGCTGGCAAAGCGACACCCTGTCTGCGGCTCTGACAGGTCCGGAATGGCACCGTCGACAAGCCTCGCGCGGGGGCGGGCGGCGGTATCGATGCTCGGCACCGCGTCAAGCAATGCGCGGCTATAGGGATGACGCGGCGCGGCAAAAAACGAATCTCGCCCCGCCTGTTCCATGAACTTGCCCATATACATCACCGCAATCTCGTCACACATATGCTGAACCACGCCGAGATCGTGACTGATAAACAGATAGGTCAGGTTGAATTGCCGTTGCAGCGATTTCAGCAGATTCAGGATCTGCGCCTGCACGGCCACATCAAGAGCGGATACAGGTTCATCACAGATGATCAATGATGGTCGCGTCGACAGCGCCCTGGCAATGCCGATACGCTGGCGTTGGCCACCGGAGAATTGATGCGGAAACAACGATTTCTGTTCAGGGCGAAGACCCACAGCCTCGAAAAGTTCGTCAATGACACGATCCTGTTCATCGCGGCTGGCAAGACCGGCATAGATCATCGGTTCACGGACAATATCTGCCGCGCGAAGCCGGGGGTTGAGCGAGGAATAGGGATCCTGGAAAATGATCTGCACACGCTGGCGTGCGCGGCGCAACGCCGCCTCGCCAAGGGCACCGAAATCCTCGCCATCAAGACGTATGGTGCCGCCGCTATGTGGCACAAGCCGCGCCGCCGCCATCGCGGCTGTGGTCTTTCCAGAACCGGACTCGCCGACGATGCCGAGGGTGGTGCCACGCGGAATGGCAAAGCTGACATCATCAACCGCCAGAAGGCGTCGCCGGGCGCCCGATGAATCACGCCCCCGAAGCGGGTAGGCAACGCTTAGGTTTTCGACTTCAAGCGCGTTTTCGGAATGTTGATCAGCCATCCTGCGCCCCTTCCTCATGCGGATGCCAGCAGGCGACCGAATGCGCGCTGTGACCGGCCACATCGGCCTTTACCGGCCGACCGGTGTGGCATCTGTCACTGGCCCGACCGCAACGCGGCGCGAACAGGCAGGCATCACGTCCGAAACTTGTGATCGGCGGAACGATGCCGTCAATTTCGGGAAGCCGGTCAAGGCGCTGTGTGGCGTCGGATGAAATATGCGGCACGCAGGAAATCAGCCCCCGCGTATAGGGGTGGGCCGGCGCCCCGATGATATCGGCAACACGCCCCTCCTCGACCCGTCGCCCCGCATACATCACCAGCATCCGTTCCGCCATCTGGGCAACCGCACCCATATCGTGGGTGATCAGGATGATGGCGGTTTCAAGCTTGGCACCAAGGTCGCGGAGCAGGGCAAAAATCTCCGCCTGTACGGTCACATCGAGGGCCGTTGTCGGTTCATCTGCAATCAGGATTTCAGGCTCACAGGCAAGAGCGATCGCAATCATCACCCGCTGCCGCTGTCCCCCCGACAGCTGGTGCGGATAGTCGTCAATCCGCGCTGCGGCATTCGGGATCCGCACAGCCTCCAGCAGGTCGATGGCCCGCGCCCGCGCGGTACGCCTGTCGAGACCACGATGAAGCTGCAGCACTTCGCCAATCTGCCGGCCAATGGTGAAGACCGGGTTCAAGGAGGTCATCGGCTCCTGAAAAATCATCGAGATTTCATTACCGCGAATCTGCCGCATCCGTGCCTCGGATGCGGTGACAAGATTTTCACCCTTGAAGGTGATCGCCCCGCCCGAAACCCGCCCCATCGCCGGCAACAGACCCATGAGCGCCAGCGCCGTCATTGATTTGCCGCAACCGGATTCACCGACAAAGCTGATCCGCTCGCCACGCTCCAGGGAAAAGGACACATCATCAAGCACCGTCACCTGACCGTCACGGGTGGTGAATCTGACGCCAAGATCACGAACTTCGAGGAGCGGCGCTGTCATCGTCATCTCCGCCGCAATTTCGGGTTCAGAGCGTCGTTCAGCCCGTCGCCAATCAGGGATATCGACAGCACAGTGACAAAGATCGCCAGCCCGGGAATTGTCACTGTGAAGCCGGCATCAAGGATGTAGGTTCTGTTCGATCCGATGATCTGGCCCCAGCTGACAACATTCGGATCACTGAGCCCGAGAAAGGCAAGGCCGGCCTCGAACAGGATCGCAGACCCGACCATCAACGCTGCCTGGACAATGATTGGCGGCAGCGCGTTGGGAAGAATGACGCGGGTCATGAGAACAAGGTTCGATGCACCGGCGGCGCGGGATGCGGTGACATATTCAAGCTCGCGGATCCGCAGAAACTCCGCCCGCGTAATCCGCGCCACCGCAGTCCAGCTGACAACACCGATGGCGATGGTGACAACTGTCAGCGAGGCACCGAACAGCGCCACGATGACCATCGAGAACAACAGGGTCGGCAACACCTGGAAAAACTCGGTGATCCGCATCAGCACTTCCTCGACAAGGCCGCGATAGAACCCCGCAAGCGCCCCAAAGGAGATACCGATAAAGACACTCATCAACGCGGCGACAAGCCCGATGGTCAGGCTGACACGCCCGCCATTCAGCAATCCGGCCAGCATGTCACGGCCCAGATAATCGGTGCCAAGAATGAAACCGTCCGTACCCGGCGGCGTGAACGGCGCCCAGACCATTTCGAACGGATCGGTCGGATAGAGCATCGGCCCAAACACCGCCGCCAGAACGATGACCGTCAGCACAGCCGAGGCCACAACCGCGGCGCGGTTGCCGACAAACATCTGCACGACCTCGCGGAACGGATGCTGGGCGCGCGGTGCCTGCGGCTCAAGGCTGGCCATGTTTGTTTCATCGGCCATCAGCCACCTCCCCCCCTGATCCGTGGATCAATGAGTCGAAGGGCAAGGTCAGTCAGCAGGTTGCCGACAATCACCACAAGTGCCGAGAAAAACAGAATGCCGAGAATGGTCGGGGTGTCACGCGCCAGAATCGACTGCAGCGCCAATGTCCCCAGACCGGGCCAGCTGAACACCGTTTCGACAAGCACCGCCCCCGATACGACGGCGGAAAACTGCAGACCGGCCAGTGTCACCACCGGACCAAGCGAGTTCTTCAGCGCGTGACGATAGACGGTGTCGCGCTCCGACAATCCCTTGGCACGCGCGGTGCGGATATAGTCGGCACCCAGCACTTCGAGCATGCTGGCGCGACACAGGCGGCTGTAGAGCGCCAGAAAGATCGACGCCAGGGTGAGCGCCGGAAGGAACAGATGATGCGCCACACTCAGATACTGACGCCACAGGGGTGCCTCGATCAGCGTGACATCGATCATCCCGGCAACCGGAAACAGCGGCAGCATGAGCGACAGGCCGATCAGCAGCATGATGCCGGTCCAGAACACCGGTGCCGAATAGCCAAACAGCGCCAGCAGCGTAACAAAATGGCTGAACAGCCCGTCAGGCCGCCGGGCCGAAATCACGCCCAGGATCACCCCGATGACCAGGGCAAAGATCTGCGCCGTGAAAACCAGCAGCAAGGTCGCTGGCAGACGCTCGGCAATCAGGCTTGTGACGGGCGTATTGAAAAAGAAGCTATATCCGAAATCCAGCCTGACCACATTGCCAAGATAGATTCCAAGCTGCACCGGAAAGGGTTTGTCGAGACCGTAATCCGCCCTGATCTGTGCCATCACCTCTTCGGTGGCACCCCCCATGTCGCCGGCGATGGTGTCGGCGATGTCACCAGGTGCAATATGGATCAGCGTGAAATTGAGAACGACCACAGCCAGTAGCAGCGCCAGCGCGTAACATGCCCTTATGGCTATTTGTCTGAGAAGTGTCACCGCTCTGTCTGCTCGCGGAAGGAAGGCTGGTCGGGAATCCCCCACGCCGCCGGAACGGCGCGGGGGCGCGTTACGGGGACTATTTCAGATAGACCCGATCAAGTGGCGACACCGTTGCCCAGATGCCGACCGGCGGGTTGCCGACCTTGTCCGAGTAGATGGTGTGATAGGGAAGCGCATAGGTGTGATACACCGGCACATCCTCGGCAATGATCTTCTGGAACTCGGAATAGAGCGCCTTGCGTTTCGCCGGATCCGTCTCGCTGCCAGCCATCTCCATCAGCTCGTCAACACGAGGGTTGGAATAGCTCTGCGTATTCGACCAGATCACACCTTTCTTGATGTTGCTTGACGAATAGGTCCGGTGAACACCGATCACAGGGTCACCCCAGTTGAAGACAACATCCCAGGTCATTTCGAAATCATGACCGCCAACCCGCTTGGCCCAGGTCGGGAAGTCGGGTGAGGAGCGGATTTCAACATCGATGCCGACCTTCTTCAGCTGCGGCTTGATATATTCGGCCTGCGCCTTGATCCCGGCCCAGCCATAATCGACTGTCAGGGTAAACCGGTTACCATCGGCACCGCGTGGATAGCCGGCCTCGTCGAGAAGCGCATTCGCCTTGTCGAGATCAAGGTCATAGGTCTCGACATTCGGCTCGTAGAATGGTGATCCGGGGTGAATGCCGGTCAGCGCCGGTGTCGAGGTGCCGAGCATGATCGCCTTATTCACAAAGTCGCGGTCCACAGCATAGGCAATGGCCTGTCTGACCTTCTTGTTGCCGGTCGGCCCGTCAGACGCGGTGTTGAAGGCAAGCCAGGCAATCGGTCCGATCGCCGCATAGGCGACGCCCTCGCTTGTTGCCGTCACGCCGCTGGCCTTTTTCAGACGATTGATGTCACGCGGATTCTGTTCAAAGCCGCTGAGATGCGCCTCGCCATTCTCCAGCGCGATGGTGCGCGCCGAACCGTCCTTGATGATCCGCATCACGACCTTGTCGAGATAGGGACGACCTTCGATGAAGAAATCGTCATTCCGTTCCAGGATGATGTGCTGGTCACGCTTGAACTCGACAAGCTTGAACGGTCCCGACCCGACAACATTTTCCGAATTGGCCGGATGCGTCTTTGGATCCTGACCATCACCGTAGACATGCTCGGGGATGATCGGCAGCAACTGCGAAGACATGGCCAGGAGCAGCGCCGGATGCGGCTTGCTGAGCTTGATCACCGCCGTGTGGTCATCCGGAGTCTCTACCGAGTCGACAGGTGCGAACATCGTCTTGAACGGATGGTTTTCCTGCACTGTCTTGATCGAAAAGGCGACGTCGGACGATTTGATCGGCGTTCCGTCATGGAAGGTCGCGCCCTTCACAAGATTCAATGTCACTGTCAGCCCGTCATCCGACGTATTCCAGCTTTCGGCCAGATATGGCTGCGGTGTCCAATCCTCGTCATACCGAAGCGGTGCTGCGAAGAGCTGGTTTCCCGGCTCGCCAGTGGCAATTCCCGACTGTACGGCCGGGTTCAGGTGCCGAGGTGTATTCTGTACGGCCCAGATCAAGGTACCGCCACGCTTTGCGCCATCATCTGCGAGCGCGGCCCCGGTCTGCAGGGCCACCGCCATCGCCAGTGCTGACGACACTGCGACAAATCTTTTCATCATCGCTTTTTCCCCCAAATATTTATGTTTATACATTGGTGTGTAGTATTTCACCCTAGCGCTTGATGTAGCGCGTTCAAGCAGAAACTGGACTCGCCCGCTGATCCTGACTTGCCTCCGAATCCGGTTCGGACAGCTATATACAGCTATATACAGCGGCCTCCATCAACCTCCATCGCAACGCCGGTAATCATCGAGGCGTCATCCGAACACAGGAACAACGCCGCCGCCGCGATATCTGCAGGTTGAGAAAATCGGCCAAGCGGAATTGTCGACAGGAACCGCGCCCGCATCTCGGGCGTATCCTCGCCCATGAAACTGGCGAGCAAAGGCGTTTCGCCAGCCACAGGATTAACCGCATTTACCCTTATGCCAAAGGGCGCAAGTTCAATGGCCATGGCCTTGGTAGCGGTAATCATCCAGCCCTTTGAAGCGTTGTACCAGCTGAGATTTGGCCGTGGCGAGACACCGGCTGTCGAGGCCACATTCAGGATCGCCCCGCTGCCGGCGGCTTTCATCATCGGCACGAACTGTCGGGCGGCCAGATAAACAGCCTTGTTGTTGACCGCCATGACGCGGTCGAACATCTCCTCGTCCACGCTCTCGAGCGGACCAGCCACATGGGTTATGCCGGCATTGTTGACCAGAATGTCGACGGTGGTGAAGGCCGACTGTGCCGTCGCTGCCATGGCGGCAACAGACCCGGCATCTGCAACATCAACCTCGCATGCGATGCCATTGATGCCGGCCGCCACCTCGGCGGCTGCAGTGCCATTGATATCGGCCACCATGACCTGCGCGCCCTCGGCGGCGAAGCGGGCGACGATGCCAGCACCAAACCCCGACCCGCCACCTGTCACGATTGCCGTTTTTCCCTTCAAGACCCCTGTCATGGCGTCACTCCTGTTGCCTGCATGAACATTACGGCCGATGACACCGGCCCAAAACAGCTAGTGACGCGGCAGCATGCCACACAACCGCGCCAGACTGACCGCCATGACACGCGCCGAATCCATCATATCGCCGATGCCAATCCATTCGTCCGGCTGGTGCGCCAGTTCCAGAAGACCCGGCCCATAGGCAATGCAGTTCTGCAATTTGCCGATACGGTCGATATGTTTCTGGTCATAGGTTCCCGGCGAAAGCACCATTTCCGGGTCCACCTTCATGACGTCGCGGATCGCGTCGCGGATTGTTGTCACGACAGGCGCTGTCTCGGCGGTCATGACAGGCTGCACCTCGAAGAGATCGCGGATCTCATAGCGAAAACCGGGTCGGGAGGCGGCCACACGCTGCATCATCGAATCGATCTCGGCCTTGACCTCGGCGATATCCTCCTCGACCAGGAACCGCCGGTCGATGGTGATCACACAGCGATCCGGAACACAGGCCGACGGCAGACCGGTATAGCCTTCTTTGGGTTCGGCAAGACCGCCATGAATGCTGTTGACGTTCAGCGTTGATTGTCTGGCGCCCTCGGGCACTATGGGCAGATCCGTATGCCGCGCAGCCAGTGCGGGAAACAGGCTTGCCTCCATTTCGGCGATCACCGCCCCCATGTGACGCACCGCGCAATCACCGAGGAACGGCATCGAGCCATGGGCGATGCGACCCTCGGTTTCGATCTCGGCCCACCAGACACCCCGATGACCAAGACAAATCCGGTCCTTGTTCAACGGTTCGGGAATGATCACATGCTGCACCCGTGACGGGTCGAACCAGCCCTTTTCGGCAAGATGGGCGACGCCGCCAAAGCCCCCTGTTTCTTCGTCAGCGGTGCCGGAAATCTCGATCGCGCCCCGATAGTCGGGGCAGGTGGCGATAAAGGCTTCGGCGGCGATGATGGCGCTGGCAAGCCCCCCCTTCATGTCACAGGCGCCACGCCCATAGATCCGGTCGCCTTCGACGGTGGCGGCAAAGGGATCGCGGGTCCATCCCTGGCCAACAGTGACGACATCGGTGTGGGCATTGAAATGAACGCAGTCACCACCACCGGCACCATCATGCCGGCAGATGACGTTCCAGCGCGGATATTTGTCCGAATCACCAAGCGATCCTTCGGCACGGACAAATTCTGCCCGGAACCCGCTTGTGGCAAGCCGGGCCGCCAGATGATCGCAGATTTCCCGGTAGTTATCGCCGGGCGGATTGATGGTGGGGATCCGGATCAGGTCGCGCGCCGTTTCGATCAGCGAGTCCCGGCGCTGGTCAATCTCGGCACGCAAACGGTCCTGAATATCGCCGGCCATCCCTGTTCTCCCCCCTCGGGAACTTCGACTTCGACGCTATTGGGATGTCAGGGCAAGGTCAAGAAGGCCACAGTTTCGGGGCTAGTCGAGAAAGCCCCGCCCCGCATCCGCAAGCCGGACAATCCGCGGCGACAATGCCCAGATCACCGGGTCGCGTTCCTGCAAGGCGGCAAGACGGTCCCTGATCAGGTCCAACCCCATCTTGTCGGCATGGAAAAGCGGCCCCCCACGAAAGCGGGGAAAGCCGTAGCCATGCACAAGGACGAGATCGATGTCCGACGCATCAGCGGCGATTCCATCCTCAAGCAAGGCCGCAGCTTCGTTGATCAGCGCCAGCAACAGCGTTTCCTCGATCAGATCATCGGCAAGTTCATGGCGGGTGATGCCGTGGCGGGTCGCTTCTGCCTCGATCAATGGCACCAGGTCGGGGTTCGGGCCAATGGCCCTGCCATCCTCATATAGATACCAGCCCCGCCCGGCTTTGCGGCCAAGCCAGCCAGCCTCGCAGACAAGATCGGAAACGCGGCTGTAGCGGCGCGCCGGGTCACGTGTTGCCGCCTGTCGTCGCCGGTTTGCCCAGGCGATATCGAGGCCCGACATGTCCTGTGTTTCATATGGCCCCATAGCATAGCCGAAATCGCGCATGACACGGTCGATCTGTGCAATCCCGGCCCCGTCGAGCAGCAGCAGTTCCGCGGCCTCGCGAACCCGTTGCAGCATCCTGTTGCCGACAAATCCGTCACAGACGCCAACCTGCACCGGTATCTTGCGCAGTCTCCTGGCCAGCGCATATCCAGTGGCCAGCGCGCGATCCGAGGTTTTCGCGCCGCGGACAATCTCCAGCAGCTTCATGATATGCGCCGGGCTGAAGAAATGCAGACCGACAAGCCGTGACGGGTCGGCAAGACAGCCGGCCATCACATCAATATCCAGATACGAGGTGTTGCTTGCCAGCACCGCGTCAGGGGCTGCCCTGTCGAGGGCCGTCAGAACATCACGTTTGACCTGCATATCCTCGAAAACAGCCTCGATCACAAGTCCGGCGTCTTCAAGACCGTGATAGCCAGCCTGGAACCGGATTGCGTCCAGTTCGCGCGCCGCCGAATCGGCCTGCATCAGCCCGCGGCCGACCGCAGCATCATACAGACCGGACATGCGCCGGTGCGCCGCCCGCACAGCCTCATCATCGCGCTCGACAAGTGTCACCGCGCTTCCCGAACGGGCCAGCGCATGCGCGATCCCGGCCCCCATTGTGCCGCCACCAATGACAATGGCGGTATCCAGCGGCGCTGTCGCCGCAGCCTTCAGATGCGCCGGGGCCCGCGCACCCCGCTCGGCAAAGAAAATATGGCGCAGCGCCCGGCATTCATCTCCATCGCGCAGGGCAAGGAAGGTGGCACGTTCCTCGGCCAGCGCCTCGTCGAAAGGCATGGTTTGCGAAAGCCCGAGCAGCCTCACAGCCTCTTCCGGCGCGCGCTGGCGCGGCATTCTGCGACGCGCCTGCGCCAAAGCCGCTGCCGCCGCTTCGGGGTCGGCATCCGGTGCCGGACGACACGAGACAGGCAGGCGATCCTGAATGGCTGCCGGCGACAGGGTCAGCGCCGCCGCCACCGGGTCGTCATCCTGCTGGTCGATCAGCCCGATCTCCAGCGCCTCGGCGGCGCGTACGCTTCGCCCGGCCGGGATCATCGACAGCGCGGCTTTCATGCCGACAAGCCGAGGCAGACGCTGGGTGCCGCCTGATCCCGGAACCACCCCAAGGATCACTTCAGGAAGGCCAAGCTGCGCGGTTGGCGCGGCTATGCGCCACCGACAGGCCAGCGCCAGTTCCAATCCACCACCAAGACAGGCCCCTTTTATCGCGGCAATGACCGGAACCGTCGTCGTTTCCAGCGCCGCCACCACTGTTGGCAGGTCCGGTTGCCCCATTGGCAGGCCGAATTCACCGGCATCAGCGCCAGCAGCAAAAATATCACCTGCCCCGGCAAGGATGATCCGGTCGACATCATCATCCTTTGCGATGGCCGCCAGCGCCGCAAGCAGACCAGCCCGGATGTCATGGTTGATGGCATTGACCGGGGGGCGGTCGATTTCGACAAGCGCCGCCCGTCCGATCCTGCGATGGCTTACAATGTCCGGATTTGTCGACATGATGTTCGTTGTGGGCGCGTGCCCCTCCCGCAAGAATGACGGCGCGCCCGCTCCTGGAAACCGGCCCGGCATTCATGCCATCTTGCCAGCCCCTGCCTTCGGAAGGCCAGCCCTATATTCAGCATGCCATGCCGGATATCACAGTTCGCTGGGCTTGAAATTATACAGGACGGGTGCCAGCCTCGCAGTCTGACAGACAGGGGAAACCGCTATGGACCTTTCCGGAAAACGGGTGCTTGTCACCGGCGGCAGTGGCGGCCTTGGCCGCGTGCTGGCCGCTGATTTTGCCAAAGCCGGTGCCGATGTGCATATCACAGGGCGGCGCAGAGCGGCGCTGGATGCCGCGGTGGCGGCACTATCGGGGGTCACGGCACATCAGCTTGACGTCACGGATGAGACCGCGACCGACACCCTGTTCGCCACGCTTGGCAGCTGCGATATCGTCATCGCGAATGCCGGGATCGCCGACAGCGCACCACTTCACCATACCTCGCTTGATCAATGGCAGCAGATCATGGCAG
Organism: Alphaproteobacteria bacterium LSUCC0719; assembly: GCA_040839025.1. NCBI lineage: Bacteria > Pseudomonadati > Pseudomonadota > Alphaproteobacteria > Alphaproteobacteria bacterium LSUCC0719. The sequence continues at coordinate 138,743 of JBFPJN010000002.1, forward strand.
TCAATCTGACCGGATGCTTTCTGACATTCCGGGCCGGGCTGAGGGCGCTTCGTGATGAAGGCACATCCTGGGGCCGGCTGATCGCCATCTCGTCGATCATGGGGCTGGCAGGATACAGCTATGCCGCCGCCTACAGCGCCTCCAAACATGGGGTAAACGGGTTGGTGAAGTCACTTGCCGCCGAGCTGACAACCAGCGGCATTACCGCGAATGCGCTGTGTCCGGGCTATCTCGACACCGAAATGACCGATCGCAGCATCGCCACCATTGTCGAACGAACCGGCAGGACCCCCGAAGCAGCGCGCGCAGCTCTCATCAGCACCACCCCGCTCGGCAGGCTGATCACCCCGGCCGAGGTCAGTCAGGCGGCACTCTGGCTGTGCGGACCAGGGTCGGATGCCGTCAACGGGCAGGAGATCGCCATCAATGGCGGCAAGGTCTGACAGGTACCGTGATCAGGTGCCGCGACCAGCTTTGACATATGATCTCTTGCACAGGGTCAATGGTCAGCCTGCAGCATTCGCGCGGGCGGTATTTGCCTTCAATTCGCGAAGCACCGACAGTTCGGTGTCATCCGGTGGCGCGGTCTGCACGACATCCGGGGCAAAGCGTGCCGGCCATCCGCATGTGTCCTGAACCATTTCAGCCGTTACGCCGGGATGAAGCTGTGTGACCGTCAGCTCGCCCGTGTCCGGATCCGCCTCCCACACCGCAAGATCGGTGATCAGCGCCACCGGTCCCGCCGTGTCCAGCCCCATCCTGCGGCGGTGGTCACCACCTTCGCCGTGGCCAAAGCTGGTGAAGAAGTCGATTGTTTCCACCATGCCGCGACGCGACTGTTTCATCGTGACAAACACCTTCTGCGACAGGCTGGCAATCTCCGGCGCGCCGCCACCGCCGGGAAGGCGTGTCGTTGGCGTTTCATAGTCGCCAATCACCGTGGTGTTGATATTGCCGAACCTGTCAATCTGTGCGGCACCGAGAAACCCGATGGTGATATGCCCGCCCTGAAGCCAGTATCGAAACATCTCCGGCACCGGCACGGTTGTCAGAGCGGTATCGCACAGCTCGCCATCGCCAATGGACAGCGGCAGCACCGATGGTTCGGTCCCGATGGTCCCCGATTCATAGATCAGGGTAATGCCGGGGGCGTGCGTCAGGCGCGCCACATTGCAGGCCGCAGATGGGGGGCCGATACCGACAAAGCAGACATCCCGGGACGTCAACATCCGGGCTGCCGCGATAGTCATCATTTCATCAGGTGTGAACGCGGCATTCATCGACCATGTCTCCACGTCACCCGTTCGGCAAAGACAGTTTCGTCAACAGCCAGAACATGTTCAGCCATCCAGGCAAGAAAGCCGTCACGATCGGCGGCGACCTTGTCCCAGGCGATATAGGCGGCATTGTCACGCGCATAATAGCCATGCGCATATGAGGGGTGCGCACCGCCCGGAACATGGGCAATGGCATCCACTGTCCAGTGCGGCAAAACCAGCGCGTTGGGGTGCGAGTCCAGGCTGTCGACAATCTCTTCAACCGTCACAACGGCGGCCCTGGCGGCAAGGACGGCCTCTTTCTGGACGCCGACAATACCTTCGATCAGGACATTGCCCTTGCGGTCTGCCTTCAGGGCATGAATGAAGCTCACATCCGGGTTGATTGCCGGCACCGCGGCAAGCGTCTGGCCGGTAAACGGACAAATGATCTCCCTGATTTCGGGATTGACCCGCGGCATGTCGGTGCCGACATAACCCCGCAACACGGCAAACGGCAGTTTCGAGGCACCGGCCTCATAGGCATGCGCCAGTGCCGCATGTGAATGTTCGACGATTTCGATCCGGTGCGGCCAGCCATTTTCAAGCGAGTCGCGAAGCCGCCGCAACAGACCGACCCCGGGGTTGCCGGCATAGGAAAAGATCATCTTGGCGACACAGCCCATGCCGATCAGCTGGTCATAGATCACGTCCGGCGTCATTCGCACAACAACCAGATCGCGCCGCTGCTGGCGAATGACTTCATGCGCGGCGGCATAGGGCATCAGATGAGTGAACCCTTCAAAGGCCGCCATCATGCCGTCCGACAGATGCGTGGCGACGGCGTCCTTCAGCGACATGAACTCTGCCATGATTTCGACGTTCCCGGGTTTGTACCTACAGACCCGACAACACGGGTTCACAGCCGGATCATACCTTTCAGCCAGCCCAAGTCAAAGCGTCGACATGCCGGCTGGCGGCTAGACTCCGAACAACAGCTCGTGCATCACCCGTCCTGGCCAGAAGGTGAAAAATCCTGTCAGCACCAGCGCCAGCCAGAACAGCAGAACCATCACCCGGCGATGTCCCTTTATATCGCGACGCCGCGCCCGTGATATGGCGATCCACAGGCTGGCAAGCGTCAACAGCGACAGCAGATGGATCGGGCTGAATCGCCCGAACATTCTGATTTCATGGATGAACAATCCCGATATCGCCACGCTGGCCATCAACACCACCCACAGATAGCCAAGCCGGCGATGGGTCCAGCCACCCTTCGGTCGCCACAGCTGCACTGCCCCCAGTGCCGTCGCGGCAAAGGCCGCCAGCGCATGAAAGGGAATCGGCACCGCGGCCTCGATCAATGGAGCTGGGTTCATCCTGCGAACCTTTCAGACATGGCGTTTCAGCGGTCAGGATAGGATGTGCTTACGATTTGCGGCAAGGCTGCTATCCTGCTGCGATGTTTGTTCCGCCACCCCTTCAATCACCGGATCGTCAATCACCGGATCGCCAATCACCGGATCGCCAATCGCCACAGGACCTGCCGTGACCACACCAGACGCTGTCGAAACCTATTATCGCGAACAGGGGCTTGCCGAGCGGATCTTTACCGCGCTGGCCAGGGAAGGCCGGGACATCACAAGTCTGACGCCCGAGATTCTGGCCCCCCATGATGAATTCCATGTTGGCGGGATGGCGGCAACGCAGCGGATTGCGGCGCGGCTTCGCCTTGCACCATCAAGCCGATTGCTGGATATCGGTTGCGGTGCCGGCGGACCGTCGCGGGCTGTTGCGGCGACGTATGGATGCCATGTCACGGGGATTGATCTCACCGGCGATTTCATCGCCGCCGGCGACAGGTTGAGCGCGGCCTGCGGGATGCGATCGCAAGTGACACTTCATCAGGCAAGCGCCCTTGACCTGCCGTTTGATCAGGAAAGCTTTGATCGCGCGATGATGCTTCATGTCGGCATGAACATCGCTGACAAACACACCCTGATGACCGAGGCGGCACGGGTTCTCACGGCCGATGGGCTGTTCTGCGTCTATGATGTGATGCGTGTTGGCGAGGGCGAGATCACCTTTCCGCTTCCCTGGGCATCAGACGCATCGGTCAGCGCCGTGGCAGCGCCCGACGCCTATATCGACGCCGCCACCGGCGCCGGGCTTGATCTGCTGGAGCGCCATGACGCCACACAGGCCGCAAGGGCGTTCATCGACCATGTACTGGCAACCAAACCGGCGCCGGCGCCGGATATGCCGACTGACAGATTTCGCAATCTGGCAGCGCATATCGAAGCCGGTCTGCTGGCACCAACCGAGCTTGTTTTCAGAAAGGTGGACAGATGACGAAACAGGTGCAGTTAAAAAGGATCGCCATTATCGGCACCGGCGCCATGGGATCGATCTATGCCGTGATGATGGCCGAGGCCGGCCATGACGTCTGGGCGATAGACAGCTGGAAAGACCATGTCGAGTCCATCAACGCAAACGGGCTGCGACTTGAAGGAATCAGCGGTGATCGCCGTGTGAGCACGATCACTGCCGCGACAGACCTGGCCGTGGCCGGGGCGTGCGATCTGTATGTGATCGCCACAAAGGCCGACGGCGTCGGCGATGCGGCGCGTGCAGTGGCCAGTGTGATGCGTTCGGATTCGCTGGTTCTGACCATCCAGAACGGGCTTGGTGCCGCTGAAAGGATTGCCGCCCATATGCCGACCGACAATGTTCTGCTTGGCGTCGCCGACGGGTTTGGTGCCTCGATTCGCGGTCCCGGCCATGCTCACCACAACGCCATGCGGATGATCCGGCTTGGCGAGATCGATGGTGGCGTGACCGACCGCCTTGGCAATCTTGAAGCGCTCTGGCAGGAGGCCGGTTTCACCGCCCGCGCCTTTGCCGACATCACGCAGCTGATCTGGGAAAAATTTGTCTGCAACGTGACCCTGAGCGCGCCCTGCACCGCATTTGACTGCAATGTCGGAACCTTGATGGCCAATCCCGAAGCCTGGGCGGTGGCGCTGGAGTGCGCGCGCGAGGCCTATCAGTGCGGACATGCCGAGGGGGTGAATTTCTCGTTCGACGACATCGACCGCTATGTGAGCGAGTTTGCCTCGCTGATGCCTGATGCCAGCCCGTCCCTGCGGCTGGATCATCTTGCCAGGCGCGCCTCGGAAATTGACGCCATCAATGGAATGGTGCCGGTGATCGGGGCGCGGCATGGGATTGCCACCCCCGTCAACGAGACACTGAGCGCCATCGTGCGGGCGCGCGAAGCGGCCTTTATCAGCCAGTCGAACTAGATGGAAAACCGCTCGGCGCGGAACGGCGTGGTATCAAGCGGCGGCGGCATACCGGCCACCATCGCGGCAATCGCAAGCGCCGATCCCGGCGCCATCGACAGGCCGACATGCTGGTGCCCGAAATTGAACCATAGGCCGCGATGCCGGGGGGCCGGTCCAATCACCGGCAGCGAGTCCACCATTGTCGGGCGTCGGCCCATCCAGGGTTCGCTGTCGATTTCGTCCTTCATCTCATGGGCCTCGCGGGCCAACAACACGGATTTTCTGATCTGAGTATAGTCGGGCGGCGCATCACGGGCGGTCAGTTCAACACCGCTGGTGATCCGCACCCCCTGCTGCATCGGTACGATGGCAAAGCCGCCATCGACATCATTCACCGCGCGGTTCAGCTGGGGACCGTCGGCGGGCGCAAGATGAAGATGATATCCCCGCTCCCATCCCAGCGGCAGATCATAGCCAAGCCAGCCGGCAATCTCGGCCGTCCAGGCACCGGCGGCAAGCACCACCCCGTCACCTTCGAGTGTCGTGGTATCGGCACCGGCAAGCGTTATCCGCCATCCATCGGCCTGCTGGTCAAGCCCGGTGACGCTGCCCTGGACGACCGTACCACCGGCGGCAGCGAACAGCGCCAGATAGGCATCGGTCAGGGCCGCCGGGTTGGACACACCACAAGTGTCATCGAACAGCACCGCCTTTTCATAGATCGGTTTCAGACCGGGTTCGATCTGGCGAAGCTGGTCCCTGTCAAAGACGGTGTAACGCACGCCAACCTTGTCATAGAGTGCCAGTTCCGAGGCATAGGCGGCGAATGAGGATTCGCTTCGAAAGACCTTCATCCAACCGCCATGACGGAGCAATGTCTGCACCCCGGCCTCGGCAATCCATTCCTTGTGCTGGGTCAGCGAGAGAACCTGCAGCTGCCGCAGCGCATAGGCGGCGGCGCGCCAGTGGCGCGGCGTGCAATGGGCAAGAAATCGCAGCATCCAGCCAAGCCGTTTGAGGACGAAAAGCGGCGAATAGCGAAGGCCGTTGGAACGGCCAAGCAACAGTTTGGGAAGCGCCTTCAGGAGGCCCGGGCTGTTCAACACCGCCACCGAGGATTCCGACAACACCCCGGCATTGCCGTAGGAGGTCTCGCGTCCCGGCATACCGCGGTCGATCAGGGTGACATCATGACCGGCGCGTTGCAGCGCAAGTGCGTTGCAGACGCCGACAATGCCGCCTCCGACAACCAGAATGCTTTGCATGTTCCCTTCCGCCATATGCTGTCCCGGTCCGGTTGGCGTCAGACCCGTGCGACGTTACCGCCAGCCTCGGTCCAGGCGACGAAGCCACCCGGAATGTGGGCACAACCCCCCACCCCGTCATGGTGCGCGATCTCGACCGCCATCGTCGAGCGTTCGCCAACCGCGCAATAGAAGACAACCTGTTTGTCACCAGCCTGTTTCAGCATCCCAAGATGCTGGTCAAGGCGGCTGTAGGGGGCATGGACCGACCCCGGGATCACGCCTGACTTCACACGTTCGGCCTCTTCACGAAGGTCGACAAGCAACATCCCTTCGGCATTTTCCATGATGATGGATTCCGGCGTCACGGTCGCCACCGCGCGCTGGCGGTCAATATTGATCCCCATGCGGATATTTTCCGGCACCGCGACATCCATCATCTTTGGATTGGGCAGATTCAGATTGGCCATCAGCTCTATATAGGCGTTGCGGGAATCAACCTGGAGCCGCGGGTTGAAGGCTTTCTCCTCGCCAATGCTGGACACCATGTCGCCCTTGTAGTCATGTGCCGGATAGACAAGCGTGCTGTCGGGCAGCGTCAGCAGATTGCCGAACAGCGAATCATATTGATCGCCGGCATCGCCATTCTGGAAATCCGTGCGACCGGTTCCCCTGATCAACAGCGTATCGCCGGTGAACACCCGGTCATCCATCCTGAAACAATAGCTGTCATCGGTATGGCCGGGCGTGTGCATCGCCGTCATTGACAGCCCTTCAATGGTCACGGTCTCGCCATCGGACACGCGCATCGACACGACATCGACAGGTGATTGCTCGCCCATTACGGTGACGCAGTTCGTGCGGTCACGAAGCGCGCCCATGGCGGTGATATGATCGGCATGAACATGCGTATCCACGACCTTGACGAGTTTGAGATCAAGTTCCTCAAGAAGCGTCAGATAGCGGTCGGTTTTCTCGAACACCGGATCGAGAAGCAGCGCCTCTCCACCAACGCGACTTGCCAGAAGATAGGTGTAGGTCGAAGACACCGAATCAAACAACTGCCGAAAAATCATGAATAGCTCCTCCTGTCTCGTCTGAAATTGCAGAATTTTGGCCGCCAAGGCAACAGGGCAAAGTGACAGCGTCGCACCCATGCGCACGGGGCCGACCGGCATCACCGGTTCAGCTATGTCCCATCATGAAATTGCACGCCACCAGCATCGCACCCCCCAGCAATGCGTAGAGAAACCCGCTGAGCATGTTGTCGCCCAGAACAAGCTGGCGTGTCGGCACCCGGTACAGGCCGCCACATGTCAGCACCGACAGCGAGGCAACGGAACTCATCGTACCGGCACCCCAGCCAATCAGATGCGCCTGCATCAGAAGCGCCGGATGCACATCGGCCCCGCCACCGCTGAAGGTGGCAAGCAGCGCGGTGCTGGTGATCACGGGATGGATGCCGATTATGGACAGCACCATCATCGCCACCGGGGTTGTCATCAACGCCACCCAGCCGGGGATCTGTCCGGCATGGATGCCGGAAACGATACCGGCCAGGCTGTCATTCTGCGTCGCAAAGAAGGCAACCAGCATCGCCGCCGTGATGACCACCAGATCATCCGCCGTGCTGTGCATGGACTGGCGCGTCTCGGCAAGGATCACCGCCGCCTTGTCACGATGCCGAAACAGCTGCAGCAGCACCAGAAGCGGCATCACCACCACCACCGCCGACAATGCCGTCAGGCCGAAGACAAGCGCCACCAGCAGCACTGACAGCAGCGTAATGGCCAGGCGCCAGGCAACCGGGCGTAGACAGGCAAGCGACAATCGCAGTCGTTCCATCGAAAAATCCGGATTGAGCCCGACAAGGGTGGCGCAGCTGAACAGCAAGGCTGACAGCATCCCGATGGCAATGGCGATCCAGGCATAGACGGGCGCAACGAAATTCTGGCCGATGGCAAACGCCACAAAGAAGGGCGACCAGGCAGAGGACGACACCATGCCGCGAATCACTGCCTCGGCGGCGGCGCGGCGGCGCGGCATGTCGGCATTCGCCGGCAGGGCGGCCGACAGCAACGCAAAGGCACCGGTGTTGATGATTCCCCCAAACACATGTGCCGCCAGCTGCTGGCCACCGGACGCCGCCCCGTCAGGCAGCGCGACAAGGCGGCGCTGGGTGGCATGAACAGACGGCATGGTCATCGCCGTTGCCCTGACCAGCGCCATCGTCGGCAACAGCGCGGCGAAAATCAGCACCCGCTGTCCACCCGCCAGAATGTCGCCGGGGCCGGGCATTTCATCAAGAAGAAGCCAGGTCACCGCCGCCAGAACCGCCAGAATCACCAGACTGTCCCAGCGCAGCCGCGCCACCGTCAACAGGATGAACAGCCCAAAGGCAAGCGCACCCGTGCTGGCAATCAGGCCGTCAGGTTGCGCCGTCAGAATGGCACCAACAGCCGCCACCCATGCAATGGTGAGACAGACAAGCCTGATCCGGCGATGCACAAAACTTAGAAATGTCAGGTTGGATCTTGCGATCATTTAGGTATCCGAGATGCAGATACCCAACTATCACAGGTTTGACAGCGCGGCCAAGAGATGAATGCGCTGCCCGCATCACCGGTGGGTCGAAAATATTGGACCTTAAATATGCGGCCTAAAATACACGACCCAAAATATGGAGCAGGGGTCAGCGCGCTTGCTCGGTCAGCGATCAGACCAGACGGCGAATTCATTTCCCGCCGGTTCGGTGAAATGGAAGCGGCGGCCACCGGGAAAGGAAAAAACAGGTTTGATGATGGTCGCGCCATGCTGCCTGACCAGCCGTTCCGTCGCGGTGAGATCGGCACTGTAGAAGACGATCAGCATGGCCCCTGTTTCGGTACGGCTTTTCAGGTCGGCGGGATAGATCCCCCCATCAAGGCCGGCCCCATGAAAAGCCAGATAGGGCCCATAGGATTCGAACTGCCAGCCAAAGGCGGCGGCAAAAAAGGCCTGTGTTGCCGCGATATCCGCCGAGGCGAATTCGACATAGTCAATTTTGTGATGGACCGGTTCAGGCATGTCCGGGTCGCCCTGCGTGGTGAGTGGTCCACATGATCAATGGTCTGCTGTCAGTTGTGCGTGTCAGTCATGCTTCTGCGTTTCAGTGATGTTCAGGTCCGGCGTCGCACGCGCGCCAACACACCATCAGTCTTGCAGCCATTCTTGCAGGCGGCATTGGCGCCGCCAAATCACAATTTCGACATGAGGCCCCGAAATTCTGTCCGCCCGAATCAGTCAGTCATAAAAAAAAGAGGCGCTTTCGCGCCTCTTTTAGTGTGCCCCAACTGAAGGATGAGTTGGAGCTTTGTGTGGGTGCCATCACACAAAGGCCTTGAGGTCGCGGCGTCATCGCCGCTTCAAATCTGGTAAAAGCGTAGCGGCTGCCCGAATCACTATAAAGGGCTGGCTTGGGAAAAGATTTTTCCACAGCCCTCAACAATGACAACGCCATTGCCAGCGAAACCGCCCGCAGATTGTCAGCCTGGCTAGGCGTGAATTTTGTTCCAGTAGGGGTCCATGCCATAGCGGGTCGACATGAAGTCGACAAAGGCCCGCGTGCGCTTCGGCAGAATGGTTGTCTTTGGATAGACGGCATAGACGTCATATTCGGCCCATTCATAATCGGCCAGCACCGGCTTCAGAAGACCGTTATTGATGGCGTCGTAATGCAGAAAGTTCGGCAGACAGGTGACACCAAGCCCGGCAATGGCTGCCTCGCGCAGAACATCACCATTATTGGCCGAAAGCTTTGGCGTGACACGCAGCACGCCGGGCTTGCCGTCAGGCCCCCGGTACCGCCAGTCATTTGGCGTCTTGTCATTGGAATAGACCAGCGCCGGTATCGATTCCAGATCTTCAGGCTTGGTGATTGGTTGATATTGCGACAGAAAATCCGGCGAGGCACAGGGTATGTTGCGCACAGTCGAGATCTTCTTGGCGATCAGGCTCGAATCCGACAGCACCCCGATCCGGATGGCCAGATCAAACCCCTCGGCAACCAGATCCACACGCTTGTCGGACAGATCCATGTCGATTCTGACATCGGGATGCGCGTGCATGAATTGCGAGATCGCCGATGACATATGCGACACACCGAATGAAAGTGGCGTGCTTATTCTCAGAATGCCGCCAAGGCCACCACCGGAATTGAGAACCTCCTGTTGCGCGGCCTCCAGTTCGTCGAGTACCGCTTTACATCTTTCATAGAATCCCTGACCCACCTCATTGAGGTACATCCGACGGGTTGTTCTTTGGATAAGAGGTGCGCCCAGCCTGATTTCCAGGTCTTTCAGGCGACGGCTGACGGCGGACACAGCGATCCCTAGCCTCTCGGCAGCCTGAGTGAGGCTTCCGGTTTCGACCACCATGACGAATGCTCGGATTTCCTCAATTTGGCTCATAATGTCGCAGCCTACATTATTATTCTGAAAATTAGAATTATATTTTTAATGTAGAGCATCTTTTTACTTGGCTCGGCAATAATTAGCTTAAATCTGGCCGGCTGGGCACTTATCCCGCCTTTGGCAGCTTTCTCTTCCAGTTGACGACACAGGAAAAATGGGCGAAACGCAATCATCATGAATGGATCCAACCGCACAATCCTGAGGATCGACGCCAGTATGCGTCGGCAGAAATCGGTCAGCCGGATGCTGGCCGACGAGATGGTTGCTGCGCTAGGTGCGCGCAAATCGTCCGTCAATGTGATCACCCGGGACCTTGCGGCCGGCATCGGCATCGTCAATGCAGCATGGATTGAGGCCGAGCGGACATCAGAAGAAAACCGGACGTCCGATCAGCGCGCCCTTCTCACCCAGTCGGATGCCCTTGTCGCCGAACTTCAGGCTGCCGATGACATTGTCATCGCCACACCAATCTACAATTTCAGCGTGCCTGCCGCGCTGAAGGCATGGATCGACCTGATCTGCCGTGACAAGATCACCTTCACCTATGAAAACGACACACCGCGCGGCCTGCTTTCAAACAAGCGGGCAACCGTGATCGTGACATCCGGCGGCACGCTTGCCGGCAAGGACATCGATTTCACCACCAGCTATATCCGGCATATCCTGGGCTTCATCGGTGTCGATGATGTGACGATGATTGATGTTACTGGCCTGTCGAAGAACCGGAATGACGTGATCAACGACGCGCGCAAGGAAATCAGCACGGTCAGCGCCAGACAGCTGGCCGATGCCCGCAACCTGTCGGTTGCCGAATAGTTCCTTTACCAGACTTCTGTGATATAATTTCCGGGTCGGCAGGATACTTGCCTTTGCCTGTGTGAAACCACATTCTGCGAGTCCCGTCACCGGGCTGCACGTGGCGGTGAAGACCGCGCCGTGCCGTACCATCATGCCGGACCAGGCCGCCCATGACCCGTCGGGGGACGGCCAGCCGGCACAGGACAGGAGACGATGATGACCACCAGCACCCCTATGGACGATCTTGCCGCCCGCGCCCGCGCTGTTCTGCCAGCAGGTGGCTTTGGCAATTTTGACGCAGACATCTTCATCCGCGAGGGGCACGGGTCTCGCGTCATCGACGAGAATGGACGCGAATTTATCGACTATCTGATCAGCTCGGGCCCGATGATCCTTGGCCACGGCCATAGGGAAGTGAATGATGCCATTCGCGACCAGCTTGACCGTGGCATGACCTTTTTCGCCAACAACAGCGCCGGGCTTGAACTGGCCGAGGAAATCTGTCGCGCTGTCGCCTGTGCCGAGCAACTTCGTTATGTCAGCACCGGTGGTGAGGCCGACATGTATGCCATGCGGCTGGCCCGCGCCCATACAGGGCGGCCGAAAATCCTGAAATTCGAGGGGGGATATCATGGCATGTCAGCCGAGGCGCTGATGAGTCTTGCCCCGACAAGGCTGCAGAATTTTCCGAGTCCTGTTCCCGACTCCGCCGGCATCCCCGACGCGGTCGGGGATGGCATTCTTGTCGCCCCGTTCAATGACGCGGATTTTGCAACCTCTCTGATCAATGAACATGCCGACGAGATTGCCGGCGTCATTGTCGAGCCTTTGCAGCGTCTGATCCCGCCGGCGCCCGGCTTTCTGGAAGCCCTTCGCGAGGTGACGTCACAGCATGGTATCGTGCTGATTTTCGACGAGGTGGTGACAGGGTTCCGCCTTGCTTATGGCGGCGCACAGCAAGCCTATGGCGTAACCCCCGATCTGTGTACGCTTGGCAAGATTATCGGTGGCGGGTTGCCGCTGGCGGCGATCGCCGGACGCGAGGCGATCATGCGCCATTTCGACAAGGACGCTGTTGGCAGCGATGGATTCACCTTCCAGATCGGAACATTGAGCGGCAATCCCCTTGCCGCGGTTGCCGGGTTGAAAACGCTGGAGATCCTGAGGCGTGACAACAGCTATGAAACGCTTTACGCCACCGGCGAGAGGTTGATGGCGGCACTGTCGGACCCGCTTGCCGCAAAGGGGATTGCACACCAGATTGTCGGTGCGCCGGTTCTGTTCGACGTGATCTTCACCGCCACACCGGTGCGCAATTACCGCGACATGCAAACAGGTGATGCCAGGCTTGCCGCCATTTTCAACAATGCCGTCCGCGATCGCGGCATTCTGAAGCCGGGAGCAAAGCTGTATCCGCATCTGGCCCTGAGCGAGGCTGACCTTCAGGAAACAGAAGCTGCCTTTGCCTATGCCGCCGATCAGGTTGCCGCCGCCTAGATGGCGGGCTAGACTGGTGCGATGTCGCAGAATACCCCGGCACCGCCTGATAATGTGCGGATCGAGGCAAGCTGGGGTGCCAGGCTTGCCAGCCAGTTTGCCGCGCCGCATATGGCGGCGCTGAGCGGCTTTCTGCGGACCGAAAAGGCAGCCGGCAAACGCATCTACCCGCCGGGAGGCCAGATTTTCCGCGCGTTCGAGCTGACACCCTTCGACAAGGTCAAGATCGTGATCCTCGGTCAGGATCCCTATCACGGGCCTGGACAGGCACATGGGCTGAGCTTTTCCGTGGCAAGGGGGGTACCGCCGCCGCCATCGCTGCGGAACATCTATCGCGAGCTTGAGAGCGATCTGGGCATTGCACATCCGGGACACGGCAATCTTGAAAGCTGGGCACGCCAGGGCGTACTGCTTCTCAACAGCTGTCTGACCGTCGAGGACGGCCGTGCCGGATCACATCAGGGAAAAGGCTGGGAGCCTTTTACCGATGCGGTGATTGCGGCACTGAACCGCGAGCGCGCGCATCTTGTCTTCATTCTCTGGGGCCGCAAGGCGCAGGACAAGGGTGCGGTCATCGACCGGGAGCGTCATCTGGTGCTGACAAGCGTTCATCCCTCGCCGCTGTCGGCCTCGAACGGGTTTTTCGGCAGCCGGCCCTTTTCGGCGGCAAATGCCTGGCTCGAATCCCACGGTGTGACACCGGTGGACTGGACCCCGGCGTGATCAGCTGCCCTGTCCGGCGGGACGAGGCGTCGACACCGCCACAGTCATCCAGCAATTGTCGTATTCACCGCCCTGGACAAGCTCGACCGACCAGCTGAAATACAGCACCTGACCAGAGACCGTTTCCATGAAAACGTCGAAATTCGCACGGCTGCCATCACCGGGAACCGGCACGATACGATGGCTGGCATGGTTCAGCATCTGTCCATAGGCAGGACCCTTGAGCATGCTGGCGAAACGCGGCAATGGGCCGGTCATCGCGCGGTTGCGCGGATGCGCGAAATTCCAGGTCTGCGCAATGCCGAAATCCGGGACCGGATTGTCGTTGAACTGCAGCGCCTTCATCTGGATGGCGACAACCTCTTCTGGTGCGATCGACGGGTCGGGGACAACAAGGTCGGCGGCCCGGGCCGCAAGGCCGGGACCAAACAGGCTGGATATCATCAGCCCGGCAAACACAGCCATAACCGGCAGGATGGATTTGATCTTCATCATGGCAGACTCCCTACTTGTCCCCCTGCATGTATGTCTTGTGTAGATGGGGCCTTGCACCCACATCTGCAATCACGGCGGCGCAGGCCGGATTGTGACATCGCGTCACGCCATGATGATTGCAGGAGGAAGCTTGATGAATGTCCTGATCCAGGGTGGTGGACGCGGAATCGGTATGGCGCTGGCGGAGCGGGCGCTGGCAGAAGGGGCGCTGGCAACAGGCGTGGCACGGCTGATCATAACGGCGCGCGACCCCTCGACCTCGGCAGCATATGCGGCACTGGCCTCGGATGATCGTGTCAGCTTCCTGCCGCTCGATGTGACGGACGATGCCAGCATCACCACGGCCGCGGCGGCCATTGCAGATATGGTTCCACATCTGGATCGCGTGATCTGTACCGCCGGCATCCTGCAGCAGGGGGACATCAGACCGGAAAAACGGATTGCCGATATAAGACAGGACAATCTGCTTCACCTCTATCGGGTGAATGCGCTGGGGCCGGTGCTTCTGGCGCGGGAATTATGGCCACTTCTGAAGGGTGATCACAGGCTGCATTACGCCGCCATTTCGGCACGTGTCGGGTCGATCTCGGACAACCGGCTTGGTGGCTGGTACGCCTATCGGGCCAGCAAGGCGGCGCTGAACCAACTGATGCGGACCCTGTCTGTCGAACTGGCGCGGGCCAACCCGAATGCCTGTGTGGCGACCTTGCATCCCGGGACCGTCGATACCGCGCTGTCACAGCCCTTTCAGGGGAATGTGCCGGCTGACAAGCTGTTCACGGCAACCCATTCCGCGAGGTGCCTGTGGCAGGTTCTGGACAGGCTTGGCCCGCAGGATACGGGTCTGCTTCACGCCTATGATGGCAGCGTCATTCCCTATTGACGGTGTCACCGGTCCGGTTGCCATCCGATGCCGGAAGGCGACCGCGAAGCGTCAACGGAAGCTGGGCAAGCATGAACAGCGCGCTTGCCGGCGCCGCGATGAAAGTCTTGTAGACCACCCATTCGGCTTCGTCGAAGCCGCGCCAGATGACCTCGTTGGCGACCGCCAGAACCAGAAAGAAACATCCCCAGCGCAGACTCAGCAATCGCCATGTATCCTCGGTCAGCGAGAACTGACCGGCAAAGAACAGCCGCATCATCGCGCGGCCACGCAGAATGCCGCCAAGAAGCACCGCCGCAAACATGCCGTTGAAGATCGTCGGCTGGATCTTGATGAAAACGCCATCACCAAGCGCCCAGGCAGCGGCGGTGAAGGCCGCCGACATGACCAGCGAGAACAGCGGAAAGGCCGCAACCCGCCCTTCACGCAGCCACGCCACCGCCATCACCAGCCCGCCAATACCGACCGACAATGCCGCCGCCGCGATCAGGCCCAGATATTGATAGCCGACGAAAAATGCCAGCAATGGCAGAATTTCAACAAAGAAGGCGCCAAGCTTCATGGGGTGACAGCCCGCAGGGCACCGGACATGGCGGCACGCATGATCATTTCGCCTTTCCCAGCAATGCCGATTGAAAATCGGCATCGCGGACATCTGGCCCAAGCCAGATATCCATCAGGGCGCGGGTGAAGTCGCGATCGTCGATTTCAGCAATGACCCTGCCCCCGGTGGCAAGCACCAGCCTGCCATCGCCGGTATTGATGAAATCGGCCGACGAGCCCTTTGGCATATCGATGAAAGCCCTGTCCATCAAGGGCTGCCAGCTTTCAATCACGGCATCGCTTGCCGCGCGCTGGCGTTTCATTTCCTTGACGGTCTGGCTGATGATCCGGTCTTTCTTGCCGTTGATCAGATATGTCAGCCGCAAGGCATAGGGCGCGTTCCGGTCATACCGGCCCTTGGGGGCAAAAAGCTGTGCATCGTAGATCTTGAAGAACAACACCTGAAAGCGCGCCTGTCCGACAAGCCCGGCATCAGGAACATAGTCACGCATCAGCTCGGCGCGCGCCATATGCGGGATGGCGACAAACGCCAGCAAGGCCAGCAGGACATGGCGTCGTGGCAGCATGGTCATTCGGTGGCACCTCCCGGCTCGAGAGTCCTTTCCTATTGCGGCCAGCTTTCAAGATCAAGTGGCCCGACAGCCGATGCCGCACGACCCCGCAGAAATACGATTGTCACCGACCCGATCTCGACACCGAACTTGCTGATGAACGCACGGTTGATGGCAACATCCTCGTCCTGCCTGTAGATCCAGTCATCGAAATGCACCTCGACCGACCGCCCCGACATTTCCAGCACCACGTCATATTCCCAGTTCAGCGCATTGCCGGCAATCCGACCACTTGCGGTACCGCTCACATCGGCGGCGCTGCCCTCATAGCGCATATTGCCATCAGCATCGACGCCGCTGCGGCGGATCACCCAGGTACGATCAGCGCGTTCCCCGTCATCATACAGAAAATCCTCGACCAGGGTCAGCGTGTCACCCTCGACAGTGCCGGTCATATTCACCCGGAACTGGCGGCGCAGATTGCCAAACCTGTCCTCGAAGATGCCATAGGCAACACTGTCACCGGCAAAGAATGAGGCAAGATCCAGCGGCGGCTGGCGATCGGCAAGTGTGGCCACATCCTTGCGCGTACAGGCTGACAGCCCGGCAAGAAGGCCGGTCGCCACCAGTATGGTAACCATCATGCCGGCCAGGCGGCGGGCAAGGGACGGTGAAGATCTGGTCATGTCGATTTCCTTTCTTCGATCTGATCGAGTGCGGCAAGGAAACGCGCCGCATCACCACGGATGTCCGCGACCCGCTCGTCCGCCATGCGATCAAGTGATTTATACATCATCCCGAGCCGCGCATTCCCGCCGAGACTATCACGGTTGCGGATCAGGAAATCCCAATAGAGATAGTTGAAGGGGCACGCCCCCTCGCCTGTTTTGCTTGCCACCTTGTACCGGCAGCTGGCGCAGTAATTGGACATGCGATTGATATAGGCGCCGCCGCCGGCGTAGGGCTTGCTGGCCAGATAACCGCCATCGGCGAACAGCACCATCCCCGACACATTCGGCAGCTCGACCCATTCATAGGCATCGGCATAAACGACAAGGTACCACTCATTGACCTGCTGCGGGGCCAGACCCGCCAGCAGCGCGAAATTGCCGAGGACCATCAGCCGCTGGATGTGGTGGGCATAGGCATAGCGCCGGGTCTGGTCGATCGACTGCGCCATGCAGTTCATGTCGGTATCGCCGGTCCAGTAGAAATCGGGCAAGCGCCGGTCTGCCGCCAGGAAATTCATCTCGGCATAGTCCGGCATTTTCAACCAGTAGATGCCACGCACAAATTCACGCCAGCCGAGAATCTGCCGGATGAACCCCTCAACAGCGTTCAGGGGCGCATGTCCCGTGGCCCAGGCCGCTTCGGCGGCCCGAATGGCCTCGACCGGCAGAATCAGCCCGGCATTCAGATAAAAGCCGATATGGCTGTGATACATCCACGGTTCATCCTCGATCATCGCGTCCTGATAGGTGCCGAACAGCGGCAGCCTTTCCGCAACGAAATGGTCAAGTACTTCCAGCGCCTGATCGCGTGTCACCGCAAAACCGAAATCCGCCAGATCGCCGAAATGCGACCCGCAGCGGCTCTCTACCAGCGCCAATACCTCGTCGGTGATCGAATCTGGTTTGAACAATCGCGGTCCCGGCACCCTCAGCGACAGATCCGGCGGCTCGCGATTGTCGGCGTCATAGTTCCATTTGCCCCCGACAGGATAACCACCCTCCATCAGAATGTCGTGATGGCGGCGCATCTCGCGATAGAAGAAATCCATCCGAAGCTGTTTGCGTCCGTCCGCCCAGTCGGCAAAGAAACCCGGCGGGCACAGGAACCTGTCATCGCTGCGAATCTCGACAGCGATGACAAGATCCTCCTGCCAGTTTTTCATCGCGGCCAGCAGCCTGTATTCCCCCGGTTCGGTGACGATCAGCCTGTCCGGCGCATGACGTGCCACCGCGCGCGAGATTTCACCGCCGATGCTGCCGCTGTTCGCCGGATCATCCAGCCTTGTATATGCAACCGTGACACCCTCGGCACGAAGCGCCTCGGCAAAATGGCGCATGGCGGAAAACAGAAACGCGATCTTGCGCTTGTGATGGCGGACATAGGTGACCTCTTCCATCACCTCGGCCATCAGGACAACATCCTGCGACAGGTCGAGATCGGCAAGACCTGCAAGCCCCCGGCTCAACTGATCCCCCAGGACAAGTCGCAATGCGCCTGCCATCAGCCGGACCCCTGACGCAGCGCGCTGAAAGCTGCAAGCGCCGCCTCGCGCGACTCCTTGAGATCGACAACGGGTCGTGGATAGGTTTCACCAAGCCGCACGCCGGCCTCTGCAAGAACGGCCTGCGGCGCTGTCCAGGGCGCGTATAGATATTTTTTCGGAAGCCTTGCAAGTTCGGGCAGAAACCGGCGCGTATAATCGCCGTCAGGGTCGAATTTCTCGCCCTGTGTCACCGGATTGAAAACCCGGAAATAGGGGGCCGCATCGGCCCCGCAGCCGGCAATCCACTGCCATGAAGCGCTGTTGCTCGCATGATCCGCATCAACAAGACAATCCCAGAACCAGGCCTCGCCATGATGCCAGTGAAGGCGCAGATTCTTGACAAGGAAGGAGCCTGTGACCATCCGCATGCGGTTGTGCATATAGCCTGTCTGCCACAATTCACGCATCGCCGCGTCGACGAACGGAATGCCGGTGCGGCCCTTCTGCCAGGCCCGCAGCAGACCCGCATCGTCGCGCCAGTCAAACCCGTCAAATTTTGTTTGCAGGTTGCGCCGTTTCAGATCCGGATTGAAATAGAGCAGGGAATGCGAAAATTCACGCCAGCCAAGTTCCGAACAGAAATTGTCGACATCGCTTTCCGGCAGGTCGGGGCGGTCGCGCGCCGCATGCCAGATCTGATTGACCGAAATCTCGCCCCAATGAATATGCGGTGACAGGCGTGATACGTTCGGCGCCGCCGGCAGGTTGCGGCCATCCTTGTATCCGGCAAGTCCATGATCAAGGAATGCCGCCAGACGGTCGCGGGCACCGACTTCGCCAATCTGCCAGTGCGGCGTGAGCATGTCCCCCCAGTCCCTCGCAGGAAGCAGGTCCAGCGCGGCAATGTCACTGTCCGGCGCGGTGTCGGTTACGGTGATGTCGGGCACAGCCAGGGGCACCCGTGGCGGCGGTGCGGCAAGACAGCCACGCCGGTAGAAGGGGGTAAAGACCTTGAACGGTGTGCCGTCACCCTTCTTGACCTCCCACGGCTCCCACAGCAGCGCGCCATTATGGCTTTCAGCCTCGATCCCGGCATCACCAAGCGCCGTCTTCAGTGCGGTATCACGTTCGATCAACCAGGATTCATAGCTGCGGTTCCAGAATACCGCGCTGGCACCTGTTTTACGGGCCAGCGCCGGGATCAGCGTCAGCGCGTCACCAGCCGCCACATGGAGCGTGCCACCAAGCGAGTCCTTGAGAGCGGTGAGAGAGTGATGCAGCCACCAGCGGCTGGCGGCACCCATCCTGTCATCACCCGCATTCACGTCGTCAAGGATATAGACAGGCAGCACCTCGCCCCGCGCCGCCGCAGCGCACAGCCCGGGATTGTCCGCCAGACGAAGGTCCTGACGAAACCAGAAGATGGACAGCGGGCGCGACATTCAGCATCCTTTCCACCACGCAAGACGCGGCGTGTCAGTGCAAACGGCTCCCCCTCCTTTGCAGATATTCATTGTCCGGATCGCAACATCCGACCGGTCTTAGATCGCGTTGCCGGGGCCAGCTTTCAAGGCCTGAACGGCGCAAAGCGTGATAATTCGGATCGCTCAGAAAAATACGAAACAGCGTGTCTCGATACTCTGCCGCGGGGCGGCATCGGGCGGTGCTGCCGGATCGGTAAACGCGGTATGAATGGTAAATCGGTTCCGCCCGTCAGTGGCCGAATCATAGGTCTTGATCAGCACCGCCTCATCCATCTCCATATCCGGGAAATAGACCCATTCATGCGCCGGGTTGAACCGCGCCATCTGGATCTGCCCGACACGGTCCTTTGCCTGGCGCGTGACCTCGACAAGATCGCCTGTGGCAAGCGTCCGGCTATCACAGAACGCCAGCGGGCTGGTTTCGACACGGCCACCAATCGACCGCCAGACATTGATGATTGCGAACCGGCCGGCAAGCAATGTTTCGGCCTCATCCGGCAGAACATCGCGAAGCCGGCGTTCCGCCGACCAGGGGGTATAGTCATTATGGATCACGGATGACGGCTCGCGCATGACCTGCCGGCGGCGGATCGCGTCACTGGCGGCGCGGCGCGTGTGATCAAAAATCTCGACCCGGCGCGCGCCCGTGATCTCTGCAACAAGCTGTTTTGCCTCGGCATCATAGATTGTCGCCAGCGCGGCATCATCGTGAAAATCCGTCATCTCGCTGACATGAGGCACCAGCATGAAACCGGCCGTGTCCAGATCGAACCGCTGTCCCCTGCCATTGTGGATTGCCACCTCACGCATGTCATATTGGCCATCGTGGCTGGCGGTGTCGCCGCCAGCCTGCGAGGCGTGATAGACGGCATCCCCATCATCCTCCATTGCCAGATATTGCAATGTGGCGCGGATCGGCTGCGAATGTGCCATTATCGGGCCCTCCCTGATCGGTGATGTCAGGTGCTGGCAACAATCATCACAAACAAAATATCAGAAACAAAAGAGCAGGATGTCAGCGGCGATCAGCCATGCCCATACGCGTTTCGAGCCACCTGACTCCTCCCGAAACAACAAGGATAAGCACAAGATATTCGATCACAAGAACGGTATAGATTTCAAGCGGCCGGTATTCAGTGACGACAAGTTCATTCGCCCGCCGGGTCAGTTCTTCCATACCGATCACCGATACCAGCGACGACATCTTCAGCATGTAGACAAGCTGGTTTCCGAGCGCCGGCAGGATCCGCTTGATGGCCTGCGGCAGGATCACGAACCGCATCTTGTCGACATAGGACAATGAAATCGAATGCGCCGCTTCATGCTGGCCACGGTCAATCGACTGGATTCCGGCACGAAAAATTTCCGCCTGGAAGGCACTGTCGGAAATCGCCAGCGCCAGCACCCCGGCCCAGAAAACGGAAATCGAAATGTCAGCAACCTGCGGCAGACCATAATAGACCCACAGGATCAGCACCAGGATCGGCACCGCGCGCACGAGTTCGACATAGACCCGATTGATCACTCGTGGCGGGCGCTGGCGGGCGAGACCCGGCAACGCGACAAGAAGGCCAACCAGTACCGAAATGGCAATCGCCGTCACCGACAGCGCGATGGTGTAGTACAGCCCGTCGAGGAGAAACATCAGGTTGCGCTGTCCGGCCGGGGTGGTCGGATTGACCACATACCATCCCCAATTTCCCGAACAGCCGGCAAGCGCAAACACAGACAGCAACGGCCAGAGTGACAAAATCCGCATGATGCGCCTCTAATTTCGCAAAATCTGCTGCAGGAACAGCTTGCAGCGGTCGCTTTCGGGATCCGAGAAAAAACGCTCTGGCGGCGCCATCTCGACAATCCGCCCATGATCCATGAACACCATCTTGTCGGCGACATGGCTGGCAAAACCCATTTCATGCGTGACAACAATCATCGTCATGCCAGTGGCGGCAAGTTCGCTGATGACATCCAGCACCTCGGCAATCATTTCGGGATCGAGTGCCGAGGTCGGCTCGTCAAACAGCATGATCCGCGGCTCCATACACAGCGCCCGCGCGATGGCCACACGTTGCTGCTGGCCACCTGAAAGCTGGTCGGGAAATTTCTGGATCTGTTCGGGAATGCGGACCCGCTCGAGATAATATTCGGCAAGTTCACGCGCCGCCGCCGGTGCCAGACCACGCGCCCGGATCGGGCCAAGGGTCAGGTTGTCGAGAATGGAAAGATGCGGAAACAGGTTAAATTGCTGAAATACCATGCCAACATTGTTGCGCAGAACAGCGCGCGCGGCGGCGCTGTCATCAACCGCAATACCATCGATCCTGATCTCGCCCCCATCATGCTGTTCCAGCCTGTTGATACAGCGGATCAGCGTCGATTTGCCAGACCCGGACGGGCCGCAGATCACAACCTTCTCGCTGGTGCCAATATCCAGGCTGACCCTGTCAAGAGCCTGAAAAGTGCCAAAAAACTTGCTGACATCCTGCATGCGGATGAGAGCCGCACCCGCCGTCTCGTCATTTTGTTCTGCTCGTTGAGTCTCGCCCATGACACCGTCCTGACATTCACCGGCCCATCAGACCAGACAGCGGAGCGTGACGCAACCTGACGAATCAACTTCTTCATCTCTCATTTGTCGGGCGGTGGCGAGGCCAGCCGAAAACAGACCTTAAGTCATCGCAATATTTACATATTCTAAATTATGAAAATGCAATTGACGAAGACCTTTCCCAGGCTCACCATGCAGCTGCACATTTTGAATGTTGCCAGTAATACACAGTGCCTGTTCTGGGGGGATGAATGGCAGCGTGGATTAGCATGATCAGCGATGCCGATGCAGGTCCTGAACTGCGGGACGCGCTGAACCTCGCCAGAACACCGCATGGAACCGTCGACAATGTCATGCGGGTGCATTCATTGCGCCCGAACACCATGAACGGCCATGTCGTGCTGTACCGCGCGGCGCTCCATGACGATGCCAATACCCTGCCGACATGGCTGCAGGAAACCATCAGCTCCTACGTTTCGGTGCTGAATGACTGCGCCTACTCATTCGCCAATCACTGGAAGAACGCGGCGCATCTGATCGGTGATGCTGCACGCGCCAGCCGGATTGAAGCCGCCATCCGGTCCCGCCAGCCGGAAACCGTGTTCGACGGTGCCGAGCTGGCGCTGATGCGCTATGCGGAAAAACTGACTCTCTCGCCTGGCGCGATGGAAGAGGCGGATGTGGCCGCCCTGCGCGAAGCCGGGCTTGATGACGGTGCCATTCTCGAGGCCAATCAGATCATCTGTTACTTCAATTACGTGAACAGAAGCATCAACGGCCTTGGCGTGACAACACAAGGAGACGTCATCGGATATTATGCCGACTGACCGTGCGTAGGGTGGGGAAATGAACAACCAGATACCGGGATTTGTGGCGGCTGACGCCACCGGGCTTCAGGATCTGGACCTTGCGCGGAGCGCCGGGGCGGCAAATCTGATCGATAACTGCATCGGCAATGTCGAGGGCATGACCGTCCTTCTCGTCTGCGAGGATCCGCGTCATGGCTGGTATGACAATGCCGCGCCCGACCGCGTTCACCGTGAATTGGCGGCACGGGGTGCCACGGTTAGACGGATGACTGTCGACCTGCCGGAGAATCATCCCAATGCCGAGGTCCAGGCGGCGATGAATGATGTCGACCGGGTGGTGTTCTTTTCGCGGCTTGGCGACCAGGGCCGGTTCAACTGGCATTACACCGGGCCGCGTTGCGTGATGAGCTACGCGCTGAACGAAACCATGCTTGAGGGCGGTTTTGGATCGCTCGACCATCAATCGATGTGCCAGATAAAGGCCGCAGTCGACATGGTGACCCTGTCGGCCAGCCATATTCGCGTTACCTGTCCATTGGGGACCAATTTCGAAGGCAGCCCCAGCGCCACTGTCAAGACAGGCAGCGAGGTGGTCATCGAACGGTTCCCGATGGGAATTCCCCAGCCGGTTCTGGCAGCCGGGTTCCAGGGCCGGGCGGTGCTGTCCCATTATCTGACGCCGACCGGATCAAAGGTCTATGCGCCGGCATATCTGCCGCTTCGCGAACCTGTGGTTGCACATTTCGAAGCCAACCGGATCATCGGATTTTCCGGTGCGGCCGACATCGTGGCCGAAGTCGAGGCGCATTATGACCGGGTGGCGGGTGAATTCGACCTTGATGGATATAATGTTGATTCCTGGCATGCCGGCATTCATCCGCTGATGGCCTATGACCAGCCGGCAGCCGCAGACCCGCTTCGCTGGTCAGGGTCGGCGTTCCAGCATCCACGCCTGCTGCATTTCCACACCTGTGGCAGCGGGCCGCCAGGCGAGATCAGCTGGATGATTCTTGATCCGACGATCGAGATCGACGGTATCGCTCTATGGGAAAACGGGCGTCTATATCCCGAACGGTTCGAAGCGATGCGGCAGATTCTTGATCGGGATCCGGCGCTGGCAGCCGCGTTCCAGATGCCGGCCGGCGCAGTCGGGGTTGAACCTGTTTCGGCGCTCGCAGATACCGCACTGACAGGCCCCCCACCGGCAGGTTCGGCGCTGGCATCATAAGAGGCATCTGATGGCTGATATCGAAACCGAGTTTATCCGCGATTGCTGGTATGTCGCCGGCTGGAGCGCGGATTTCACCCATGCGCTGACCCCGCTTCGTATTCTTGACGAGCCGATCGTTATTTTCCGGACAGAGTCCGGGGCTGCGGCGGCGCTTGAGGATGCCTGCCCACACCGAAAGCTGCCGCTGTCAAAGGGGCGGCTTCTGGGGGACAGCATCGAATGTGGCTATCACGGGCTGACCTTCGATTGCAGCGGTGCCTGCGTGAGGGCACCGACACAGGACGGCCCGCCCCCGTCCGGCGTGCGGGTCAGATCCTATCCGGTTGTCGACCGGTGGGGAATGTTGTGGATCTGGATGGGCGATGAAACCGCGGCTGACCCGGACAGCATCATGGAGATCCCGAATTATGACAATCCGGCCTGGGGGCGAACCCCCGGCGGCAGCATGGATATCGCCTGCCACTATCTGTATGTCATCGATAATCTGCTCGACCCGTCACATGTCGCCTGGGTGCATGTCTCGTCCTTTGCGGGTGCGGGCACTGGCAATCTGCCGCTTGATATCGAAAAACTGGATGACGGGATTATCGTGTCGCGTTGGGTAATGGACGCGCCGCCGCCGCCCTATTACGCGCCGATCCTGCCATTTTCGGGAAATTGTGACCGCAAGCAGCATTATGAATGCCGGCTCCCCTCGACCGCGATCAACATGTCGGTCTACAGCCGCGCCGGCACTGGTGGTGATGACTCCAACCTTCCGGATGATGTTTTCCTGAACATCTCCTACAATTTCATGACGCCGGTCGATGCCGACAACACGCGGTATTTCTGGTTCCAGCATCGTAATTCCGATCCCGACAATGAAGAGATGTCACGGCAGATGTTCGAGGGTGCCAAGACCGCCTTTATCGAGGACCGTGATGTGCTGGTCGAGGTCCATCGCGCCATGAAACAGAGCCGGACACGGCACATAAATCTGGGCATCGACGCCGGCGCAATGCGCTTTCGCAAAATGGTCGAACGTCGGATTGACGGCGCCAAGGATCGCGATACGGATTGATTGCAAGGCTCCCGCACCGGTCACCCGTCGCAAAAAAAATCTGTCCAAAAAACAAACCAGGCGGTTGCAGGGACTTGATGAAATAGCCATCTCCCGTCTACCATTCAGGACAGTTTGTCGCACCCAATCTCAGTTAGGAGCAGTTTCATGAAATTTTTCAAATTGGCGCTTACCGCCGTTGCGCTTGCCTGTGCCGCCATTCCGGCACATGCCCAGAGCGCCCTGCAGGATATTCTTTCAAGCGGTGTTCTCAAGGTCGGGACAACCGGCGACTGGAACCCGATGACCATGAAAGACCCGGCCACCAACAGCTATACCGGCTATGACATCGACGTGATGACCGAGCTGGCCAAAGACCTCGACGTCAAGATTGAATTCGTGCCGACCGACTGGAAAACACTGGTCAGCGGTGTCGTATCCGGCAAGTACCACATGACCGGTTCGGCCTCCATCTCGCCAGCGCGCGCCAAGGCAGCCGGATATTCCGACAGCTATTTCTCGCTTGCCACCGTGCCGCTGACACTGAAGAAGAATGCCGGAAAATTCAGTGACTGGGCAGATCTCGACAAGTCATCGGTAACTGTCGCGGCAACGCTTGGCACCACACAGGAAAAGCAGGTCAAGCAATTCTTCCCGAATGCCACACACAAGATTGTCGAAGCCCCGGCCCGTGACTTCCAGGAAGTTCTTGCCGGCCGTGCCGACGCGCATATCACCTCGAATGTCGAGGCCTACAAGCTTGTGGCGAAATATCCCGAGATGATGGTTGTGCCGGTATCCGCGCCAAAGGCACCAACACCGATTGCGATGCTGTTGCCACAGGGCGATCAGGTCTGGATCAACTATGTAAACACATGGATCAAGCTGAAGACCGAGCGTGGTTTCTTTGACCAGCTTGGCAAGAAATGGCAGCTGTCAAACTGACATGACCATATGGCCGGAGGGCGGGAGTTGATCCCGCCCTTTTTTCTGTCTGTTGCATGAGGCCCGGAGATGACGATCACACTCTATAATGTCGCTGTCAGCAGCTATGGTGCGAAGGTCCGGATCATCCTTGGTCACAAGGCACTGACCTGGACGGACGCACTGCCGCCGGACGGGTATGGCAGTGACGCCTATCGCAGGATTGTGGCGGCTGGCACCGTACCCGCAATCATCCATGACGGTCTTACGCTTGCCGATTCCGAGGCCATCGCCGAATATCTCGACGAGACATTCCCCGCGCCGCCGATGATGCCGGACAACGTCGCCGCGCGCGCCCGGGCCCGCGAGCTGTCACGGTTTCATGACACCAGGCTGGAACCTGTTCTGCGAAGCTATTTCGGCCAGGTTGCACCGGATGGGCGTGATCCCGGTTTCATCGCCGACAATGCGCGCCTCCTGCAATCGCGCCTTGACCAGCTTGCCGTCATGGCGCGCCCGGCGCCACTTCTGACCGGGGCCGATCTGGCGATTGCCGATTGCGGATTTGTCGCCAGCTTTGCCATCCTCGACCTTCTGAAAGAGTGTCTTGATCTGCCGGTGACGATGCCTGGCAGTCTGGCGGATTATGCCGCTGCGCTGGCCGCGCACCCGTCGGTTGCCGGAGAAGACGCCCGCTACCGTGCCGCGCTGCGCGACTGGGCGGCGGCAAAGGGTGCGGTTTGATCGATGACAGCCGTCACAGAAAGCCGTCACAGAGAGTATGTCTTTGATTTGCCTTTTGTCCGGCGCTGTGCGCTAATCTTGCCATGATTCCACAGATACGAGCATTGATGTGATCGCCAGATTCACGTCGCTGTCACCGGCGCTTCAAGCGACGCTGATGATGATCCTTGCGATGTTGATGTTCACCATGATGGGGATTTTCATCCGCCTGTCCTCGGCCTTCGTGCCGGTGCTGGAAGTCGTATTCTTCCGCAATTTCCTGGCACTGCTGATTCTGGCGCCGCTGTTGATCCGCAGTGGCGTGTCCAGCATCCGGATGAACCGGCCGAAGCTGTATTTCTGGCGGGCCCTGATCAATTTCATCGGCATGCTCAGCGGTTTCACCGCCGTCACACTGATCCCGCTTGCCAACATGACGGCGCTGACCTTTACCAGTCCGATCTTTGTGACGATTGGTGCCGCGCTGTTTCTTGGCGAGGTGATCCGCCTGCGCCGGATGGCGGCCATTGCGGTCGGGTTTCTGGGCGCGCTGATCATCCTTCGCCCCGGATTGGTCGAGGTGTCGACAGGCGCCATGCTGGCCCTTGTCAGCGCGCTGACAATCGCCATTGCCAGCCTGATCGTAAAGAAGATGACGGAAACCGAATCGGCATCCGCAATCGTCTTCTGGATGGTGATGATGCAGGCACCGATCGCGCTGGTGCCGACGCTGTTTATCTGGCAGTGGCCAACGGCTGAAGCCTGGCTTTATCTATGGGGCATGGCGCTGTGCGGGACGGCGGCGCATATTCTTCTCACCCGCGCATTCGGCATGGTCGAGATCACCAGCCTGCAGCCGCTCGAATTCACCAAACTTCCCTTTGCCGTGGTGCTGGCATGGATGGCTTTCGGTGAATGGCCGGATATCTGGATCTGGCTTGGTGGCAGCGTTATCTTTGCCTCGACGGCCTATATCACACGGCGCGAGGCACTGGCAAAGCGCAACCCGCCACCTTCGGATATCGAGGTCCGAACCCCGCTATGACGCATCAGGCAACCCGCCAGTAAATTGGCACCATCGGATCAAAGACCGTCAGACCGCCATCGTTCGTGACCCGGTTCGGCGGCACCTTCTGTGGGTCGGTCTCGCGGACAAGGGTAATGGTGCCTGCATTCGGCGCGACACCATAGAAGGCCGCACCGTGGCGCGCCACAAACCCGTCCAGCCGGTCCAGCGCATCTTCCTGTTCGAATATCTGCGCAAGGCAGGCCAGCGTATTGGGCGCGGTATAGATTCCGGCACAGCCGCATTCGGACAGCTTGGCCGGATCAGGATGCGGCGCACTGTCGGTACCAAGAAAGAATGACCCATCACCGGAAGTGGCCGCAGCAACGAGGGCACGGCGGTGCGTCTCGCGCTTGGCAACCGGAAGGCAGTAATAATGCGGCCTGATTCCGCCAGCCAGAATATGGTTCCGGTTGATGAACAGATGGTGCGTGGTCAGGGTGGCAGCGATGTTCGACCCGCCTGTACGGACATAGTCCACCCCGTCGGCGGTGGTCACATGTTCCATCACCACACGCAATTCGGGAAGCCGGCCCCGAAGCGGATCCAGCACACGTTCGATAAAGACCGCCTCGCGGTCAAAGATGTCGATTTCAGAGTCGGTCACCTCGCCATGTACACAGAGCGGGATTCCGGCCAGAGCCATCGCTTCCAGCACCGGCATCACGGCATTGATGTCGCGGACCCCGGATGCCGAATTGGTGGTCGCACCTGCCGGATACAGCTTTACCGCCGTAATGATGCCGTCCCTTGCCGCCGCCACCAGATCGTCAGCCTCGGTTGTCTCGGTCAGATAGAGTGTCATCAATGGTGTGAAATCGGCACCAGCAGGAACCGCGGCCAGAATACGATCGCGATAGGCCGCCGCATCGACACCGCGGACTACTGGTGGCACCAGGTTCGGCATGATCAACGCCCGGCCGAAATCGGCAGCGCTGTCCGGCGTCACCACATCAAGCATCGCGCCGTCGCGAAGATGCAGATGCCAGTCATCCGGGCGGGTCAGGGTCAGGCTGTGGGTCATGTCCGGCGGTCCTTCACGCAGTCTTGGCACTATCGCATGCGATGTCTGGCTAGCATTCCGGCAGGGCGCAGGCAAGTCATCGCAGGTTTGACAAGCCGCCTTCACACCCGGCATCATGTGGCCCTTCTTCAAGGAGCCCGCCGTGGACCGATCCCGCAACGAAACCCTTGTCTATGAATTTCTGGAGGCTGCCGGAAAGCCGGCAAGCGCCTATGACATTCTTGATGGGCTTCGCGGTGATGGCCTGCGCGCGCCTTTGCAGGTCTATCGGGCGCTGTCGAAATTGATCGATTCCGGTTCGGTTCATCGCATTGAAAGCCTGAACGCCTTTGTCGCCTGCAAACATCATGAATGTGGCGGCAGCGAGATCAGCATCTTCATGCTGTGCGAGCGATGCGACAGCGTAACCGAAGCCGTCGATACGGGCACGGCGGCCGCGCTGGCATCGGCCTGCGCCGCCCGGAATTTCAGCGGCAGCCGCCAGATGATCGAAATCACCGGCATATGCGAGGCCTGCCAGACGGCTCAGCACTGACCCTTCCCGACCAGCCGGCGTCTAGACATTCAGCAGAAGATATTCACGTTCCCACGGGCTGATCACCTCAAGAAAGGCGTCCGCCTCACCGCGCTTCACTTCGATGAACAGCTTTACGAACTGCTCACCGAGAATCTCCTGGAGCGGACCGGCACGTTCCAGAGCATCGAGCGCAATGTCAAGATTGCGTGGCAGGGTGGTCAGATCCTCACCACTCACCGTTCTGGGGCGCGTGGGACGCCGCTGTTCCTTCAAGCCGAGCCAGATCGCGGCAAGACTGGCGGCAATCGCAAGATACGGGTTCGCATCCGCCCCGGGAACGCGGTTTTCAATCCGGCGGTTCGCCGGATCGCCCGTTGGCACCCGCAAGCCGACGGTGCGGTTGTCCATGCCCCAGGCAAGGTTCGTTGGCGAATCCTCGGTCAGCGAATGACGACGGTAGGAATTCACATAAGGTGCCATCAGCGCCATTGCCTTTGACAGATAACGCTGCATGCCCGAAAGCGCATGAAAGAACGCCTCGCTGTCTTCGCCATCTTTGGTCACGAACAGATTGTGTCCGGTTTCCTTGTCACGAAGTGACAGATGGACATGCATCGCACTGCCGGGCTGGTCCTGCATCGGCTTTGCCATGAAGGTGGCATGAAGATTATGGTCAAGCGCGGTCTGCCGCACCGTCCGTTTGAACAGAAAGGCCTGGTCGGCAAGTTCCAGCGCGTCACCATGATTGAAATTGATTTCCATCTGCGCCGCGCCGGCCTCGTGGCTCAGCGTGTCGATGTCAATCTTCTGGACCTCGCAATGATCGTAAATATCCTCGAACAGCGGGTCGAATTCATTCACCGCATCGATGCCATAGGCCTGACGCGCCTTTTCGGCGCGTCCGGACTTGCCCTTCGGACTGACAAGCGGGTTGTTGGCGTCGGCGCTCTGTTCAACAAGAAAGAATTCCAGCTCGGGCGCAACAACCGGCACCATCCCGGCATCCTCGAACAATGCCAGAACACGTTTCAGCACGGCACGCGGGGTAAAGGGAACGATCTTGCCTTCATGGTTATAGGCATCATGGATGATTTGCGCTGTCGGCTCGTCATACCACGGCACCAGGCGGCAGGAATTGACGTCCGGGCGCAGAATCACATCGGCACCGATTTCATTCAGCACCTCACTGTCCAGATAGGCACCTGTGACCGACTGGCCAAAGACATATTCGGGAAGGCGCAGCCCGCTTGAATCGGCGGCCTGACGGAATTTATGCACCGGCAGGATCTTGCCGCGCGGAATGCCTGCAATATCACTGACAAGGCATTCAACCTCGGTGATCGACTGTTCGGTCAGCCAGCTATGCATGTCGAATGTCATGCGATGTCTCCTGTTAGTGGCATGCCAGCGTCACAATCCAAGCTGCTCGGCTGTAGCATCCAGCGCTGCAGACGCAATCCGTACGGTGGCGTCAATGTCATCCCGCCCAAAGGTCAGCGCCGGCGACAGGATCATGGCATCACGTACCGCACGCATCATCAGACCACCGGCAATGGCGTGGTCGCGGCAGATGATGCCAGCCGCACCTTCATCGCTGAACATTTCCGGCCCGTCCTTGGACTTCACAAGTTCAATCGCCGCCAGCATGCCAAACGTCCTGACTTCACCAACAATCCGATGTTCTGCCAGCGGCGCCAGCGCGGCCGCAAGATAGGGACCGGTGTCGGTGCGAACACGCTCGATCAGACCTTCGCGTTCAATCAGCTCAAGATTGGCCAGCGCAACCGCGGCGGCGACAGGATGCCCGGAATAGGTGAAACCATGATAGAATTCCCCGCCGTCGGCAATCAGCCGGTTTGCCACCCTGTCACCAACCATCACCGCCGACATCGGCACATAACCCGACGTCAGCCCCTTGGCCAGGGTCATCATGTCCGGGGACAGCCCCATTGTCTGGCTGGCGAACCACTGCCCGGTACGGCCAAAGCCGGTGATCACCTCGTCCGCGATGAACAATATGTCGTTGCGGCGGCAGATTTCCTGAATGTGGTCGAAATAGCCTGCCGGGGGAATGATCACCCCACCGGCACCCTGGACAGGCTCGGCAATGAACGCCGCAATACGGTCAGCGCCGACCTCGTCGATCCGTTCGGCAAGCCATGAAGCCGCGTTGGCGGCAAATTCACCTTCGTCCTGATTACCCTGATACCTGAACCCATAGGGTGGCCGGATATGTTCAAAATCGGGTTCATGTGCCGCCTGGGCATGCATACCGGCCATGCCGCCCATGCTGGCCGCCATCACGGTACTGCCGTGATAGCCATAGTCACGACCGATGATCACCCGCTTTTCGGGCCGGCCTTCAAGCGCCCAGAAATGCCGTACCATTCGGATGATGGTGTCATTCGCCTCGGACCCTGAATTGGCATAGAACACATTGTTGAGACCATCAGGCGTTATGTCGGCGAGCCGCGCCGACAGCGCCGCAACGGGGCGGTTACTGGTCTTGAAGAAATTGTTGTAATAGGGAAGCGTCGTCATCTGACGGGCGGCGGCCTCGACAAGTTCCTGCCGGCCATAGCCGACATTCACGCACCACAGGCCGGCCATACCGTCGAGGATGCTGTTCCCCTCGCTGTCATGGATATAATGGCCATCAGCATGGGTGATGATTCTCGCGCCATGCTGACGCAAATCTGCATAGTCGGTGAAAGGCGCCATGTGATGCGCAGAATCCAGTGCCTGCCACTGGTCAGTCGAAAGGTCGTCATATGTCATGTCGGCACCATTCACGGATTTGCCAAAGAGTTGTCAGTCTCGATCAATGCGGTTCGGCCAATGCGGTTCAGCCAATGCGGTTCAGCTTGATCAACTGTGCGGCGTCAGCCTACCTTGAGGCAATGGGTTTCGCAAACAATCGAAATCACCCTTGACCCGGACCCGCCAAGGCACCCGACCGATGACCACCGGCAGCATCTACGAAATCGAATACAGCAACCGGCCAACCTACCCGACGCCCGACGGCCAGATAGATGCCGACATTGCCATCATAGGCGGCGGTCTGACAGGCATTTCGGCAGCGCTGACACTTGCCGAGGCCGGGATCAAAGCCGTTGTTCTCGAGGCAGGGGCGATTGGGGACGGCGGTTCGGGACGCAATGGTGGCCATCTGTGTCAGGGCTGGCCGAATGATTTCGACAGGATCAGCCGTCAACTTGGCCCCGCCGAGGCAGATATCGCCTGGCAGGCCGGCATGGATGCGGTGGAACTGGTGAAACAGAGGATCGCCCGTTACAGCATCGATTGCGACCTGACCTTTGGCTATCTTCATGCCGCGCTGCACAGGCGGCAGATGCGGGGGCTGGACAGCATGCAGGCCGCGTGGGAAGCCCGCGGCTATGAGCATTTCACCTGTCTTGGCGACAAGGTCGCCCTGTCCGAGCATATCGGCAGTGATGCCTATGTCGGCGCGCTTCACGACACCGGCTGCGGACATATCCAGCCCCTGAAATATCTTCACGGCCTGGCCCGCGCGGCCACCCTTCTGGGTGCTGATATCTATGAACAGGCACCGGTCAAAAAGATCTTGCGTGGCCCCCGCAAGACATTGGTGATCGAGGGCGGCGCTTCGGTGAACACGCCAGTCGTGATGCTGTGTGGCAATGCCTATCTTGCCGATGTCGCGCTGCCGAATATGCGACGGCGGCTGGCACCTGTCACGTCATCCATTCTGGCCACAAAGCCGCTTTCAGAAAATATGGTCACACAGCTCCTGCCAACCGGCGCTGCCGTGGCGGATGAAAACGCGGCGCTGAACTACTACCGGATTGATGGCCTCAACAGAATGATATTCGGGGGCCGGGCCAGCTATACAAATGTCGATTTCGGCGATGTCGAAATGGATCTGCGGCACCGGATGACGGATGTGTTTCCAATCCTGGCGGATGCCGAGACCGAACAGGTCTGGTCAGGCCGGATCGGCATCACCGTCAACCGCATCCCGCATTTCGGCAGAACCGACGATGACATCTATTTCGTTCAGGGGTTTTCCGGCCATGGCGTCGCCCTTTCGGGACAGGCAGGCGCGATGCTTGCCAGAGCCGTCATTGGTGACAGCACCGAGTTCGATGTGATGAGCAGGCTGACCCATATGCCATTTCCGGGTGGGCCTCTTCGTACCCCCGCGCTGGCGCTTGGCATGGCATGGTACAAGCTTCGCGACAGGCTGAAACTCTAGAGTCGTCCAATCGGTCGCGCCACGGCACCACGCTTTTTGGCGATAACAGCACACCAGTCAAAGGCCATGCTTGCGGCGGCGATGGCGGTGATCTCGGCATGGTCATAGGCCGGCGCCACCTCGACAAGATCCATCCCGATCAGGTTCAGCGGCTCCAGACCCCGAATGAATTCCAGACCCTGCCAGCTGGCCAGACCACCGGATACGGGAGTCCCCGTTCCCGGCGCAAAGGCCGGGTCGAGACCGTCAATGTCAAAGGACAGATAGACCGGCATATCACCGGCACGGTCCCGCACGATGTCCATCGCCGCGTCGATGCCATTGCGGTGTACCCACGGGCTGGTCAGAATCTCGAAACCGTGATCGCTGTCATTATAGGTGCGAAGCCCGACCTGGGTTGACCGGCTGACATCAATCAGCCCCTCGGCCGCCGCGCGCGCAAACATGGTGCCGTGATCAAAGCGTGTGCCGTCATCCGGCCAGGTGTCGCAATGCGCGTCGAACTGGACCAGCGCCAGCGGTCCGTATTTCGCCGCATGCGCCTTCAACAGCGGATAGGCCACCGAGTGGTCACCACCCAGACTCAGCATCAGGGCACCGGAGTCCAGAATGCCGGCGGCATGCGCCTCGATGCTGTCAAACACACCTGTTGGATGGTGCGGATCGATGAAACAGTCGCCATAATCGACGGCGGACAGGGTTTCGAACGGATCAAAGCCGAACGGGAAATGCTTCAGCTCGGCAAGCTGGACCGACCCGGCCCGGATGGCACGCGGCCCAAGGCGGCATCCCGACCTGTAGGTCACGGCATTGTCATAGGGAATGCCACTGATAACGATATCGACCCCGTCGAGATCGCGGCTGTAGCGACGGCGGGCGAAGCTGAGCGCACCACCATACGTCATTTCGGTCCAGCTGCCACGGCCGTCACTGTCACGAAAAGCCTGGTCACCTCGATATTGATCCGATCCGCTTTTCTGTTCACTCATGGCTACCGCCTTTCTGTTCGCTCACCGCCCGTCTGGCGGCACCGCGATAGAGGATGATGCTGGCGACAGTCACGCTTGCCGCCACAAGAGCGATCATGATTGTTGCCAGCGCGTTGATTTCAGGGGTTACGCCAAGCCTGACCTTGGAAAAGACGACGATTGGCAGGGTTGAACTTCCCGGCCCGCTGACAAAGCTGGCAATAACCAGATCATCAAAGCTGAGCGTAAAGGCAAGAAGCCAGGCGGCAACGACCGCAGGCGCGATCACCGGCAGGGTGATTGAAAAGAAGATGAAGGGCTGTGTTGCGCCAAGGTCGGATGCGGCTTCCTCGATCGACATGTCGAAATCGCGCAGCCGCGACTGCACCACAACGGCGGCGAAACACATGCCAAATGTGGTGTGGGCGATGATGATGGTGTCGAGGCCACGGCCAGCCGGCCAGCCAAAAAACCCCTCCATCGCAATGAACAGCAGAAGCAGTGACAATCCCGTCACCACTTCGGGCATGACCAGCGGCGTGCTGGCAAGCGCGCTGAGCAGAAGCCGAAACCGAAAATTGCCATACCGCACAAAAGCCAGCGCGATCAGAACTCCGAAGACGGTCGACAGCGTGGCGGCGTTTACCGCCACCCACAATGACTTGCCGAGCGCCGAGAGAATCTGGTCGTTCTGCATCAGCTCGCCATACCATCTGGTCGAGAATCCGGCCCAGACCGAAACCAGACGGCTGGCGTTGAAACTGAAGATCACCATCACCACAACCGGGACATACAGAATCCCGAACCCGATGATGCCAAGCCACAAGGCCGGCCAGGAGACAGCGCGGTTCATCACTCGCCTCCCTGTCTGGCCGCCTGGTCGAGCGCCGTCTCGCGCCCGTCCTGATAGCGGGCATAGATAATCGGCAGCGCCAGAATCGCCAGCAGCAAAATGGCAATGGCCGAGGCCACCGGCCAGTCACGGTTGCGGAAGAATTCTGTCCACAGCACCTTGCCAACCATAATCTGTTCAGGCCCGCCAAGAAGCGCCGGAATGACAAACTCGCCCACCGCCGGAATGAAGACAAGCAGACTGCCGGCGATGATGCCGGGCAAGGTCAGCGGCAGAATAATGGTCATGAACATGCCTGTACGCGAAGCGCCGAGGTCGGCGGCAGCATCGAGCAGATCGTCATCAAGCCTGATCATCACCGCATAGAGTGGCAGGATCATCAGCGGCAGATAGGTCAGCAACATGCCCATATAGATCGAAAAATCGGTCTGCATCATGCGAAGCGGCGTATCGATCACGCCAAGGAACAACAGCATGCTGTTGATGAAGCCGTTGGGGTTCAGAAGACCGATCAACGCATAGATCCGCAGCAGGCTGGAAGTCCAGAACGGCAGCATCACCAGCACCAGCAGGATCGCCCGCTGGCGGGGGTCTGACCTGGCGATCCACCATGCCATGGGATAGGCAAACAGAAGACAGATCAGCGTCGAGACAAAAGCCAGACGCAGGCTGTTGCCAGCCGGGCCGATATAGTCCTGCCAGTAATCGAGAAGCAGGCTGTAATTTTCGAGGGTGAAATTGGTGAAAAACCCGTCATCACCAAATCCCCAGAGTGGCGCAAATGGCGGGATGCCGCGCCGCGCCGTGGTGAAGGAGGTCTGCGCCACCTCGAAAAGCGGCAACAGAAAGAAGATCAGCAGCCACAACAGGGGCAGCGCCACGACCAGCCGCCGCCCATGACGCAAAAGCCATTGCCGTGCCTTCACCATCACCGTCAGTCCCTGAGCAGCACGACGTCTGCCGGATCAAAGCTGACAAAGCCCTGCTGCTCCCACTCCAGTGCCGCTGCATCGCCGCGACGGTTTGGCTGGGTCAGCTTCAGACGCAGGCCGTCCGGCCCGATCACCCGGTAATTCGTTGCCACGCCGGTAAAAGCCATATCCTCGACCGTCACCGCGATTTCATTCACCGCGCCGCTCTGCTTCCGGCCAAGCGTGATTTTCTCCGGCCTGATTGCCATGCGGACAGACTCACCGACCACAAAGCCGCCGGGGTCGATGGCGGTAACAGGCACAGGGCCGTCAATCATGATCCGGCCATCCGCCCGCGATGTGACGACCCCATCCAGAAAGCTGACGGTACCCAGGAAATCGGCGATGAACCGGTTGCGTGGCCTGTCATAGAGCGTGCGCGGCGTGTCGACCTGGACAAGTTTGCCCTGATCCATCACCCCGATCCGGCTGGCCAGCGTCATGGCCTCTTCCTGATCGTGGGTAACAACAATGAAGGTTGTCTGGAGACGTTCCTGAATATCGACCAGTTCGAACTGTGTGTCCTCGCGAAGCTTCTTGTCCAATGCGGCAAGGGGTTCATCGAGAAGCAGCAATTTCGGACGGCGGGCCAGCGCGCGTGCCAGCGCCACCCGCTGACGTTGACCGCCCGACAGCTGGTGCGGCCTGCGCCCGCCCATCCCGGTCAGTCGTACAAGCCGCAGCAATTCATCAAGTCGCGTCGCGATCTCCTGCTTTGGCAGCCCGGCGCGGCGCAGACCATAGACGATATTGTCGGCAACCGACATATGCGGGAACAGCGCATAGTTCTGGAACATTATGTTGACCGGGCGCGCGGCCGGTGGGACGGCCGCCATGTCAATGCCGTCAATCTCTATGCTGCCACTGTCGACACGTTCGAACCCGGCAAGCATCCGCAGCAATGTCGTCTTGCCACAACCCGATGCGCCGAGAAGACAGAACAATTCACCCCGATCAATATCAAGCGACAGGTCGTCGACAGCCACGACATCGCCAAAGCGCCGCGTCACGTTTCTGATTCGAATGAAGGGGGACATTGACGACCTATCGGGCAAGGCTGGAAGGTGGAAAAGAGGCTGAAACAACGCCGCCGCCAGCACGTATGTGCCAGCGGCGGAAAACGTCGTCACCCATGTCGGACCGGCTCAGCTTCCGGACGAGAAACGGGACCAGACACGCGTCACGGCACGGTCGAGCCTGGAATCATAGACCGGAACGACGAACAGGTTCTTTTTCGCCTCTTCGGTCGGATAGATCCCCGGATGTTCCAGAATCTCCGGATCGATCGACGCCTTGGCACCTTCGCTGCCACTGGCATACCAGACATAGTTCACGTTGCTGGCGGCGACATCGGCACGAAGCATATAGTCGATGAACTTGTAGGCATTATCGAGGTTCTTCGCATCCGCCGGGATGGCGAAATGGTCAAACCACAGATTCGTGCCCTCTTTCGGAATGTAATATTCGATGGTGTGGCCGTTTTCGGCTTCCTCGGCGCGATAGGCGGCCTGGAACGCATCTCCGGACCACATGATGGCAGCACAGATATCGCCATTCGCAATGTCATTGATCGACTGGCTGGAATGGATGTAGCGGAGGTTCGGCCTCACCGCGTTCAGCACATCACCGGCAGCCTGAAAATCCTTGGCATCGGTGCTGGTGCCGTCGCCACCCATATAGGCGATCACATTCGGCAGCACATCGGTCGGCGCGTCGAGAACGGCAATCCCGCAATCCTCGAGCTTCGAGGCATATTGCGGGTCGAGAATCAGGGCCCAGCTGTCGGTCGGCGCGTCGGTGCCGAGACGTTCCTCGATCATGGCCACATTATAGGCAATGCCGGTGGTGCCCCACATATAGACGGTGCCGGCATTGTCGACGCCAATCTGCGCATTGGCGAAATTCTGGACCTGCATGTCCTGGCTGCTGTAATTCGCCAGCCGTGACAGGTCGAGATCCTGATAGGCGCCAGCCTCGCGGCCACGGGCCAGAAAATCACCTGTCGGCACGACAACATCATAGCCCGAAGACCCGGCCAGCATCTTGGCCTCGAGAACCTCGTTGGAGTCGTACACATCATAGGTCACCTTGATGCCGGTCTCGGCTTCAAAATTGGCGATGGTGTCCTCGGCGATGTAATCCGACCAGTTATAGACGTTCAGCACCTCTTGCGCGTGTGCCGCGCCGGCAATGACAGTTGCAGTGACAGCTGACAGCATGATCTTGGTTTTTGTGAGATGTTTCATCGTGATCTCTCGTTTGGTGTTGGGCGGTTGGTGTTGGGCGTTGAGCCATGACTGAACATGACCGTCAATCGACCGTTCAAATTCGGTCGTCCGAGTATGCGGCGCGCCATCAAATCAAGTCAACTGAAAGCAAAGCGTCACCGCTTGTGCTGGCCGCAACCGACCCGGCCCGGACAGCGGGGTCACACCGCCTGTTGCAATCCCTGCAATCCCCGCTGAAACGCTGGCTTTACAGCCATAGGTGAAGCGTCTATAACCGCGTCGGTTTACGTCGCCTGTCGGGGGAGCATCCGGCGGCACGGCAGTCCCATTTCTACACTAATTAAAAGGAAGTCTTCATGCTTACCTCAGCCGTTCTTCCGATCAGCCTGGGCATTCTGGGTCTGATTGCGGCCTTCATGGTCTATGCACGAATTCTGCAGACTCCCGCAGGCGAAGGTCGGGTCAGGGAAATCTCTGACGAGATCCACCTTGGTGCGATGGTCTTCATGGCCAGCGAGTACAAGCGCCTCGCCGTTTTCTGCATCATCTGTATCGTGGCCCTTTATGCCAGCCTTGGCGCCGACACTGCCGTCGCCTTCCTGCTTGGCGCGCTCTGCTCGGGCACAGCCGGCTATATCGGCATGTATACCGCCACCAAGGCGAATGTCCGCACCGCCGTTGCCGCCAACACCAAGGGCGCGGCGGAAGCTCTGAACGTCGCCTTCTTTGGCGGTTCGATCATGGGTCTGACAGTTGCCTCGATGGGTCTTTTCGGCATTGGCATCCTTTACCATTTCATGGGTGGCACCGCGCACGGCATCGAAGCCATTGAAGGTTTCGCCATGGGCGGATCATCGGTGGCGCTGTTCAGCCGCGTCGGTGGCGGCATCTTCACCAAGTCGGCTGACGTCGGTGCCGATCTGGTCGGCAAGGTCGAGGCAGGCATCCCCGAGGACGACCCCCGCAACCCGGCCGTGATTGCAGACAATGTCGGTGACAATGTCGGCGACGTTGCCGGCATGGGATCGGATATCTTCGAATCCTACTGCGGTTCGATGATTGCGTCTATGGCCCTTGCCGCATCGATGTCGATGGCCTCGCTCGAAAGCCTTGGCGGTAACCGCGAGATCCTTCAGTTCATGCCGCTGGTTCTGGCCTCGACCGGTCTTGTCTGCTCGCTTCTCGGCATCCTGTCTGTCCGCATGTTTGCCGACAGAAGCCCCGATGTGGCGCTTCGCTTTGGCACCATCGGTTCGGCGGTGATCTTCATCGCTGCAGCCTATTTCGTGATCACCAGCATGGGCGCCAGCAGCGGCGTCTGGGGTGCGGTTCTGGTTGGTGCCATTGGCGGCATCATCGTTGGCCTTGTCACCGAGTACTACACCGGTGGCGCACCTGTCCGTAAGATCGCCAAGGATGGCGAGACCGGCCCAGCCACGATCATGATCAGCGGCCTTGCCGTTGGCATGCAGTCTGTGGCCATTCCGGTGCTGACCATTGCCGCGATCATCTTCTTCGCCAACATGTTCGCGGGCCTCTACGGCGTCGGTATGGCGGCTGTCGGTATGCTGGCAACTGTCGGCATCACCATGGCCATCGACGCTTATGGCCCGGTTGCCGACAATGCCGGTGGCATCGCCGAAATGGCCGAGATGGGCCCCGAGACGCGTGAAATCACCGACTCGCTTGACGAGGTTGGCAACTCCACCGCCGCCATCGGCAAGGGGTTTGCGATCAGCGCAGCGGCGCTTGCCGCCCTCGCCCTGATCAGCGCCTATATCGCAAAGGTCAGCAAGGGTGACCCGGACTTTGTTCTGGCGATCAACGACCCGATCGTTCTGGTCGGCATGTTCATCGGCGGCATCTTCCCGTTCATCGTCGCTTCGATGACGATGACAGCCGTTGGTGACGCCGCCTTCGACATGATTGTCGAGGTTCGCCGCCAGTTCAAGGAGATCCCAGGCCTTCTCGAAGGCAAGGCAAAGCCGGATACGGCACGGTGTGTCGATATCGCAACCCGCGCCGCGCTGCGCCGGATGATCCTGCCGGGTTCGCTGGCCGTGCTTGCACCTGTTGTCATTGGTTTCGGTCTTGGGCCGAAGGCACTTGGCGGCATGCTTGGCGGCGCGCTGATCTGCTGTGTGATGATGGCACTGATGATGGCGAATGCCGGCGGCGCATGGGACAACGCCAAGAAATTTGTCGAAAAGGGCAATCTTGGCGGCAAGGGTTCCGACGTCCACAAGGCGGCTGTTGTCGGCGATACCGTCGGTGATCCGCTGAAGGACACATCTGGCCCGTCGATGAACATCCTGATCAATGTGATGGCGATCGTCAGCCTGGTTATCGCACCGCTGCTGGTCTGACACCTGCCACATCGCAAAATTTCCGGAACGGCCCGCCTCTGGCGGGCCGTTTTTTTGTCTGTATGAGTCTGACAGCCCGGCGATAAGATGTGAGGTGAACAGACTGTCGGACCAAAATGCCAGAACCCCTTCACCATCAAACAAGGCTTTGCATTGGCAACAGGCAGGCGCGCCGGCTATGGCTGGCGGCGCATCATCTTGCCACCCCGCCGACCGGGCGGAACGACCTGTTGCAGATCATCCATAGACTTGGATTCGTGCAGATTGATACGGTTCGCAATATCGTGCGCGCGCATGACCATATTCTGTGGAGCCGTGTCCGGCAGTATCGCGAAGGCATGGTCTGGACGCTGCTGGGCCAGCGCAAGCTGTTTGAGCATTTTACCCATGATGCCTCGCTGATCCCGATGGATGTCTATCCAATGTGGCAGCGCCAGTTCGAACGGCTTGGCAAACGAACGGCACATGCGGCCTGGTACAAATCCGGTCTGACGCAACGCGATATCCGCGCCATCCATGCCCGTATCGCCGCCGAAGGTCCGTTGTCGACACAGGCCTTTGAAAGCCGGCCCCGAACAGCCGAGATGTGGGCGCGCCCACCCCACAAGAAGGCGCTGGAGCAGATGTGGTATGCTGGCGAGCTGGCCACGTCCCACCGTGAAAATTTCATCAAATTCTATGATCTTGGAGAGCGCGTGTTTCCGGCCCTGGCCGACACCGGCGCGAGCGCCCGTGACCAGGCCAGATGGTTGTGCGATGCGGCCATCGAGCGGCTATGGATTGCGAATGCCACAGAGGTCAGACATTTCTGGGATGCGGTCACGCCGCGCGACGTTGCCGACTGGGCCGGACAGACCCCTCTTGTTGCCGCCCGCATCGAGGCGGCGGACGGCCAGTGGCATGACTGTCTGGCCCATCCCGATATCGAGACACATCTTGCGAACCTACCGGTCAGCCCAACACGCATGCGGATCATCAACCCGTTCGACCCGGCGATCCGCGACAGGCGGCGGCTGCACCGTCTGTTCGGATTCACCTACAGGAACGAGATGTTCGTCCCCAAATCCGATCGCCGCTGGGGCTATTATGTCTATCCGCTTCTGGAGGCGGATCGCTTCGTCGGTCGAATCGAGCTGAAGGGTGATCGCCGTGACGGCATGATGCGGATCGTCGGGTTCTGGCCGGAACCCGGCGTCAGATGGTCCGCCGCCCGCCGGGCGCGGCTACAGGCCGAACTGCAGCGATTCGCCCGGCTTGGCGGGCTGTCGGTGGAGACGGATGCCGTGGAGATGGCGTTCAGATAACGCTCTCAGGCAGCCTCGCCATAATACAGCGTGACAACGTGCTTTGCCTCGGCAAAGAACAGCCAGCGTTCGACGAACATACCGGCGACATGCGCCAGCACCGCCACCGCCAGCGCCCCGGCCGAAGCCGGTGCCAGCAGCAGAACCAGTACCGGCAGACCACCACCAAGCGCCAGCGCAATCATGCGAAGCTTGTCGGCATGCTTGCGGGCAACGACGAACCCCATTTCATGCTGGAGATAGTTTTCTTCGGTGTGGGGCGGCATCAATGGCCTTACCGCACCAAGCTGGCCAAGGCCGGTCGCGGATTCAATGCTGCCAGCATGCTGCGCCATACCGGCCAGACGCCACCAGGCAAGCTTCACACCCCATGCCGACAGCATCAGCACAATGGCGGCCTGCGCCAGCGCCGCGGTGATCGGCAGCCGCAGGATGGCAAGCAGGGCCAGCGTCGCCAGCAGCCCGCCGGCCGCGGCAAACATCAGATAGCAGACCGGCGTCAGCGGATGGTGCCAGCGCGCCACCGTCTTCAGCGAGGCATAGATCATCGAGGTTGCATACACAGTGACATAGAGCAGCACAAGCAGCACCAGATTGGCCCAGAAAGGCACCCGCAAACCGCCATAGGCAGCCAAAAACCAGGCCGCAAGTCCAACCATGACAATCACCGCCAGCACACCTTCCCGCGACAGCCAGCTTGACCGCCACTGGCTGAGCGCGCGCCAGGCCCGTTCAGGATGACCAAGGTGGAAGGTCGAGCTGATCAGGCCAGCACCGATCAAGGTCAGCGTGGCGATGCCAACCCCCATCACACTTGCCGGTGTCATCAACGGCAGCAATCCAAGAATGATCCAGCCGGCAAGGCCGAGACCAAGGCCGGACATGGTGGTGAAGAAGATAATTGACCAGGCTGGCCGCATTGTCGTGTCCCCGTATCTGTTGCCGCTGTCAGCCGAGCCTGTCGAGCGCGGAATCAACCCATTTCCAGAAGCCTGTCGGCGTATCGGCCTCGGCCATCGCGACCAGCGAGACAGGCGCCTCGTCAGCCGCCCGCCGCGGGCGTGGCGGCAGATATTTATTGACCGGCTTTGTGCCCTGTTCAGGCATCAGATCCATACCGCTGCGTGCCGCCACCATCTGGCTGACCTCGGAATTCGGGTCACCAAGATCGCCGAAATGCCGGGCATTTGTCGGACAGGTCCGAACGCAGGCCGGTACCTGGTCTTCCTGCGGAAGATTGTCATTATAGATCCGGTCGACACAGAGCGTGCATTTCTTCATCACACCCTCGGCCGGGTCAAGCTCGCGCGCGCCATAGGGGCATGACCATGCGCACAGCCCGCAGCCGATGCACCAGTCTTCATTCACCAGCACAATGCCGTCCTCGGCACGTTTGAACGAGGCACCTGTCGGGCAGACCGTAACGCAGGGTGCCTCTTCGCAATGCAGACAGGATTTCGGAAAATGCACTGTCCGCGAATTGGCCCCGTCACCGGCCTCATAGGCATGCACCCGGTTCAGCCAGGCACCGGTTGGGGATTCGCCATAGGCATCGGAATCGGCCAGCGGCGCGCCATAGCCGGATGTGTTCCATTCCTTGCAATTGACGACGCAGGCCTGACAGCCGACGCAGATATCAAGATCGATGACAAGACCCAGCTTGATGGCTGACGGTTCCGGCAGCATGGTCATGACTTGTCTCCCCTGTTTGTCGTGTCGGCGCCCTGTGCGGTCCATTCAATGCCGTAGCGGAGCGTCGCTTCCGGTGCCCCCTGTCCGTTGACGCGCGGCAGGGTGTCGAATTGCGGCCAGGATTCTGCCGGTTCGTCAGCCGCCGCCTTTTCGATCTGCACCCGCAGGTCGAACCAGGCAGCCTGACCGGTGATCGGATCGGAATTCGACCAGCGCATACCATCGCCCTTTGGTGGCAGCAATTCATGGATCAGGTGGTTCAGCAGGAAGCCCTTCTTTGCCTCCGGCGCATCGGGATCCAGTTGCCAGGCCCCCTTGCGTTTGCCAATGGCGTTCCAGGTCCAGATCG
This sequence comes from Alphaproteobacteria bacterium LSUCC0719, assembly GCA_040839025.1. Taxonomy (NCBI): domain Bacteria; kingdom Pseudomonadati; phylum Pseudomonadota; class Alphaproteobacteria; species Alphaproteobacteria bacterium LSUCC0719. Next base: position 183,040 of record JBFPJN010000002.1, read on the forward strand.
TGTGGTCATTGACGCCCGCCATCACCGCCACCGGCACACGGATACGGCCATGATGCGACGTCACCCAGATCCAGTCTCCATCGACAAGATCGTGCGCGGCGGCAAGCCCCTGCGAAATGAACATCGGGTTATGGCCGTGAATCTGGCGAAGCCATGCGTTCTGCGAACCCCAGGAATGATACATCGCCATCGGCCGCTGGGTCAGCGCGTGAAGCGGGTAGGTCTGCTCGTCGATCGCGCTGCCCTCGAAGGGCGGGTACCAGCTTGGCAGTGGGGTAAAGCAGGTTCTGATCCGGTCACGAAGATGCTCCGGTGGCTGCTGATCGCCATGACCCTCCGCAGCAAGACGGAATTTCTGCAACACCTCGACATAGATCTGGAAGGCATAGGGCTGGGGCGTGTCATAGAACCCCATCTCGACGGCAAATTTCTGATAGGCCGCGTTCGCCGGCTTGAAATAGCGCGCTTCTTCAGGGATCTCCGCCTGCCAGAACGCACCATTGGCTATATAGGCCTCGAGCTGTTCGCTGTTCGGCTCGCCCCGCCCCTCGGCACCGCCATTGGCACCCCGGAATCCGGCAAGCGGGCCGATACCGGGCTTGCGCTCGTGATTGACGATATAATCGCCGTAATCCTTGTATTTCGCCGCGCCGTCGGCATCCACCATCCCCGGCAGACCAAGCCGCGCCCCAAGATCGAGAAGAACCGACTGGAAACAGCGCACATCGCGGTCCGGCTCGACAACAGGCCAGCGGATGGCATCGGCAACCGCGTCAGCCTCGCAGATCGGGCGGTCGAGAAGCGAAATCGCGTCATGTCGCTCCAGATAGGTGGTGTCAGGCAGGATCAGATCGGCATAGGCCACCATTTCCGACGAATAGGCATCGGAATAGATCAGCTTGGGGATCCTGTATTCGCCTGTTTCAGGGTCGGTTTCGGTCAGCATCTCCATGACGCCGCGCGTATTCATCGACGAATTCCACGCCATGTTGGCCATATACATGAACAGCACGTCGACAGGATACGGATCACCGGCAACAGCGTTCGAGATGACCATATGCATCATCCCATGCGCCGACATCGGCGCGTCCCAGCTATAGGCCTTGTCAATCCGCTGCGGCGACCCGTCATCACCGATGATCAGATCCTCCGGCCCCAGAACATAACCCAGCGGCGCGCCGGCAAGCGGCGTTTCGGGCGCAACCTGATCGGGTCTGCCGGCAGGCTTTGGATGAACATGTGGCGGCTTTGGATAGGGTGGCTTGAAGCGGAAGCCGCCAGGCGCCTCGACCGAGCCGAGAAGAAGCTGCAGCATATGCAGCGCCCGACAGGTCTGGAAACCGTTCGAATGCGCCGAAATCCCGCGCATGGCATGCATGGATACCGGACGCCCGACCATGCGGTCATGCTTTTCGCCTTTCCAGTCGGTCCAGGGCTGTTCGATCACCACTTCCTTTTCAAAGGCGGCCTTTGCCAGATCGGACGCCAGCTGGCGGATCCTCTCGGCGCTGATACCAACCTTCGGTGCCACCGTTTCCGGCGCATAATCGTCAATCAGATAGGCTTCGGCCATCAGCGTGAAAGCCGGCACTGCGACACCGCCACCCTTCACCTTGACCTCACCCTGAAGCGCAAGCTTCACCGACGGGTCGCTGTGCGGCGCGGTCTTGCCGGTGACACGGTCAAGCACCAGCGGCGTGCCGTCATCATCCCGCAGGAACAGCCCATCATTCGCCTTGCCGGGATTGCGGATGACAAGCCACGGGGCGTTGGTGTAGCGGCTGAGATAATCAATATCGATCTTGCCGGCACGCATCAGTTCACGCACCAGCGACAGGATCAACAGCCCGTCGGTTCCCGGTGTGACCCCGTACCAATCATCGGAAATCGCCGCATAGCCGGTTTGCACAGGGTTCACGGAAATCACCCGTGCGCCGCGTGTCTTCAGCTTGCCAAGTCCGATCTTGATCGGATTTGAATCATGATCCTCGGCAACACCAAACAGGATGAAAAGCTCGGTCAAATCCCAGTCCGGCGATCCGAATTCCCAGAACGCACCGCCAAGCGTGTAGATTCCCCCGGCCGCCATATTGACCGAGCAGAACCCGCCATGCGCGGCAAAATTCGGGGTGCCGAACTGCTGGGCCCACCAGCCGGTCAGGGCCTGTGACTGGTCACGACCGGTAAAGAAGGCGAGTTTGCGCGGATCACTCTTGCGAATTGGCGCCAGCCAGTCGGTGGCTGTCTGCAGCGCCTCTTCCCAACTGATCTCTTCAAACTGGCCGGACCCGCGCGGCCCGACCCGCTTCATCGGGGCACGAAGGCGGGCAGGTGAATAATGCTGCATGATGCCAGCCGAACCCTTGGCACACAGGACGCCCTGATTCACCGGATGGTCGCGGTTGCCCTCGATATACCGAATTTTGCCGTCGCGCAGATGCACATTGATGCCACAGCGGCACGCGCACATGTAGCAGGTCGTCTGCTTGACCTCGTCGCTGACATGCGGAGCGGTATCGACCTTTGGCTGAACGGTCATGTGTGATCCTCCTGTGCGGCGATGGCCGCCAGTGCAAGTGATGCCAGTCGTGCTGCCGCCGGATCGGACCGGCTGGTCAGCATAATGGGAACAGTGCCACCAAGAACGACACCGGCGGCAAGACCGCCGGCACAATAGGCAATAGCCTTGAATAACACATTGCCGGACACAATGTCAGGCACGATCAACCCGTCAGCATGCCCCGCGACAGAGCCGATCTCGCTGTCCGGCGAGATGCCCTTGATGGCAACCGATTCAGGCGACAGCGCTAAATCGAAGGACAGCGGGCCGGCGAAGGCAGCCTGGTCGTCGGACCCGGCGGCGGCGGCGGCGATCTCTGCCGCCTCGATACTGGACGGCATACCGGGAAGCTGGGATTCAGTGGCGGACAGAACGGCGATCCGCGGAATCTTCACCCCCATCCGCCGAAGCAACGCCGCCATGGCCAGAGCGGCCTCGGTACGGGTGGCGACATCGGGCGCGATGTTCACCGCTGCGTCACTGATCAATAGCGGTCGTCCCCCCCCTGGTGGCAGCATGGCGAAGATGTGAACCAGTCGGCGGTCGGTACGGATGCCGGATGCGCGCCTGACGATGGTGCCCATAAAGACATCGGTGTGAAGCTGTCCCTTGATCAGCCCGTGGGCACGTCCAGCCCCCACCTCGGCAACAGCCGTGTCGATAGCGGCCTGTTCACCCGCGGCATCGATGATGCTGGCACCGGCAAGATCCCAGCCGATTGCCGCCGCGTCTTCTTCAATCTGGGCTGCCTCGCCAATCAGGATCGGCACAGCCAGCCCGGCAGCAAGCGCATCACGCGCGGTTTCAAGGATGGGCCTGCCAACCGCCCGCACAAACGCCACAGGGGGCGGCGGCGCGCCTGTTGCCAGCGCCAGAAATTCGGGTGGGCACACCGGATCGCAAGGCGTCAGAAACGGGCTTGCATCTGAAGATACATATGACGTCATTCAGGGCTCCCCCACCCGCTGCGATCGTGGCCTCGATTGCTGTCTATCACCCGACCAGCAGAAAAATCAACCGGCGCCGCGTCGTAATCTCTCGATTGCCGATGCCAGCCTTGTCACCCCTTCGGCGATGCGTGCCTCGGGGATTGACGAATAGGCAAGCCGGAAATAATTCAGCGGCGGCGATTCCGGGGCAAAAAACACATCACCGGGTTCGATCAGCACCCCGTCGGCGGCAGCCTGTTCGGCAAGCTGGCGCGAATCAAGCCAGTCCGGTCCCCTGACCCAAAAGCTGGTGCCACCGAAATGTGACGCGCTCTGCGTGAACAGCTGGTGCGATTCCAGCGCCCCCTGCAGGGTTCGCCGACGGCCGGCAAGATGCCGCCGCAGACGCCGGATCTGGGCATCGTAATGACCAAGCGCCATGAAATAGGCCAGCGTCCGCTGGGCATGACCCGGCGGGTGCCGCAAAATCAGATGACGAAGCGCGCGCGCTTCCTCGATCAGCGGTTCCGGTGCCACCAGATAGCCAAGCCGCAATCCCGGAAAGACCGATTTTGACAGGCTGCCGACATAGATCACCCGCCCGTCACGATCCTGCGATTTCAGGGCTGGTGTTGCCGACTCCAGGAAATTCATCTCGAATTCATAATCATCCTCGACAATCAGGAAGTCATGACGACCGGCAAGATCAAGCAGCGCGCGGCGGCGATCCGCCGGCATGGTATGGGTTGTCGGGCATTGGTGGCTTGGCGTGATGAAGACAACATCACTGTCCGCAAGTGTCGGCTCGTCGATCACCAGCCCGCCACTGTCGACCGGCAGCGCGGTGATCCGGTCGGTCCGCTGGTGCAGAATATCGCGAAGATCGGGATAGGCGGGATCCTCGATGACCACCCTGCGCTGGCCGGACACCAGAAGCTGGGCAACGAGATAGAGCGCATTCTGCGCGCCAAGTGTGACCAGGATCTGTTCAGGCCGGGCGGTGATGCCCCGCCGCGGCAGGCTTCGTGAACAGATATAGTTCAGCAGCATCGGATCGTCGCTGAGACCAAAATCCCCGACCATGCGTCCGAAATTTCGCATGCCAAGCGCCTGACGCGCGCAGTCACGCCAGGCGGTCAGCGAAAACAATTCATCATCGACCTGACCATAGACGAAGGGAAATGGATATTCGCGCCAGTTCAGCGGCTTTCGGACTGGCCGAATATCGGAACAGGCACCGACAATCTTGTCTCGCCAATCAACCCCCTCGCCGTCACCGTCACCCCCGATATCGCCCGGTGCCTCGGCAAGATGGCTGACCGGGGCGTCGCTGCTGACGACATAGCCGGAGCGTTCACGCGGCTGAATATATCCGGTGTCGATCAGCGCCTGATAGGCAAGAATCACAGTGTTCCGGGACACGCCGAGCTGCGCCGCCAGCGCCCGGCTGGACGGGAGCTTGTCGCCAGGCAGGATGGCCCGCGCCAGAATGGCCTCGACAACCGATTGCTGGATCTGCGACTGCAAGCTTGAGTCCGCGCCGGCATCAAGGTTGATGATCAGGTGATCAAGCATCGGGACCGCCTTTCCACAGGACGTCGTCGTCACGAGAGCAACGGCGCAAGCTGGTGACGGTGTAAGTGACCTGTATCATGCCGCAGCGCCTATCTGGTACCAGACTATCACAAATCTGGCTCTATAGCAGCCCTTGAACCCTGTCTAGCGTGATTGGAGACGTGCCACCATCGGTCGCAGTCCGCCCGCCTTCATTTGTCCGCCTTCATTTGTCCGCTATGGTATTACGGTTCAGACAAGGCGGGTCAGACAAGGCGGGTCAGACAAGGCAGGCCAGACAAGGCAGGCCCGATGCCGCGACTGGATGACTGTCTACGGGAACAGACTATCAACTCTTTAATGCCAATTGGCCCAACTTTTTAATGCCAATTGGCAGGGCGCCACGGGAAGGTGCCAGTACAGATCGCCAAGTCAAGACGCCCGGCCAGAATGCCCGGCCAACATGAAGGAGACCACCATGTCTTATGATGTGAATTCGCTCGAAGCGCACTGGATGCCTTTTTCCGCCAATCGCGATTTCAAGGCAAACCCACGGATGGTTGTGAAATCCGAGGGCATGTATATGTGGGATTACAAAGGTGGCCAGATCATTGATGGATCATCGGCGCTGTTCTGCACCCCGGCCGGTCATGGCCGTCGCGAAATTGCCGAAGCTGTCTACAGCCAGATGCTGAACAATGACTACTCACCGCATTTCCAGCTTGGTCACCCCGGCTCGTTCGAACTTGCCGAGCGTGTGTGCCGGATGCTTCCCGACACTTTCAACCATGTGTTCTTCACCAATTCGGGTTCCGAATCGATTGATACGGCAATCAAGATCATCCTCGCCTATCAACGCGCCCGTGGACAGTCGCAGCGCAACCGGCTTGTCAGCCGCGAGCGCGCCTATCACGGCGTCAATATGGGTGGTGTGTCTCTTGCCGGCATGGTCCGCAACCGCGAGACCTTTGGCCTGACGCTTCCCAACATCTCGATGATCCGCCACACCTGGACCGAAGAGCAGCGGTTCTCGAAAGGCCAGCCAAAGACCGGCGCGGAACTCGCAATGGATCTGGAGCGGATTGCCGAAAACCTCGGTGGCGGCACGCTGGCTGCGGTGTTCATCGAGCCTGTCGCAGGTTCAACCGGCACGCTGGTGCCGCCGGAGGGATATCTCGAGAAGGTCCGCGAGATCTGTGACAAGCACGGTATGCTGCTTGTGTTTGACGAGGTGATCACCGGTTTTGGCCGGATGGGAACACCGTTTGCGACACAGAAATTCGGCGTCCGTCCCGACATCATCACCATGGCCAAGGCGATCACCAACGGGGCCATCCCGATGGGCGGTGTGGCGGTCACAGACGAAATCTACGACACCGTCGTCAACTCGGCCCCCGGCAATGCGATCGAATTCTTCCACGGTTATACCTATTCGGCCCACCCGGCAGCCTGTGCCGCCGGCATCGCCACCCAGAAGATCTATGAATCCGACGGGCTGTTCGAGAATGCCGCCAATCTGGAGGATTATTTCCTGGATGCCGTGTTCTCGCTTCGTGATCACCCGCTGGTCGCCGATATCCGCGGCATCGGTCTGATGGCCGGTGTCGAGGTGCATGCCGGTGACGCCCCCGGCGCGCGCGGCGGCGAGATGCAAAAGGCGATGTTCTGGAACGGGCTGCATGTGAAATGGACCGGTGACAACGCGATTATTGCCCCGGCCTTTGTGGCCGAGCGCAAGCATATCGACGAAATCATCGACAAGTTCCGCAAGACCCTGGACGAAGCCCTGTAAGCAACGGGGTGGCGTCCAGCTATCAGTACAGGGTGCAACCCACCCATAGGATGTGATCATGGCCCGACTGGCAGTCAGCGGTGGCGGAATCGCCGGTATGGCATCCGCGCTTGCCGCAGCGCAGGCGGGCCATGAGGTCACATTGTTTTCCGGTCGCACCGCACCAAAACCTGTCGGCGGGTTACAGCTGGCACCGAATGGCTGGGCGGCGCTGGCCAGGCTGGGCCTGACTGACCCTGCCACGACGGTGTCGCTTCGCCTTGGCGACATCATGGTGCGATCGCTCGACAGCGGCAGCACCCTGATCCGTCTGCCGCTGCATGATACCTATGCCAGTTTTGACCGTGCGGCGCTTGCCGACTGCCTTGCCGATGCGCTGGCGGCCCAGCCATTGGTGCGGGTTGAGCATCTCAATCTGGAACATATTCATCAGCAGACGAACCAGACCGCTGCCGGGCGGGTCTGTCTGATAGCGGATGACGGGACCAGCGCCAGCTTTGACGGGCTGGTCGCCGCCGATGGCGCGACGGGACCGGGGCGGCGGCATGTGGCACCTTCCCCGGATTCGGCCAGAACCAGCGGCAAAGTCGCCATGCGGGCGCAGATACCGCTTGCCGCCCTGCCGGCCAGCTTTGCGCTTCCGACCAGCAATCTGTGGCTTGGGCGCGGGGTTCATGTGGTTCATTATCCGATCGGCAGCATGATGAATCTTGTTGTCACCCTGCCGGCAGACGGTGCCACCCCCGGATGGCAGGCCCGCCTGTTTTCAGCCCGCAGCCCCCTGGCATGTCTCGCCGATTGTGACGTCGATTGGGCGACAACCCCACTGCCGCCTGCCGGAACCGCCGGATGCTGGCGTCGCGGGTCGGTTGTTCTGGCAGGGGAGGCGGCACACAGCATGCCGCCGCATCTGGCGCAAGGGGCGGGACAGGGACTTCAGGACGCCGCCAGCCTGCGCCACTGGCTTGGCACGAAAGATGATGTTGGCACCGCCTTTTCCGGCTATGCGCGGGCCCGCGCCGGCGACGTGGCGCGCATTGTCCGCAAGGCCGACATATCGGGACGGATCATGGGACTTTCCGGGCCAGCCGCGCAGTTTCGCGACATCGCGCTGAATCTGGGCGGGCCCCGTCTGATGCGGAACTGGCTTGCCGAGGTATGGGCCGCCGACCCGGAGCTGGCAAGCGGCCATAGGCCCTGAAAATCAGGCCAGACCGCACTTGCGAAGGCTGCTTTCGAAATCCTCGCGATTGAGATAGGCGCCCGCCATCTTGCGACGACCGCTGAAGGCACCGCGCCCATGCAGGACACGCCAGTTGTCGAAAATCAGCATGTCGCCCGGCTCCAGCGTATAGCGCCATTGATAGGCCGGATCATTGGCCATGCTGTCAAACGCCCTGATGCCGGCGTAAAGCGCACGCATGTCATCATCGGCAAGTCGCACCGTGTCACGGTCGTAATTATTGAAGGTGACCTGTACCAGCCTGCCGGTTTCATCCAGCCGCAGAATGGGCCGCCGGGCCCGCAATTCCACACCATCGCCCCTGTAGAGGCCGGTAACGCCAATCCGTGTCAGGTCATCATAGACCTGCGGCTGCGTCGCCTGCAGGCTGGCAGCGATACGCGCACCGTCAACCATGATTGATTCGCCGCCTGTGGCGTCGTAATCGACGCACAGCAACAGCTGCAGCCCAGGCGCGTCATGGCTGTATGTGCCGTCCGTATGGGGACGAAGTTCCTTTGGTGTGTAGGCGGAGTCGGCCATATCCTCATTGGCTTCGAATTCGAACAATCCGCCAAAGATGGTCTGCCTGACATAGCCGATGGAATCAGCAACCTGCTGCACCGCATCCAGGGTGCGCGGCGTGCCGGTCAGAACCGCGAATCCATATCTCTGCAATCGCTGCAGAAGCTGGGAGACCCCCTGTTCGCCCGCCAGGGCCTGATGGGACAGGCGGACCGCATCACGGTCGAGGCTGGAGGCATCCCAGGGGTGCGGGTCTGGAAGCTGCATCGGATCACCGGCATGCGCGAATTCGGCGAGAAAGCCGGCTTCATAATGCGCCGCCACATCCAGACCGGGCCATTCAAGGACAAGGCTGTCAGTGCCGTCATCCAGCCAGCCATTCTGCGGCTTGATCGCCGGGTCGACCGAGGCGGTGAACAATTCACGCTGGTGGCTGCGCGAATCATAGCTTACCGGGTCGCGCGCATTGTCACGAAGCCAGAAATAGTCATATGTGGCCGGCCCGCCATTCACGGACAGGCTGAGCTTGTCATCACCGAGAACAAGATCTTTCAACATCGCGCACCTCCCTGCTATGGACAGACACTAACGTTGGCTTGTCCACCGCACAAGCATCTGCAGACGCCCGGTCTTGTCACTTCGCGCCGTGCGATGTACGGTCCGCGCCAAAGAAGACAACCGAAGCGAAGACAACCGAACTATTGACCGGGAGCATCATCGGAGAGTCATGGGCCGGCTTGCAGATGACATGGCAGACGCGTTGCGACGGCTTGGTGTCGACAACCAGCCGGGGTTCGTGATTGCCGCGCTGTACAAATTTGTCGATCTTCCGGATTTCCGCGAAATACAGCCGCGCCTGCAGGCATTGTGCGACGAACACGATATTCACGGCACGATTCTGCTGGCCGAAGAAGGGATCAACGGCACGGTTTGTGGCCCGCGCCACGGCATGCTGGCATTCCTTGACTGGATAGAGCGTGACCGGCGTCTGGAGGGGCTGTCATTGAAATTCTCTGCCGCACCGGAACAGGCCTTTCTGCGTATGAAGGTCCGGCTGAAGCGCGAGATTGTGACTATGGGACGCCCGGAAATCCGGCCGGCCCAGGCCACCGGCACCTATGTCGAACCAGCCGAATGGAACACGCTGATCGATGATCCGGATGTGATGGTGATCGACACCCGCAACCGATATGAAACAGCCATTGGCAGCTTTGCCGGTGCGATTGACCCGCAGACCGACAGTTTTCGCGAATTTCCGGCTTGGGCCGAACATCTGGCTGCCGGTGACGGCGCGCGCCCGAAAAAGCTTGCGATGTTCTGCACTGGCGGCATCCGCTGTGAAAAGGCTAGCGCCCTGATGCAGGATTTCGGGTTTGAAGAGGTTTATCATCTGAAGGGCGGCATCCTTCGCTATCTTGAGGAGATTCCGCGCGAGGACAGCCGATGGCAGGGCGAATGTTTCGTCTTTGACAATCGGGTTGCGGTTGATCACGACCTGAAGCCGGGCCGGCACGCCATGTGCCATGCCTGCCGCATGCCGCTGGCGCCCGAAGACCTGGAAGATGAAACATATGAAGCTGGCGTCAGTTGCCGGCACTGCCACAGCGTGACCGATTCCGAACAGCGGCAGCGCTTTGCCGAACGACAGCGCCAGATCAGACTGGCCCGTGAACGCGGCACCCCGCACCTTGGCGCCGCCGCGCGACGACAGCGCGAAGACCGGAACAAGGACCAGACCAAAGACTAGAGCGCGTCACGCCCGTGCGGGCTGCCAAAATCCAGCTCCGGACCAACAGGCACAATACCTGTCGGATTGAGCGTCGGGTGGCTCCCGTAATAATGCTGCTTGATATGCGCCATCACCACGGTGTCGGCAATGGACGGCATCTGGTACAGGTCGCGAAGATAGGCCGACAGCACCGGATAATCGGCAATCCGCCTGATATTGCATTTGAAATGGCCGACATAGACCGGATCGAATCTGACCAGCGTTGCAAAGAAACGCCAGTCGGCTTCGGTCAACCTGTCACCCATCAGATAGCGCCGGTCTGTCAGACGCAGCTCCAGTCTGTCCAGCGCGTCGAACAGGCGGATGACCGACTCTTCATAGGCGGCGGCGGTTGTGGCAAAGCCGGTGCGATAGACACCGTTATTGATGTTTTCGTAGATGTCGTCATTCACTGTTTCGATGTCGGCACGAAGCTCTTCGGGCCAGTAATCATCCTGATTGCCGGTGAGCCCATCAAAAGCGGTGTTGAACATCCGGATGATCTCGGATGATTCATTCGACACGATGCGGTCCCGCTTGCGATCCCACAATACCGGCACGGTAACCCGCCCCGAGGCCTGCGGCTGGGCCCGTGTATAGACCTGATGCAGGAAGTCGTAGCCGAACAGATCGTCACCATCGGCGCCATGCGGGTCTTGCGCGAAACTCCAGCCATTATCGAGCATCAGCGGATGCACAACAGATACCGAGACATGGTCTGTCAGGCCCTTCAGAAGGCGAAAGATCAATACCCGGTGCGCCCAGGGGCACGCATAGGACACATAGAGATGATATCGCCCGCTTTCTGCCTTGAAGCCGGACTCGCCCGTCGGGCCGGCACTGCCATCAGCGGTGATCCAGTTGCGATGGCGCGCATCCTCACGGACAAAATGCCCTCCGGACCGGCTGGTGTCATGCCAGGCCGTCGACCATTGGCCATCAATCAGCAATCCCATGCCAGACGCCCCGTCAGACCCGCGCGGCGGCGCGGATGGCGTCGATATTGGCGCGATATCCTGCCTCGCCGTCACCTTTGAAAATGGCCGATCCGGCAACCAGCGCATGCGCGCCGGCAGCCGTGACAAGGCTGGTCGTCTCCGGCGTGATGCCGCCATCAACCTCGATGACAATATCGCGTCCGGTGGTCATGTCGCGAAGGGTGGCGATCTTGTCGACCATACCATTGATAAAGGACTGGCCGCCAAATCCGGGATTGACTGTCATCACGAGTATCAGGTCCAGCCTGTCGAGAACATGACGCAGAACGTCGGCGGGCGTATGCGGGTTCAGCGACACCCCGGCCCGGCAGCCAAGATCGCGAATGCGTGCCAGTGTCCTGTCCAGATGCTGGCAGGCCTCGGCATGGACGGTAATGATCTCGGCACCGGCATCCGCATAGGCGTCAAGAAGCGCATCCGGATTCGCCACCATCAGATGCGCGTCAAAGGTCTTGTCGGTAACATGGCGGAGCGCCTTGATGATCGGCGGCCCGAATGTCAGATTCGGCACGAAATGGCCATCCATGACATCCAGATGGATCCAGTCTGCGCCGGCCCGGTCGACAGCCTCCACCTCGTCGGCAAGACGGCTGAAATCCGACGCCAGGATAGACGGCGCGATAATGATTCCTTCGCCCACGATATCCTCCTTGCCAAGACATGGTGACGATGCGTGTTGTCATAGCCGCGTGGCGGCGAAAACTCAACCGAAAGCACCGCCTGGCAGCGCGCGCGGATTACCGGCAGTCCGGCCCTGCACCCACGCCTGACAATAAAGTGTCGCAGGGACTACCCCACCGGGTGCTTTTTCGGCTATTGTTCCCGCTCTGGTTTACCACTCACCAAAGGACGATTGATCATGGAAGGCGTTGTGTCCACGACCAAGCCCGTATTCTCCTGGGAGGATCCGCTCTATCTCGACCAGCAGCTCGATGATGAAGAGCGGATGGTTCGCGATACCGCGCGCCAGTTTGCGCGCGATGTCCTGTTGCCGCGGGTGATCACCGATTTTCGCGAGGAAAGTTTTGATCCGGACGTCATGCGTCAGATGGGTGAGCTTGGCCTTCTTGGCCCGACCATCCCGCATGAATATGGCGGTGCCGGCGTCAACCATGTGTCCTACGGTCTGGCTGCCTATGAAATCGAGGCGATCGATTCCGGCTACCGGTCGGCAATGTCGGTTCAGTCCTCGCTGGTCATGCACCCGATTCATCAATTCGGTACCGAAGACCAGAAACAGCGCTTTTTGCCGCGTCTGGCAACAGCCGAACTGATTGGCTGTTTCGGGCTGACCGAACCGGATTACGGGTCCGATCCGGGCGGCATGGTCACCAAGGCGGTCAAGGTTGAGGGGGGATACCATCTGAGCGGCGCCAAGATGTGGATCTCGAACGCGCCCATCGCCGACATCGCGATTGTCTGGGCCAAGCTTGATGGCGTCATTCGTGGCTTCATCATCGAGCGAGAAACTGCCGGACCGGGATTCGCCACACCGAAGATCGAAGGCAAGCTGTCGCTTCGCGCATCGATCACCGGGTCGATCCAGATGGACAATGCCTTTGTTCCCGACGCCAACATCCTGCCGGATGTGACCGGGCTGAAGGGGCCGTTCTCATGCCTCAACAAGGCGCGTTACGGTATCGCTTGGGGCACCCTTGGTGCGGCACAGTTCTGCTATGATGCGGCCCGCAGTTACACGTTGGAGCGCAAGCAGTTCTCGCGCCCGCTGGCAGCCAACCAGCTGGTGCAGCTGAAGCTTGCCGACATGCATACCGAAATCAGCATTGGTCTTCAGGCCTGTCTTCGCGTCGGTCGCCTTCTGGATCAGGGTAACTGCCCGCCGGAAAACATTTCGACCATCAAGCGCAACAGCTGTGGCAAGGCGCTGGCAATGGCCCGTACCGCACGTGACATGCATGGTGGAAACGGCATTGCCGAAGAATATCATGTGATGCGCCACATGATGAATCTGGAAACCGTGAACACCTATGAAGGTACACATGATGTTCACGCGCTGATCCTGGGCCGCGCCATCACCGGCATTCAGGCCTTTACCGGCTGATTCGGGGATTATTGTCATGACGCAGGGAACCGGGGCGCTGTCGCACCTTCGGGTGCTTGATCTGTCCCGGATTCTTGCCGGTCCCTGGGCAACGCAGATGCTTGGCGACCTTGGTGCCGACATCATCAAGGTCGAACGGCCTGGCACCGGCGATGACACGCGCGGCTGGGGGCCACCCTTTGCCGATACCATGACAGGCGATGCGGCGGCGGATGCGGCTGCACGATCGGCCTATTTCTGTTCCGTCAACCGGAACAAGCGATCGCTGGCCATAGACATCACATCGCCGGAAGGTGGTGCCATCCTTCGCGACCTGATACCGCAATGCGATGTCCTGGTGGAAAATTTCAAGGTTGGCGGGCTGGCGAAATATGGACTTGATTATGACTCGGTGAAGGCCCTGAACCCCCGGCTGGTCTATTGTTCCATCACCGGCTTCGGCCAGGACGGACCGGATGCCGAGCGCGCAGGCTATGACTTCATGATTCAGGGCATGGCCGGGCTGATGAGTGTCACCGGCGAGCCCGACGGCATGCCGATGAAGGTTGGTGTGGCGCTGGTCGATGTTCTGACCGGCACCAACACGGCCACCGCCATCCTTGCCGCGGTGCTGCATGCACAGCGTACCGGCACCGGCCAGCATATTGACATGAGCCTGTTCGACGTCAGTGTCGCCAGCCTTGCCAATCAGGCGCTGAACTATCTCGTGTCGGACGAGGTGCCGGGACGGCTTGGCAACGCGCATCCGAACATCGTTCCCTATCAGGCCTTTGCAACGGCTGACGGACATATCATCCTTGCGGTCGGCAATGATTCGCAGTTTCGCAAATTCTGTGATGTGGCCGGCCTGGACGGGCTGGCCGACAATCCCGATTATGCCACCAACAAGGCGCGGGTGATGAACAGGACCGCCCTGCTGCCGCATATCGAGGCGGCGTTCCGCCGACAGACAACGGACTGGTGGCTGGACAGGCTTGCCACGGTCAGCGTGCCAGCGGGTCCGATCAACCCGATCGACAAGGTCTTTGCCGAACCACAGGCAGTGCATCGCGGGCTTGCCATGAAGATTGACGATGACCTCAATGGCAGCCTTCCCGGCGTCGCAAGCCCGCTTCGCCTTGGCGCGACACCGCCGGTTGCCGCCACCCCGCCGCCCCGTCTGGGTGCCGACAGCCGCACCGTGCTGCGCGATCTTCTGGAGATGGAGCAGGCGCAGATTGATCGTCTGGTGGAAACAGGCGTCGTTGGCGAGCCGTCCTAACGGGGCTGCCGCGTTATCAGTCGGCGGAGATGATCCGGTTCGACAATGATCGCCGCCACCCCGCCTATGACGATGATGCCGCCAACCATCACATGATATCCCGGACGTTCGCCAAGAAAGCTGATCGCCCCGAGGATCGTTGATACCGGCAGAAGCAGCAGCACAGGCATTGCCATCGGCACCGGATAGCGTGCCAGAATGAAATACCAGGCGGAATAGCCGACCACGGTCATGATCACCCCGAGATAGGCAACCGCCATCCAGTCGGCGAGTGACGCGCTGAAAAGCACCGGCACCGGGTTCCCTTCGATCAGGACCGAGGCAAGAAGCATCTGCGGTCCCGCGATCATGCCTATCCAGGCCGTCAGCTGGAAGCCCGTCAGCGCATCACCTAGACGGCGCACCAGAACCTGTCCAAAAGCCCAGAACAGACAGCCGGACAACACCAGGCCGACACCAACCATCTGCCCCTGCAATGACGGGGCGCCGACAATGGTCGCAATGCCGCCAAGCGACACCGCCATACCCAGGATCTGCCGCCGGGTTGGCCATTCGCGAAGCATCAGCGCGGCAATCACACTGCCGAAGACAACCTCTGACTGGACCAACAGGATCGCCGGGGTGGCATCCATTCTGGCAAGACCGGAAAAGGTCAGGCCATATTGCAGGGTGGCCGAGGTCATGGCGATCAGCGTCAGCATACGCCAGTGACCGCGCGGCAATTTCACAAACCAGACAAGGATCAGCGCGGCGATCAGGAACCGCATTCCCATCAGCAGCAAGGGCGGAAAGTGCGCCAGCCCGGCCTTGGCCAGCACAAAGCCAAAGCCCCATGTCAGCGGCACCAGCAGCGCGATCAGCAGATGAAGCGGGGTCACCCACGCACCTTGGCGATGGTCCCGCCCGTCATTTCGGCAAGCAGCCTGTCAAGAAATGTCAGCCCCTGGTCTATCGCCAGTTCGGTAATGAATTCATCGGGCTGATGCATCTGCGCCATGCCGCCCGGCCCAATGACGATGGTATCCATGCCGGCCTGCTGGAAGAACGGGCCGTCCGTTCCGAAGGACACCACCTGCGGCGGCTCATTTGTCCACAATCTGCCGATCAGTTCAGCCGCCGGAGAGGGTGACTGGGCCTTCAGAGGCGGCACATCCGACAGCATCCGGGTGGTGATATCACAGCTTGGGTCGGCTGCCGTCATGGCCGGGCGCAGATCGCTGTCGATGAACTTCACGACGCGGTCATACAGCCGATGCGGATCTTCGCCTGGAAGGGCTCTGATCTCCCAGTCGATGCGGCATTCCCCGGCAATGATGTTGCGCGCCTCACCGCCAGTGACGGTCCCGACCGACAATGTCGAACAGGGCGGATCGAATGGCGATCCCGGCATCGGACTGGCTGCGCATTCTGCCGCCAGCCCGTCAATAAAACCAATCAGCCGTGCCGCCACATAAATGGCGTTGACGCCGGCCGCCGGGCGCGAGGCATGGCCGGCCGCACCACGGATATGCGTAACAAGCTCCATAATGCCCTTGTGCCCGTTGAAAGGCTGCATGCCTGTCGGTTCGCCAATGACGGCAAGGCGCGGTGTTACCGACCTGGCAGCAAGGAAGGCCGGCATCCGCTGGGCACCAAAGCTGCCGATCTCCTCGTCAAAGGTAAAGGCAAGATAAAGCGGCTCGACGAGATCCTCGGCCCGCGCCTGAAATGCCGGCACCATGGCAAGCGCCATCGCAAGGAACCCCTTCATGTCAACGGCACCGCGACCGATCAGCCGGCCTTGCTGGCGGCGCAGCGTAAAGGGATCCCCGCTCCATCCGTCGGCCGCCGCAGGCACGACATCAAGGTGCCCCGACAAAAGTACGCCGCCATCGCCAGCCGGGCCAATTCTGGCCAGAAGATTGAAGCGTGACCCATCTTCATGCGCATCACGATATGTCTCGACACCCAGTTCGGACAGATAGGATTCGATGTAGGAGACAATATCGTCATTCGGTTGCAGACTGACGCTCTGATAGCCGACAAGATCAGCCAGCAGCGCGATTGCCGCCTCGCGGGTGGGATGGGTGGATGGCGTCATGCCGGCACGACATGAACCTGCTGCGGGAAATCACACATCCGCAGACAGTCATTCCTGCGGACATGCAATGTTTCGCTGAGTTCCATCCCCCAGTCATCCATCCACATGCCAAGGATGATATGCACCACAGCATCTTCAGGCACAATAGTCGTCTCGCCGGGGCGGAATGACAATGTGTGTTCACCCCAGTCCGGGGCATAGGCAGCGCCAATCGAATAGCCGATACGGCTTGGTTTTTCGAGACCGTAACGATCAAGGACACGCTGCCAGGCGGCATGAACGTCACCGGCGACGGCGCCGGCCTTCAGACTGTCCATCACCGCTGCCATTCCTTCCTCGACCGCCGCTGCCGTGCGCTGAAGATCGTCGGGCGGTGTCCCGATATGCACTGTCCGCGCAAGACCGACATTGTAGCGCCGAACGCAGGCACCAAGCTCGAAGGCGATTGTCTGACCCGGCTCCAGCGGCGCGTCGGTCCATAGCGGGTGCGCCGTTGCCGCCGCCTCGCCGGCAAGGATCAGCGGATGAATGGCTGGCATGTCGCCGCCCTGCTCCGGCGTGCCACGGATCTGGGTCGCCACGACATCAGCCATCAGATCACATTGGCGAACCCCGGCGCGCGCGCCATCCCAGGCTGTCCTCATCGCCGCTTCGGCAACTCGCGCCGCCCGGCTCATGATCTCGATTTCAGCCTCGCTCTTTATCAGCCGCTGCCAGTTGACAAGAAGGTCGGCATCAACGAATTCAGCGTCGGGAAGACCCGCCTGAAGCGTCGCCAGCGCACGAGGCGAAAGAAAATAGCTGTCGCTTTCATACCCTGTGCGGGCACGGCCAAATCCCCTGTCCACCATCCAGGCGGCGATATGCGCCATCGGATGCGTGTCCGGTCGCTGGACCAGCGTTTCAGGATAGGGAACGAGTTGCGCATCGCTCAGATAGGTGGTGAATTTCGCCGCGCCGGCATCCATCAGCCTGCCCATCCAGAACGGCCCGTCATGAAGATCAACCAGCATCACCTGCGGGGTGTAGAATGACCAGGCATCATAGCCGGTCAGCCAGTTGATATTCGACGGATCGCCAATGACCAGCGCTTCCAGACCCCGTGACTCCATTTCCGCGCGCACCCTGGCGAGGCGGCCTGCATATTCGGCCTTGGTGAAAGCAGGTGCCATATTTCACTCTCCGTCCCGGTAGGCGACGCCAGGCAGAACACACAGCATCTCATAGAGAAGGTTGGCCGCCAGCAATGCCGTATTGCCCTGCGGATCATAGGGGGGCGACACCTCGACAAGGTCGACCCCGACAAGTGACAGGCCACGGCAGCCCCGGATGATCTCGAGCGCCTGGATTGGCGTCAGGCCGCCAATTTCCGGGGTGCCCGTGCCGGGGGCAAACCCCGGATCAAGGGAATCGATATCGAATGTCAGATAGACCGGCCCAGTACCGATCGCCGCGCCAATGCGCGCCATCAATGGTGCCGCCGATTGATGCCACAGTTCCTCGGCCTGGATGACGGTGAACCCCTTGTCCCGCGCCCAGTCGAAATCCTCGGCCGTGTAGCCGGTGCCCCGAAGCCCGATCTGACAGGTCCGGTGCGGGTCGATCAGCCCTTCTTCGAGCGCGCGCCTGAATGGTGTGCCATGCGCGATGGCCTCGCCGAACATGTGGTCATTGATGTCCGCATGCGCATCAACATGGATCAACCCCACAGGCCCATGACGCCGCGCAATGGCGCGAAGCACCGGAAGAGTCAAAGTATGGTCGCCGCCAAGCGTCAACGGAATCACGTCATGCGCCAGCACATCGTCATAGAAAGCGGTGATGCGATTCACCGAATCCTTCAGATCGAACGTGTTGATCGGCACATCGCCAAGGTCACCGACGCGCAGCGAATCAAAGGGCGCAGCGCGGGTCCACATGTTGTAGGGGCGCAACATGACCGATTCAGCCCGAATCTGTTTCGGCCCGAACCGTGTTCCCGGCCGGTTCGAGGTGCCGACATCAAGCGGGATACCGATGAAGACCGCATCCATACCGGCAGCGCTGTCGACAGCGGGAAGACGCATCATCGTTCCCGGTCCGGCAAAGCGTGGCATCTCGTTGCCACCCAGCGGTTGCGGATAGTCGGCTGCCTTGTCACTCATCTCGCGATGCCCCACAGTCTGTCATTCATGTCAGATCACAGCCGCGCCGCATGCCAGCGCAGGTGATCCTCCATGAAGGTGGAAATGAAATAATAGGAATGCCCGTATCCGGGCTGCATCCGCAGCGTCAATGCGGTCGGGCCATCCTTGCAGGCGGCCTCGAACAGCCAGGGCCGCAAACCGGTTTCAAGAAAACTGTCGGCATCGCCCTGATCAATCAGGATTTCCGGAAAGGCGTGGCCGTCCTCGACAAGCGCCACCGCATCATAGGCCCGCCAGTCGTCACTGTTTGAGCCAAGATAACGGGTAAAGGCATTCGCCGCCCAGTCGGCCGTCGATGGATTGACGATCGGCGCGAATGCGGAACAGCTGGCAAATCGCTGGCTGTTGCGAAGCGCCATCACCAGCGCGCCATGCCCCCCCATCGAATGTCCGAAAATCCCCTGCCGTGCCATATCGACGGGAAAATTTGCCGCAATCACGGCTGGCAAATCCTCAAGCACATAGCTGTACATGCGGTAATTGGTGTCATAGGGCGGCATTGTGGCATCCACATAAAAGCCGGCGCCCGAACCGAACTGCCAGTTATCCTCGTCGGGGACATCATCGCCACGCGGGCTGGTATCAGGGCAGATGATGGCGATTCCAAGCTCCGCCGCGACGCGCCTGTATTCACCCTTCTCCATCACATTGGCATGGGTACAGGTCAGGCCCGACAGATACCACAGCACCGGCACCGGCCCCTTGTCGGCCTGTGGCGGCAGATAGACCGCAAAGGTCATGTCGCATCCGGTGACGTTCGAGGCGTGACGATAGATCCCCTGGACACCACCAAAGGATTTTTCGGCAGACACTGTTTCCATGACGGTATCGACCTAGAAAACCACGACGGCGCGGATTGATTCACCCTCATGCATGAGATCGAAGCCCTTGTTGATGTCCTCGAGCGGCAGCGTATGCGTGATCATCGGATCGATCTCGATCTTGCCCTGCATGTACCAGTCGACGATCTTCGGCACATCGGTACGGCCCCGCGCGCCGCCGAAAGCCGTGCCGCGCCAGCTGCGGCCCGTGACAAGCTGGAACGGGCGGGTCGAGATTTCCTGACCGGCACCGGCAACGCCGATGATGATCGATTCGCCCCATCCCTTGTGCGCGCATTCCAGCGCCTGGCGCATCACCGTTGTGTTGCCGATACATTCAAAGGAATAATCGGCACCGCCACCTGTCAGTTCGACAAGATGGCCGACAAGATTGTCGCCATGCTCTGCCGGATTGACGAAATGCGTCATGCCGAACCGCTCACCCCATTTCTTCTTGCTGTCATTCAGGTCGACGCCGACAATCATGTTCGCGCCAATCATGCGAAGCCCCTGAATGACGTTCAGCCCGATGCCGCCAAGACCAAAGACAACAGCCGTGCATCCGGGTTCGGCCTTGGCCGTGTTGATGACCGCGCCAATGCCCGTCGTAACGCCGCAGCCGATATAGCAGATCTTGTCAAACGGGGCGTCCTTGTTGACCTTCGCCAGGGAAATTTCCGGCAGCACCGTGAAGTTCGAGAAGGTCGATGTTCCCATATAATGCAGCACAGGTTCTCCCTTGATCGAGAACCGGCTGGTCCCGTCAGGCATCACGCCCTGACCCTGGGTGGTGCGAATGGCCTGACACAGGTTCGTTTTGGGATGCAGACAATATTCGCATTCCCGGCATTCCGGCGTGTAAAGCGGAATCACATGATCGCCGGGGACGACGCTGGTGACGCCCGCGCCAACCTCGCGGACGATCCCGGCCCCTTCATGGCCAAGAATGGCCGGGAACATCCCCTCGGGATCGGCGCCGGACAGTGTGAAGGCATCTGTGTGGCAGATGCCGGTTGCCATGATTTCGACAAGCACCTCGCCGGCGCGCGGCCCGTCCAGATCAACATCCATGATTTCGAGTGGCTTGCCGGCAGCCACAGCAACAGCGGCACGGGTTTTCATCTTTCATTCCTCCCTGAGGCGTGGCCGCGACCACCCGGTTGCGGGCGGCGGCCTGTCATGACTCTGTGATTACGATGGCATGGCGGCCAGACCGGCACAAGAATGTTTCTGTACCGCCAGCAGGTGCTGCGACCTATCGCTGGACATGCTCCCAGTCGGGATGGAAGAACGGCGTGTCATTGGCGCGCGCCAGCGGTGTGCGGCCAAGAATATGATCTGCCGCCTTTTCGCCGGTCATGATCGAGGGCGCGTTGAGATTGCCATTGGTGATCCGCGGGAAGATCGAGGAATCCGCAACCCGCAGCCCGTCAACCCCGATCACCCGGCAATGCGGGTCAACGACACTTGCCGGATCATCCGCCGCGCCCATGCGAAGGGTGCCGCACGGATGGTAGGCGCTTTCGGCATGGTCACGGATGAAGCTGTCAATTGCCGCATCCGAAGTGGCGGCCTCGCCAGGCTGGATTTCATCACCGCGATAGGGATCCATCGGCGCCTGCCGGATGATTTCGCGGCTGAGCCTGATGCAGCGGCGAAACTCTGCCCAGTCGTCAGGATGGCTCATATAGTTGAAGCGGATTTCAGGTGCCGAGTCCGGCGCGGCGTCACGGATCCTGACATGGCCGCGTGATTTTGAGCGCATCGGCCCGACATGAAGCTGGAACCCGTGCCCCTCGGCAGGGGCCTTGCCGTCATAGCTGATTGCCACAGGCAGAAAATGATACTGGATATCAGGATAGGCGACGCCGGCAGCCGAGCGGATAAACCCCAGTGTTTCAAACTGGTTTGACGCGCCAAGTCCCCTTTTGAAGAACAGCCATTCCGCCCCGATACGGGCTTTGGCCAGAAGACCTAGATGACGATACAGGGTGATTGGCTGGAGACAGGCAATCTGAAAATAGACTTCCAGATGATCCTGCAGATTGGCCCCCACACCGGCCCTGTCGACATGCACAGCAACGCCCGCATCCTGAAGAACGCGGCCCGGCCCTATGCCCGATCGCTGCAGGATCTGGGGCGAATTGATGGCCCCCGCCGCCAGCACAATCTCGGCATTTGCCCGCGCCTCGTGCATGGTGCCACGCCGGCGATAGCTGACACCCACCGCGCGCGCGCCGTCAAACAGGATCCTATCGACCAGCGCGCCTGTAACAAGCCGCACATTGCCACGCGCCATTGCCGGCCGCAGATAGGCGCTCGCCGCCGACCAGCGCCGTCCCTTCCAGACCGTCATATCGGCCGGGCCGAACCCTTCCTGGCGATAGCCATTATAATCCGGGGTCGCCGCATAGCCCGCCGCCTCGGCCGCCGCGACAAATGCGTCATGAAGCGGGTTGTCACGCGGGCCACGGGTCACGTGAAGCGGCCCGTCGGTGCCACGCCATGGCGTCTCGCCGCCATGCGATGTTTCCATCCGCCTGAAATAGGGAAGCACGTCGGCATAGCCCCATCCGGCGGCACCCGATTCCTCCCAATGCGCATAGTCACCGGCATGACCACGGACATAGATCATGCCGTTGATCGAGGATGATCCGCCAATCACCTTGCCACGCGGGCAGACAAGCCGACGTCCACCGAGCGATGGCTCCGGTTCCGCCAGATAGCCCCAGTCATAGCGCGGCATGTTCATCGGATATGACAGGGCAGCCGGCATCTGGATCAACGGGCCGGCGTCGCTGCCACCATATTCAAGTACCAGAATCCGCCGCGTGCCATCCTCGCCAAGCCTGTAGGCAAGCGCGCTTCCCGCCGATCCCGAACCGATGATGATATAGTCATAGCTGTCAGTCATGGCGCCACTATCAGGAGCCGCGCCAGCCACGTCAAGCAGACCCGTCATCGACAGGCCGCGGGGTGACGGATTTTCCGGATGATTTTTCAGCGCCGCCGGGTCATAGTCGGCAGATGTCCATGACCATTTCCACCATCGCCGAGCGGCTTGCTGCCGGCACACTCACCGCCCGAGATCATGTTGAATCCTGTCTTGCCGCCATTGACAGCGAAGATGGCACGCGGGCCTTCATAACCGTCAATGCAGAGGGTGCCAGGACCGAGGCCGACCATATCGACAGGTTGCGCGCCGCCGGCGCCGCTCTGCCGCCCTTTGCCGGGGTCACCTTGTCGGTCAAGGATCTGTTCGACATTGCCGGCGAGACAACGCGCGCCGGATCAAGGGTGCTTGATGATGCCGCGCCAGCCGCCCGTGATGCCACCGTGGTGGCCCGCCTTCGTGCCGCCGGTTTCATCATCATTGGCCGGACCAACATGACCGAATTCGCCTATTCCGGACTTGGCATGAATCCGCACTATGGCAACCCCCGCAGCCCCTATGGCCGTGATCAGGGCGATGGACATATCGCCGGCGGATCATCTTCGGGAAGTGCGGTGTCAATCGCCGACGGCATGGCGGCCGCGACGATCGGCACCGACACAGGGGGGTCAACCCGCGCACCAGCCGCGTTCTGTGGCATTGTCGGCATGAAGCCGACAGCACACCGGATGCCATCGACCGGGGTCTATCCACTGTCCACATCCTTTGACGCCGCAGGCCCGATGGCGGCCAGCGTCGAATGCTGTGCGATTCTGGATGACCTGATGACCGGCGGTGATGGCAAATCGGAATCGGGCTTTCCTCTTGCCGGACTGCGACTGGCGGTGCCGCGCGGCTATCTGTTCGACGATCTGGACCCGCAGGTGGCCTCGGCCTTTGACGCCGCCATCGACAGGCTGTCATCGGCTGGCGCGCAGATCACCGACATCAGGATTGATATCCTCGAGGAACTGCGTCCGGCAAACCGCGCGAAAAGCATCGTGTCAGCCGAAGCACATGAAATTCATCGCGAGATGATGGCAACGCGTGGCAACGAATACGACCCCTATGTCGCGGCGCGTCTGGCCGGTGGTGGTGACATTTCCGCCGCCGACTTCATCGCCATGTGTCGTGAGCGTACGCAGACCTGTGCCGCCGTTCAGGCCGTGACCCGCCCGTTCGATACGGTGGCGCTGCCGACCACACCGGCATTGCCGATGCCGATTGACGCCCTGCAGGGGATCGATCAGCTGATGACGGCAAGCGCCCGGGTGCTTCGCAACACCGCGCTGTCGAACTATCTGGACAGACCAACCATCACCCTGCCGTGCCATGCGCCGGCAAGCGCACCTGTCGGGTTTTCCCTGATGGGTTCACGCCATCATGACAGACGGCTGCTGGCCATCGCCGCCAGCGTGGAACCGGTGGTCAGCGGCTAGGCTACTCGGCCGGCACAAATCCACGATTGCGGCGCCAACGATCCGCCAGCCGCCGGAACAGTGACGGCTGTGCCCGATCACGGGCAAAACGCCCACCAATCACCAGCATCGCCGGCGTTGCCACCAGGGTCAGTATGGTTGCAAAGGTCAGGCCACCGGCAATGGTGCTGGACAATTGCGTCCACCATTGCGATGACGGCGCGCCGACCAGAATTTCACGATCCATGATCTTGATGGTCAGCTGGAACACCATCGGCAACAGCCCGAGTATCGTCGTCACCGCAGTCAGGATCACGGGCCGGAAACGCACCAGTCCGGCACGGAAGGCGGCATCACGCGCGTCATATCCGCGCCGCCTGTATTCATTGAAGGTGTCGATCAGGACGATGTTGTTGTTGACCACGATACCGGCAAGCGCAATCACGCCAAGCCCGCACATCACAATGCCAAATGGCTGGTTCGCCGCCCACAGGCCGAGAACGACACCGCCTGTCGACAGCAGGATGGCCGACATGGTGACAAAGGCCTGCCAGCCTGACCCGAACTGAACCATCAGGACAATCACCATCAGCAGCAGCGACAGGGTGAAGGATTGCTGAAGGAAGCTCTGCGTCTCGGCGATATCTTCGTCCTCACCGCCGAATTTCACGCGGACATTCTGCGCCAGTGGGGTCTCGGCAAGCGAATCCTTCAATGTCTGAATCCGCTCTGCCGCCAGCACGCCGTCGCCGATATCGGAATTGATATACATATAGCGTGTACCGTCCTTGCGCTCGATATCACCACCTTTCGGCCGGGGCTGCAGTTTGGCGAAGACGGAAATTGGAATGTAGGATCCGTCCGCCGCCGGCACCCGCAATTCCCGAAGCCGGTCGATATTGCGCTGGTCCCCCATGAACCGCATGACAACGTCAAGCTCGTCATCGGAGTCATCGGGGCGGAAATCGGAAATCCGCACGCCGCGTGTCAGCATCTTGATCATCGTGCCAAGGGACGAGATGGACACACCATGACGGCTTGCCGCCTCGCGATCCGTGACCAGGGTCCATTCCAGACCCGGCAGGGGCCGGTTGTCGGCGATATCCACAAAACCGCCAAGCGCCATCATCCGCGCCACCATCTGGTCGGTTGCCGTGGCAAGCTCGTCAAGGTCGTCGCCCAGGATCTCGATCCGGATCGGCAAGGCCCCGCCGGGACCTTCCTGCTGTTTGGTGATGCTGAAATCGGCACCGGCAAGGCTGGCAACCAGATCCCGCATCTGGTCGATCAGCGTGGCCGCCTTGTCGCGTTCATTCCAGTCGGCAAAGACGGTTCGAATGGTGCCGACGGAGTCGCGCGGCGTCTGGTTGCCACCCCCGCCAGGACGGAACGAACGGGCATAGAAATCCTGTACACCGTCAACAGGAAGGATCGATGTTTCGGCATTGTTGACCAGCGCATCGCGTTCCTTGGCCGACAGATCACCGCGGGCCAGCACCTGAACCTGCGCCTGATCGGGTTCGATATCGGGGAAGAAGGACACCCCAAGCCCGGCACTGCCATAGCCGACGAAACTGGCAACAATGATACCGACAACCACCCCCATGGTAATCACCGGAAAGCGGATCGCGCGTTTCAGAAGCCAGCGATAGCTTCGCGGTGCCGTCGCCGAAATGGCGCCCTTTGGCACGGATTTCTTGCCAATCATCCCGCCAAGAACGGGAATGAAGATCAACGCCATGAACAGCGAGGCCGTCAGCACGCAGATGACCGTGATCGGAAGATATTTCATGAACTGGCCGACAATACCCGGCCAGACGAGAAGCGGCATGAAGACCATCAGCGTGGTGATGGTCGAGGAAATGATCGGCCAGGCCATGCGCTGGGCACCCTGGCGATAGGCCTCGCGCCGGGTTGCGCCCTTGGCAATCTGCCGGTCGGCATATTCGGTGGTCACAATGACCCCGTCGACAAGCATCCCGGCAACCAGGATCAACGAGAACAGGACGATGATGTTCATCGTCACACCCATCATGTTCAGGATGCTGATGCCGACAAAGAAGGATCCCGGAATGGCCAGCCCGACAAGCGTCGCGTTGCGAATGCCAAGAACCGCCAGCACCACCACCATGACGATGATCACCGCCGCCGCGACATTGTTGCCAAGGTCGCTGAGGAGGTTCCGGACATCCTTGGAGTCATCGAACAGGTAGCTGACCTTGACACCCTCGCCGATTTTCGGCGCTTCGGCGTCGATGACAGCACGCGCGGATTCAACAACCTTGATGATGTTCGAGCCAACCCGTTTGCGAACATCAAGCACCACCGCCGGCTCGCCATTCACCCGCGACCAGCCCTCAGCCTGGCGGAAGGCACGACGCACCACCGCGATATCGCCAAAGGTTATGGTGGAATCGTCACGCGCCTGCACCGGCATATTGACCAGATCGTCGATGGTCTCGATCACGCCCGGCACCTTGACCAACAACCGTCCCCCGCCATCATCGATGGCACCGGCGGTCACCAGCTGGTTGTTACCGCTGACCAGCCTGATCACCGCCGACGGGTCAAGCCCATAGGCCTCGATCGCCGCGGCGTCGAGAAGGATTTCCAGCACCTCTTCGCGATCGCCGCCAATTTCCACCTCGAGGACACCTTCAAGCGCTTCCAGCTTGTCCTTGATCTCGCGTGCCGCCAGAACCATCTCGCGCTCCGAC
The DNA here is from genome assembly GCA_040839025.1 of Alphaproteobacteria bacterium LSUCC0719. Taxonomy (NCBI): domain Bacteria; kingdom Pseudomonadati; phylum Pseudomonadota; class Alphaproteobacteria; species Alphaproteobacteria bacterium LSUCC0719. The sequence continues at coordinate 209,865 of JBFPJN010000002.1, forward strand.
ACCGGCCCATACAGAGCTGCCGTCAGAATGGGAAACAGCGACAGGCTGACCTCGGTCACCTTTGGCTCATCAGCCTCACCCGGCAGATCGGGCTTGGCATCGTCGACAGCCTGCCGCACATCGGCAAGCGCCAGATCGATATCTTCGCCGGCGTTGAATTCAAGCGTGACCGCACCATAGCCCTCGGACGCCACCGAAGACATGGCGTCGAGCCCCTCGACAGTGCGAAGATGCTTTTCCAGCGGCTTGATCAGCAGCCTTTCGGCATCCTCGGGCGAGATACCGTCATAATTGACCGATACATAGGCCACCGGAATATCGATGTCCGGCTTGGCCTCCTTGGGAATGTCGATATAGGATTTGACCCCGAAGGCACAGAGCAGGATCAGCCCGAGAACAACCGCCCCGGCACGCGAGAAGGCCGCGCTGATCACCGCATTCATGAGGCCGGCCCCCTGTCGACCCTGACCGTGTCACCGGCGTCGACAAAGGCCTGTCCAAAGGTCAAAAGCGTGTCACCATCGGCCAGACCCGAGACGAAAACCTGCTCCACGCCCGACCGTACAAGGTCGACAGGCACAACACGCACAACGCCGTTTTCGCTGATCTTGGCCGTCAGGGACCCGTCACCAGCAACCGAAAGATGCGCCGGCGACATGCCAAAGGCGGGCTGGAACCCGACATCGATGGTCGCCTCTACACTCATCCCAGCGCGCAGGATACGGTCCGGATTCGGCACCGTCACCTCGACGTCAAAGGTCCGTGTTGTCGAACTGGTGATCGAGGCAATGCGTGAAACAGTGCCCTCGCGCTTGCCGGCGCCGGCCACATCGACGCTGACCCGGTCACCAACGGATATCTGCGCAATGTCGGTCTGCGGCACACCAACAATGATTTTCACCTCGTCCATATTGAGGATCGTCGCCACCGGCGACCCGGCACCGACCTGTTCCCCGGCATCGACCGATACGGTTTCAAGCCAGCCACCGGTTGGCGCGGTAATGGTGGATTTCTTCAGCTGGTCACGAAGCACAGCAAGGTTGGATTTTGCCGTCGCAAGTCGTGCCCTGCTCTGTGAGACATCAACCTCGGATTTGAGGTTTTTTGCCAGATCAATGCGTGCCAGCGCCATCCGTGCATTTTCATAATCCGCCTTCAGCTGGGCCTGTTCGACCGGTGCGCTGAAATTCTGTGAGGCCAGTTTGCGAGAGATGTCCAGCCGCTGCCGCGCCACTTCAAGCGTGGCCTGCGCGGCGGCACGCTCTTCTTCATAGGTGCCGCCCGCCTGCTCAACCGCCATGTCATAGGCAGTCTGCGCGGCGGCGATCTCGGCTGTGGCCGCCTCGATCCTGACAGGCAGGGTGGTCGTGTTCAGAGCCACCAGAACATCCCCCGCGGCAATGGCACTGCCCTCACTGACCGGCACCTTGCGGGCTGTACCGGCAATTTCCGCCGACACGGTGACAACCGACTTTGGCTGGGTCACACCGCTGGCCCGGACCGACCGGCGCACCGCACTGTTGGTCACGGTGACAGCCGAAATCCGCGGCGCAGAGGACACCGAAGCCGTTTCGGCCAGGCTCGCGCTATCCTGCGCGCCATCCTGCGCCCCGGCCACAACCGAGGTGTCGGACACATCCTGTTCGGACGCTGCATCCGCTGACGGGTTGCTGAATTTGCCGGACACCATCCAGCCCGCAACACCAAGCGCCACGAGCGCTGCCCAGATATAAGATGTTCTGAATTTCATGAATCCATCGCCGGAAAAGCCGCCCTGTCTGCGCGATATTCTGTCTGCGGGTTATATAGTCGCAGAAAGACTCCGATACAAGCTGATGCTACCGTCCCGGGGCGATGCCGATGCCGGCAATCATGGCAAGACCGCGCGGGCCGGATGTCATTTCGCATCCTCAAGAATCATCTCGGCAGCACGATCGGCAAGCATCATTGTCGGCGCGTTGGTGTTCGCCGAGGTGATGTTGGGAAAGGCCGAGGCATCACACACCCGAAGCCCGTCGATACCGTGGACCCGAAGCCTTGCATCGACAACGGCGGAAGCAGGGTCCGGCCCCATGCGGCAGGTGCCACACAGATGAAAGACGGTGCCGCCGCGATCCTTGAAATCGGCCAGGACTTCCTCATCATTCATCCTGTCCAGCGGAGTCAGCGGGTCGTCGGCGAGAATGGACTTCAGATGCGGCGTGTTCTGAAGCCGTTCAACAACACGCGCCATGACGATGGCGTCGTTCCTGTCATCCTCGTGACTGAGATAGTTCGGGCGGATCGACGGCGCGTCCGATGTGCGCGGGCTGCGGATGGTGACTGTGCCCTCGCTTTTCGGTCGGCAGCTGTTGAAGCCGATGATGAAGCCGGAAAAGGCGTCCGGACGCATCAGCTTGCGGCGCCCTTTGTGAAAGCTCTGATAGCTGAGCGGATTCAGATAGATCTGCATGTCGGGGCGGGCCTGTGAGCCGCTGCTTTTGACCAGCCCGCCAAACTGATTGACACTGAGCGCCAAAGGTCCGCGACGCCGCAGCAGATATTCCAGCCCGCACATGACCCGGCCAGACCAGCTGCCAAACACATCATTCAGCGTCTTCTTGTTGGCCTTGAAGATATAGTTGATGCCGAAATGGTCCTGCAGATGCTGACCGACCTGCGGCTGGTCATGAACGACATCAATGCCAAGATCACGCAGATGTAGGGCCGGACCGACACCACTGACCTGCAGCAGCTGTGGCGAGCCAACCGCACCGGCAGCCACCAGGATTTCACGTCCGGCCCGCACGGTGTGGCTGGCACCCCGGTGCCGATAGGTCACGCTGTCCGCCAGCCGCCCTGTGAACCCGATCCGTTCGACATGCGCACCTGTCACAACAGTCAGGTTCGCGCGGCGCATCGCCGGCCACAGAAAGGCCACCGCACTTGAACATCGCATGCCGTTTCTGGTTGTTGTCAGATAGGGGCCGATTCCGACCCCCTCACGCCGGGCCGTCATCCCGGCGGGAAGCTGGCCTTCGGTGCAGAAATCGACGAAATCGCCACAGAGGCTGTGAAAATCGGCGCTGTTGTCCGATACCGACAGGAAAGGGGTTCCGGGATTTTCGGGAGCCGGCGTTTCCAGCCTGTCATAGACGGCTTCGACCTGGTCGTAGCCCCAGCCATCATTGCCGGCTGCGGCCCAGTCATCATAGTCGCCAGCCTGACCCCGGTGATAGACAAGTGCGTTGATCGAACCGGACCCGCCAAGAACCTTGCCACGCGGCTGATAGACCGTGCGTCCGTCAAGATGCGGTTCGGGATCGGTATTGTACATCCAGTTGACAGCCCGTTGGTGATACAGGATGCCATAGCCGATCGGCACCCGCACCCAGAGCCGCCTGTCTGACGGACCCGCCTCGAGCAGCAGCACTGAATGACGCCCACAGGCGGTCAGCCGTTCGGCAAGGACGCATCCAGCCGAGCCGCCGCCAACAATGATATAGTCAAATTCACGCACCAGTTGTCTCCTCGCCAGCGCATCAGTGTCTGACGACCCGGCAGGTTTCAGATATCCTCTAATCGTCCTTTATCGCCGCAAGTGCGGCGTTTAGTTCATCGATCAGCATTTCACCCGGCTCGATACCGACGGACAGACGAAACATCCCTTCACCGATGCCAAGCCCGGCACGGTCTTCAGCGGCGAGGCCGCGATGCGATGATGAGGCCGGATGCGACAGGGTGCTGCCGATATCGCCAAGGGTCGGCGCAAACGGAATGCTGGCCGCGGCCTCGATAAAGGCGTTGACCTGTGGACGGCCACCCTCGATCTCGAACGTCACCATATTGCCCGACCGGTCTCCGAACAGGGACTTCGCACGGCCATGATCCGGATGATCGGCACGTCCGGGATACAGCACTTTGCGGATACCGCTGCGCCCGGCCAGATGATCGGCAATCATCGCTGCGCTCCGTTCGGCAGCCGCGAACCGGAGATCAAAGCTGTGCAGCCCCCGGTCGGCAAGCCAGCAGTCAAACGGGCTTGGTGTCAGGCCCCATGTGACGGCGGCGTCACGCATCGCCTGTCGATGGTCGGGATCACGCGCCGTAACATAGCCGAGTGTTACATCGGAATGCCCTGCCAGAAATTTCGTGATCGAGTTGATCACGATATCGGCGCCGCTGTTCAAAGGCCGGAACATGGCCGGGGTGGTAAAGGTATTGTCAACCGCGAGCAGCGCCCCCGAACCGGCTGCCAGTTCGGCAATGCCTGTCATATCGGCCACCCGCAAAGTCGGGTTTGACACCGCCTCGACAAGGATGATCCGCGTATTCGGGCGCAGTGCCGCCGCCATGGCGGTGGCGTCACCGGCATCCGCAAAGCTGGTCTCGATGCCGAGCCGCGGCAGATCCTGGGTCAGCATGCGAAGCGAGCGCCCATAGAGCTGGTCGCCGGCAAGCACATGGTCACCGCGCGACAGCAACCCAAGAAACATCGCCGAGACCGCCGCCATACCAGACCCGGTGATCAGGCCGCCCTCGCCGCCTTCAAGCCAGTCGATCTTGTCTGCGAGCATGTCGGCGTTGGGGTGACCTTCGCGAGCATAGGTATATCCCGGCACCTTGCCTTCATACTGGGCGTCCAGCGCATCGGCAGATGACGCGGCATAGACAACCGAGGGGTAAAGCGGCGGGACCACCGGCCGGCTGGCCGAAGGCGGCGGCGAGCCGCCCCTGACAATTGTCCGCCGGCCGGTCTTGTCATCCTGTGCCCGTGTCATCTCAGCACTCCCTGGGCTGATGGCGAACCGGTGGCGGCCCGGCAATCAATCCCATTTCACATGCAGGCCAAGCGGCCCGCGAAACGCCCAGCCACCAAAGGCCACCTGATGCGCCGGGTCAAGCCGCAACGCTGGCAGCCTGTCAAAAATCATCGGCAGGGCGACATGCGCCACAAGTGCGCGCGCGGCAAAGGCCCCGGCACAGAAATGCGGCCCGGCACCAAAGGCAATATGCTTGCGTGTATCACGGGTGATGTCGAAGCTGTCCGGCATGTCAAAATGCAGCGGGTCGCGGTTCGCCGCGCCAAACATGAAAAAGGCGCGGCCTCCGGGCTCGATATCGATTCCCCTGATCCAGGCCGGGGCGGCGATGCGACGCGGCGACATGCCGATTGGCGCCATCCAGCGGACATATTCGTCAAACGCGCGATCCCAGCTGACAGTCCCCTGTCGGATCAGTGCCATTTGTTCCGGATGGGTCAGCAGCGCCCAGATGGCCCCGGCAATGGCATCGCGAGGTTCATTCTGGCCACCGCTGATGACAAGCTTTACATTCGCCCTGATTTCATCTTCGGGCGCGCCGGCGCGGTGAAGCACGGCAATCACCGAGACACCGGCCAGTGAATCCGGATCGGGATCGTGGCGCGCAAGGCCGGACAGCGTTTCATCAATCGCCGCGTCGAGTGTCGCCACAGCCTGGCAGCAACGTGTTTCAATGGCCGCATCACCGGCATAGTTCGAGATGCCGTCAATCATTGCCTGTGAATGCGCGTCCATCTCGCTTGCGGATATATTGGCAAGCCCGGTGATCAGCCGCAGCGCCTCGCCGGACAGTGGCATTGCATAATCACGGCATAACTCGGCCTCACCATGCGCCTCCAGATCATCAAGAAGCGTCGCCGCCGCGTCATGAAAGGCGCGCTGCCAGTGCCGTGCGACAGCACGCGGTGATACTGCGGGCTGCATCTGACGCCGCTGGCGCTGGTGTTGGTCACCATCGCACCGCATCATGTTCTGCCCCATCAGACGGGTCATCAACCCGCCGGGCTGCTCGGAACTGAACACATCAGTCCGTTTTTCCCAGTGATCAATGTCATCGCGGCGGGTCAGTACGATACCGTCAAGCTGCGGAACAAAGGCAACCGGTGCCTGTTCCCGCAGCCGCGCCAGTGTTGGATACGGGTCGTGCCAGAAGGCCTGCATATCGATGTCAAAGCGCGGGGCGACTGTCATATGCAGATCCTGTCGCCACCGACGCCGGGTGTAAAGGGTGCCTGTTGTGCGGCCAGCCTAGCTTTGCGTGGCAGGGCGTGCCGACGGGCCGTCTGACAGCATCCGTCCGACAAAAAGTCCGGCAAGCATCATCAGCACGAACAGCCCGACCTCGCCAGGTGCCACCAGGATGGAGGCAATGGCAGGCCCGGGACAAAGACCGGCAAGACCCCAGCCAACACCGAACAATGCCGCCCCGATCAACAGCCGACTGTCAATGTCCGAACGTGTCGGAATGACGAATCCAGAACCAAAGACCGGTGCCGCGCGACGCATCACGATGCGGTGGCCGATGAAATTGGCGATCACCCCGCCGCCCATGACAAAGGCAAGCGACGGGTCCCAGACCCCGAACAGATCAAGAAATCCGGCAACCTTGGCCGGGTTCAGCATGCCCGAAAGCGCAAGGCCGGCACCAAACAGCGCGCCGGTCAGGATCAATGAAATTGCACGTATCATGATCTTCCTCCCCCTCAGACCACATGCCTGACGATATAGACAGTGATGACCGCGGTAGCCATGAACATCCCGACAGCCGCCGCCGAGCGTACCGACAGCCGCGCCAGACCACAGATCCCGTGCCCCGAGGTGCAACCGGCCCCGATGGCGGTCCCGAGCCCGACCAGAAACCCGGCGACCGGCAGGGTCAATCCGGACGCCACCGATGCCCGCTCCACCGGCGCACCGGTCAGCGCCATCAGCGCCAGCGGACCCGCCAGCACGCCGATCACGAACAACAGCCGCCAGGCAACGTCCGATTTGTCGCCCGAGGCCGATTTGTCGCCTGAGGCGAACATGCCGCCGAAAACGCCCCCCAGGATGCCGCTGATTCCCATCACGCGGCCATGTGTCAGCATCAGCAGCAAAGCCGCGAGGCCAATCATCACGCCTCCGACGAGCGACGCAATCGGTGTAAAACTGTCAAAATCAATTATCATGAAACTCTCCCCGATCTTGATGTTCCATTTGGAGACTGAACGCCCTGTCAGGACGGATTAGGCACCACCCCTGGACTTCGACCAGCCACGCGGGTCATGAAGGAATGCCTCTACCTGAGACAGGGTCGCCTCGTCAAAACTGCCGGCCTCGCGGCTTGCCGCCAGAACATCCCACCATGTCGACAGATAGTGAAGCTGGATTCCCTCGGCAGCCAGCTTTTCCGGCGTATCCTTGAAGATGTCGTAATAGAAGATGACGAATGTGTGGCCGACTTCGGCGCCAGCCTCGCGAATGGCGTTCACAAAGCTGAGTTTGCTACCGCCATCGGTTGTCAGATCCTCGACAAGAAGGACACGCTGACCATCCTGGATGTCGCCCTCGATCCGCGCGTCACGACCAAAGCCCTTTGGCTTCTTGCGGACATAATGCATCGGCAGGGCAGTCCGTTCGGCAAGCCAGGCGGCGAAGGGGATGCCGGCAGTCTCGCCGCCGGCAACAGCGTCAAGGCTTTCATAGCCGATGTCATTCATGATCACGGTCCGGCCGTAATCCATCATCTGCGCCCGCATTCGTGGAAAGGCGATGATCTTGCGGCAGTCGATATAGACCGGGCTTTTCATGCCTGATGTCAGGGTAAAGGGATCATCGGCGCGGAACAGAACCGCCTTGATCTCAAGCAGCATTCGCGCCACCGAACGGGCAATCGCGGCCTTGTCGTATGTATGTTGTGAATCAAGGGTCACATCACGCCTCCATTTGCGAGCGGATATTAGACAAGGGCCACCGGCTTGTCATCCACGACGTCACGCGTCGCAAACGGCGTCACTCGGAGTCGGCAAACATCCAGCCAATGACAACCGGAGCGATAATGGCCGCCGCCAGCTGGGCCAGAATGAAGCCCGGCGCGTGGGCTGGAAAAATCCCGGAAAAGCTGTCGGTGAAGGACCGTGCAATGGTTACCGCCGGGTTGGCGAAACTGGTTGATGCGGTGAACCAGTAGGCCGCCGTGATGTAAAGACCAACAAGCGCCGGAATGGCGTCGGGCCGCCAGCGCAGACCACCGAAAATCACCGTCAGCAGGCCGAGAGTGGCGATAAATTCCGACAGCCATTGCGCGCCGCCGGTTCGCATATTCTGCGACAGCTGAAGCACCGGCATCTCGAACATCAGATGCGCCAGCATGGCGCCGCACAGACCCCCGGCAATCTGCATCACGACATACATCAGGGCGCGGGTGCCCGTGATCTGGCGACGGATCGCAAAGGCAAGGGTCACGGCAGGATTGAAATGTGCCCCGGAAACAGGACCGAAGATGGTGATCAGAACATACAGAATGGAACCTGTCGGAATGGTGTTGCCAAGAAGCGCCACCGCCAGATTGCCGTCAGCCAACCTCTCGGCCATGATCCCGGAACCAATCACCGTGGCCAGCAACAGCATCGTACCTATACCCTCGGCGACAAGCTGGCGCGATATCGAGGGGGCATTCATGGCATCTCTCCGATCCGGCGGATTGCCGGCATCAATTCGGCAACAGGCGCATCACCAAGCGCCAACAGCGCATCAATGCGCGCCTCCATCTGGTCAAAGGTTGCCGCGAAGGCGGCCTGGATATCCGCCTTGCCCCCGGTGACGGCAGCCGGATCCTCGACACCCCAATGCGCGGTGTGGGGATGCCCCGGCCAGACCGGACAGACCTCGCCGGCGGCACCGGCGCAGACAGTGATGATCAAATCCATCGGCACTGCCCCGACACCGGCGAATTCATCCCAGCTTTTCGAACGCGCGAATTCATGTTCAAGACCCCGCGCCCGCAGCGTGGCCAGCGCCGCCGGGTTGGGAGCGCCAGTGGGCTGTGAACCTGCCGAAAAGGCGGCGTATCGACCGACCCCGTCCCGGCGGAGAATGGCCTCGGCGAGAATGGAACGAGCCGAGTTGCCAGTACACAAAAAAAGAACATTGCGGGGACTTGTCATCGGGGCGACCTGTAAACATGTGTGAGACGCACAGGATATGACGGTATCATGACAAAACGGTTACAGAAACGCGACCTTCCCACCAAGCTGTGTGCCACCTGCGGCAGGCCTTTTACCTGGCGCAAGAAGTGGGAACGCGACTGGGAAAATGTGCGCTATTGTTCGAAACGCTGTGCCGGGCAGCGTGGCCGCGCCTCATGACGGGCCACCGGCGACAGCCTGTTCGATGCCGGCCTTTTCGATGATCTCGGCGACAAGCCCGTTCTGAAGCTGGTCGCCAACACCGATATCATCGATATAGATGCCGAAATCATCACCGCCAAACCTGTCGGCGGGCACCCAGGCGAACACAGATTCATGGTCGGCCGGACAATCCTCGGTGGCGGCGTCCTGCAATGCCTCGGCGCTGTCGAAATTCCATGTCACGGCGACGGCAACCATGAATTTGCGGCCACTGACGCCGGCCACCTCCATCTCGACCTGCATGGTGATGACATTGTCACGGCTGTGCGTGGCGGTCATATAGGCAGCCAGACTGCCGCCATAGTCTGACATGATCACCGCAAGCGGCACGAAATGTGCCCCGGATGGGGAATCGGACGGGGTCATGGCGATCTCCGGTCAGGATGTTGGAAGGTGGCATGCTGCCATGTTCACAAACGGTAATCCAGCGGTTACAGACAGGCTGTTACAGCGCGTCGGTCGGGGCGCGGAGTGCATAGCCACTGCCGCGCACGGAATGGATCAGATTGCCGCCGCCGGCATCGTCACCCGCGGGATTGTTGATGGCCTTGCGAAGCCGTGAGATATGGACGTCCACCGTCCGTTCCTCGACATAGACGCCATGCCCCCAGACCAGGTCCAGAAGCTGGGTCCGGCTGAATACACGTCCCGGTCGTTCCATCAGGATTGCCAGGAGCCGGCTTTCCTTCGGCCCAAGTGACACCGGATGCCCGGCACGGGTGATCTCCATTGTCGACTGGTTGAACCGCAGATCGTGAAATTCCAGAATCTCGTCAACAAGCGCCGGATGCGCCCGGCGAAGCAATGCCCGAACACGGCTGATCATCTCGCGCGGGGAAAACGGCTTCGAGATATAGTCATCGGCACCGATATCCAGGCCCAGTGTGCGATCGCCCTCTTCGCCACGGGCACTCAGAATGATAATCGGGAGATGTTTTGTATCGCTGCGGGAGCGCAGCGTGCGGCAGACATCAATCCCCGACATCCGCGGCATCATCCAGTCGATGATCACAAGATCGGGACGATGTTCCTCGATCATGTCCAGCGCCTGCTGGCCATCCTCGGCACGAATGACCTCGTAATCCGCCTGCACCAGATTGAAGGTCAGCAACTCAAGCTGATTGGGCTCATCATCAGCGACAAGAATACGGATGGACATCTATTGCCTTGCCTTTCCACACACCGCATCAGGCAAGGTGTGACATGACAATATTGCAATTTTATGACTCTTCATGACTGCGCCATTACCGGCAGGGTCACGGCAAACCGGGTTACACCGGCATCGGTACTGCTGACATGCATGGTGCCGCGATGTCGATTGACGATATGTTTGACGATGGCAAGACCAAGGCCCGTACCGCCGATCTTGCGCGAGCGTGCCTTGTCAACACGGTAGAATCTTTCGGTCAGCCGGTTGATATGTTTGTCCGCGATCGATTCGCCATGATTGGTGACCGAAATAACGACCTGCCCCGGATTGGCAAGTTCAAGATCGACCACGATCTCGGTATCGTCAAAACCGTATTTGATGGCGTTTTCGATCAGGTTGTGAAAGATCTCGTTGATCTCGTCGGCGAAACCGAACATGACCAGCCGCGACGCGGATACCGGCCGCCTGTCATCCAGCCGGATCCGCATGCCCTTTCGGGTGGCCTGTGTCTCGAGACTTGCGATCACCGCTTTCACAACTTCAAGAAGCGGCACTGTCTCGTCGGGAATGATATGTTCATCAACCTCGACCCGCGACAGCGACAGCAGATCGTCGATCAGACGCGACATACGACCTGCCTCTTCGGCCATGATGCGCAGGAACCGCTGCTGTGTCGGCCAGTCCCGAACATCATTGAGAAGGATCGTCTCGATAAAACCGGCAAGGCTTGTCAGCGGTGAGCGAAGCTCGTGGCTGACATTGGCCACAAAATCGCGCCGCACCTTTTCAAGGTTGCGCTGCAATGTCATGTCGAGAAGCATGACGATAATCCGGCCGTCATCCAGCCGGCGAACCCGCACATCGAATTCCATCGCGACACTGGTCTTGGCGGTGAAGATGAACATCCGTTCGGCCTCGCGGCCAGCGATGATATCAAGGACATCCGGCGCCGGGATGACGTCGGCCAGTTCCCGGCCAACAAGCCCCTCACCCAGAAACCGCACCGCCGCGTTGTTGGCCAATCTCACCGTGCCGTCACCGTCAACGACAAGCAGACCGTCGTCGAGCATGGCGCCAATCTCGGTCAGCGCGCCCTGCATGTCCGCAGAACGGCTGTTTGCCGCATGGGCATCCGCTGTCACATCCGGCCGGGAAAGATGGTCGTCTGAAGGTGTCATCTTAGGGGCTGTCATAATTGATGTCAGCCTCGAGATTCGCACTTTGCGCCACCTGCTGGAAGCGGCGCATTGCATGGCTGTCGACAAGGGCGGCGCACCCGGCACCAACGTGAAGCGTCAATGTTGTCCCATCATTGCTGAGGCGGATCTGGTCGAGATTCTGCGCCGTGCCACCGGAAAAGGTCAGCGCGAAACGCAACCCAAGGCCAATCACCGTTGCTTCGGCGCGGCGGCGACGGCTGAGCAGGACCGACAGTTCGGTCGGCCGCGACTTGTTGGTCTTGCGTCCGACATAACGGTGATAGATTGCGGTGGCGAGCCAGACCCGCTCCTTGTGGGTAACACAGTTCACCGGCAGGCCGAGAACACGCCGCGCGCCAAGATCACCGCGCACATCCTCATGCTCGTTCCAGCACATGTCGGACAGGAAACACGCTGCCTCCAGCAGCCTGTCAAACCGTTTCCGGTCAATGTCCACCTCGTCGGCGGTCTGATCGTCGCGCGGTCTGAACAAGGGCCGCAGCAACGCGACCAACGCACCGGGAACGCCGGGGAAGCGATGCGAGGCCCGTGAAATTTCCTGACAGACGACAAGCAGGAAATCCGCCCTGTCGAGGGCCCCAAGCTCGAGATCGGCAATCAGCCCGTCACGGATACTGGTGCCGCTGACAACAAGCCTTTCAGCACGGCTCTGGCGAAGCAACGCACGCATGATCAGCGCCGCTGTCGGCATTGTTTTCTGACGGCCAAGCGGCACACCGGACAGATCGGGGTCAGTTCGGCAGAACGCCGACAGCATGTTGCCAGCGTCATCGGCTGGAATGCGCAATCCATGAAGAACCGGCAGCGGGTAACCTGTCTGCTCGATATAGGCAAGGCCGAGCGCGCGGAACGACCCGCCGACACCAAAAATTCGTGTCTCCGGCCTGGCAGCAAGCCAGGGCACTTCCGCAATGGCATGGTCGATCTCGGCGGCTTCCACAGTTGACAGGTGACCGAAATTGAAACTTGTCGATTGCTGGGCCTGACCGTTTTCAAGCGCGACAACCTCGAGACTGCCACCACCAAGGTCAGCCACCAGACCTGTTGCCTCGGGAATGTTCAATGTCAGGCCACGCGCCACGAAATGTGCCTCTTCACGCTGGCTCAGAACGCCGATTGGCTGGCCGAGAATGACCTCAGCCGGAGCGATGAATTCAGCCGCATTATGGGCTCGCCTTACCGCCGCCGTGGCAACGGCATGAATGGCGGCAACACCCATAGATTTCATGAGCCTTGCGAAACGCGACAATGCCGCCAGCGACACCGTGATCCGCTCGGTCTGCAACATCCCGTCTTCACCAAGGCCCTCGCCAAGACGGCAGTTCGACCGTTCATTGAACAGGGGAAACGGATATCGGCCGCCACTGGCATAGATAACAAGACGGATCGAGTTCGAGCCGATGTCGATGACCGCGATAGGCGCCACCCGCCCCTCGCGGCGTGGATCGGCAAGCACCATGTTGTTCAGCTGTCCTGCCACCGTCTGTTCCCTCGCAATCGCGTGAGCGCGCTAGATGCGCTCAACCGCGATGGCGGTGCCCTCGCCGCCGCCAATACAAATCGCAGCCACGCCGCGCTTCAACCCACGTGCTTCCAGCGCGTGAAGCAGGGTCACAATGATCCGGCTTCCCGACGCGCCGATCGGATGGCCAAGCGCACAGGCACCGCCATTCACATTCACCCGTTCGCGTGGCAGACCAAGCTCGTGCATGAAAGCCATCGGCACCACGGCAAAGGCTTCATTGACCTCCCATAAATCAACATCACCTGTCTGCCAGCCAAGCTTTTCCAGCAGCTTCTGCGCTGCCGGGACCGGCGCCGTGGTAAACCATTGCGGGGCATGGGCATGGCTGGCATGACCGCAAATCCGGGCGCGCACCTTCAGCCCCTGTTCATCCGCCTTGGCCGCGCTGGTGACAATGAGCGCCGCCGCCCCGTCGGAGATGGACGAGGCGTTGGCCGCCGTCACCGTGCCGTCAGCGACGAAGGCAGGCTTCAGCTGTGGAATCTTTTCGGGCCGCGCCTTGGCCGGCTGTTCGTCAGACGTGATGGTGACATCGCCCTTGCGGGTGCTGAAGGTGACAGGCGTAATTTCACCGTCAAAGGCCCCGTTGTCCTGAGCGGCGCGCGCGTTGGCAAGTGACTGCAGGGCATAGTCATCCTGTGCCGTGCGCGAAAACTGATAGCATGACGCGCAATCCTCGGCAAAGCGTCCCATCAGCTTGCCGCGGTCATAGGCGTCTTCCAGCCCGTCAAGGAACATGTGGTCCTGCAATGACTGATGGCCCAGTCTGGCCCCGCCGCGCGTGGCCGGCGACAGATAGGGGGCATTGGTCATGCTTTCCATACCACCGGCGACAACAAGGCCAGCCGTGCCGGCGCGGATCATGTCATGCGCCATCATCACGGTCCGCATGCCGGACCCGCATACCTTGTTCACTGTCGATGCAGGCACGGATTCATCCAGACCGGCGGCAAAGCCGGCCTGACGGGCCGGTGCCTGACCGACACCCGCCGGCAGGACACAGCCCATCAACACCTCGTCAACCGACCCGGCCGCAGCACCGCAATCGGCGAGCGCGGCACCGATCGCAGCGCCACCAAGCTGTGGCGCCGTCATCGAAGACAGGTCTCCCTGAAAGCCGCCCATCGGCGTGCGAGCGGCCCCGGCAATAACAATTTCAGACAGGGTTGCGGACTCGGACATGATCATTCTCCCTGGCGCGCTGGCGTGTCATTCCGATCGGTCACATCAGCTTGCGTGGCTACGCATCCTAGGCGCTGCCGCCGACCTTTTCAATTCCGCAGCACCGCGAATCCGTGCCATAATCCGGACAACGGGGTTTCAGGCGCGCACCGGGTGCGCCACCAACATGGTTTCGTCCGCAAAAGGCACGCAATGCGCATCCTCCAATCAATGCTGACAGCGCTGGTCAACGCGCCGGTTCGCATGGCCACGCTGGGCTGGCGGCAACCTGCCGGAATTGACAATGACCCGGAGGCGGCTGTCGATGCCGTACTTTCCGCCACCGGCGACGTGTCCTCGCTTGTCTCCGCGCATTCCCTTCTCGACCAGATCGAATCCATGGATGACAGTCGGCTGGCCGCGTTGATGACGGATATCGCAACGCGATTCGATCTGGATGGCACCCGGCTGGCACAGGCCGCAGCCGCCTATGCAGCGGATCCCGACGCCGGCAAACTTGCCGGCATCGCCGCGATTGCCGAACCGCGATGGATGGAGCTGTTCCGGCGGCTGAACGCCACCAATGGCGGCACCGTGCGGCTGGTCCGGCTTCGTCAGCGATTGCTGGGCCTGACCGCACAGTCTGCCGATATCACCCGCCTCGATAGCGGGCTGAAATCACTGCTTCGCATGTGGTTCAATCCGGGCTTTCTGATCCTGCAGCCCATCGACTGGTCAACACCGGCCAATATTCTGGAGAAGATCATTGCCTATGAGGCTGTCCACGCCATTTCATCATGGGATGACCTGCGCGCGCGGCTTGCCCCTGAAGACCGGCGCTGTTTTGGGTTTTTCCATCCCAGCATGCCTGAAGAGCCGTTGATCTTTGTCGAGGTTGCGCTGACCGAGGACATCCCGCGGGACATTGACTCGGTTCTGGTCATTGACCGCGAGGCGCTGCCGGCTGCAAGCGCCAGCACCGCGGTCTTCTATTCGATCTCGAACTGTCAGGCCGGGCTTGCCGGCATTTCCTTTGGCAATTTCCTGATCAAACGCGTGGCCCAGGAACTGAAACAGGAATTTCCGGATCTGAAACGCTTTGTCACCCTGTCGCCGGTACCCGGCCTGATGCGATGGCTGCGAAAGAATGTGCCCGATCTTGCGACGGTCTTTGACACCGATGATGCCGGGTTCTGGAATGGCGAGGCCGCACAGCATGAAGCTGCCTTTCTTGCCGCCGCCATTCGCTATTTCACCGAACCTGACCGCGAGGACGGCTGGCCGAACGATCCTGTCGCGCGCTTCCATCTTGGCAATGGCGCCATTCTCGAACAGCTGAATTTTGGTGCCGACAGGTCACCAAAGGGCATGCAACAGTCTGGCGGGCTGATGGTGAATTATCTCTATGACCTTGACGTCGTCGAGGCCAATCACGAGACATTCCACGCAACAAGGGCGGTGCCGCTGTCGGCGATGTTGCGACGACTCGGACAGCGCTGATGACGGGCTGTCGCGGTCAGCTGTCGGACCAGCGCGGCGGACGCTTTTCGATGAAGGCGGCAATACCTTCCTCGGCATCATTGGCCAGCATGTTGTCGACCATCACTGCGGCCGCATATTCATAGGCCTCGACAAGCGGTCGTTCGGCCTGCCGGTAGAATGCCGGTTTGCCAAACCCCACGGTGGCGGTTGATTTCGAAGCGATACGCCGCGCCATCTCCATGACAGTGTCGGACAGTTCGGATGCGGGCACAGCGCGGTTGACGAGCCCGATCTCGGCGGCGCGCGATGCCGGACAGGGGTCACCCGTCAACAGCATCTCCATAGCGTGCTTTGCCGCCACATTGCGCGACAGTGCCACCATCGGGGTGGAACAGAACAGACCGATATGAACCCCGGGGGTGGCAAAATGTGCGCCCTCCGCCGCGACAGCCAGATCACAGCTTGCCACAAGCTGGCAGCCGGCGGCCGTCGCCGTCCCGGCGACCTCGGCGATGACAGGTTTCGGATGCGCGGGAATCGATGCCATCAATGCCGAGCATTGGGTCAGAATGCGGGTGAAATAGGCCCGCCCGCGGTCATCGGCATTTTCCGGTGCAGCGCGCGCCGCCGCCATCTCCTTGAGATTGTGGCCAGCGCAGAACACGGGACCATTGGCGGCAATGACAATCACCCGGACGGCCTTGCTGTCAGCCGCCGCCTCGAGCGCGGCCGCAAGCGATGTCATCATGGCTTCGGACAGCGCGTTGCGCGTTCCAGGCGCATTCAATGTCAGGCGCAGAATGCCATCGGCATCGCAGCTGGAATGGACAAGCACATCATCGGTGGCGTTGCTTGCCATGTCACCATCACTCATCAGGGTCTCCGGGCGTTGTCTGGAACAGCATTGGCAGACAGGCTAGCGCGAGGCCGGCATCAACGACAAGTCTTGCCGGTGGCAGGGGGGCGGCCATGACGGTGATCAGGCAGGCTCAGCTTTCCTCGATCATCCAGCTTGTGCGGTCCGCCTTGGGCCGGCTTGTCTCAACCGTTTCACCGGTTTCGATGAACAGCACCTGTTCGGCAAGGCTGGTTGTGAAATCGCCGATCCGTTCGAGATTCTTGCCGATGAACAGAAGATGCACACCGACAAGTGGTGGCAGATTGCCAGCCTCCATATCGGCGATGACCGTGCCAAAGAACGCGGTATGAAGCTTGTCGACATGAACGTCGGAATTGCGGATGGCCTGCGCAGCGTCAAGATCACCTTTCTGGTGCGCGACCAGCACATCGTCGATCATTGCTGCCACCATGGTGCCCATCTCGATCAACTGGTCCCAGGGAAGATTGTCCGCCTCGCTGGCCATGATGGCTTTCGTACGCTTGGCTGTATTGCGGGCGTAGTCGCCGATCCGCTCGAGGTTCTGGGCTGCCTTTGCCGCGGCAAGGACGCGCCGCAGATCTTCGGCACGCGGTGCGCGCACTGTGATGATATGAAACACCTTTTCGTTGAGATGCGCCTCGAGGTCGTCAAGTTCCACGTCGCGTTCAATCAGCATATCCACGCGGCTTGCCTGAAAATCCGACATGGCGCGCAGGCATGCATTGAGCTGCCGGGCTGCCAGCGCGCCAAGCTTGACGACTCCCATGTTCAGTTCTTCAAGATCCTGGGCAAAAGCGCTGCTTGTATGCGCAACCTGGCTCATCGGTATCTCCCGTCGCACGTTATCGTGCCTGTCATCATGGTGCCGGAACCGGCACAAATCCTCGTGAATATGACCATTCAAACCTAGCCGAAACGGCCTGTAATGTAATTATGCGTCATTTCATGCTGCGGTTTGGTGAAAATCTGTTCGGTATCACCGACCTCGACCAGCCGGCCGAGGTGGAAATAGGCTGTCCGCTGCGAGACACGCGCCGCCTGCTGCATGGAATGGGTGACAATCACAATCGTGAATTCGGCGCTCAGTTCGTGGATCAGTTCCTCAATCCGTGCCGTGGCAATCGGGTCAAGTGCCGAGCATGGCTCATCCATCAGGATCACTTCCGGGCTGACAGCAATGGTCCTGGCGATACACAGCCTCTGTTGCTGGCCACCCGACAGGCCTGTCCCCGGCTGGGCGAGGCGATCCTTTACCTCGTCCCAAAGGCCGGCCCGCACCAGCGAATTCTCGACGATATCGTCAAGTTCGCCACGGCTTGAGGCCAGTCCATGAATACGGGGGCCATAGGCAACATTGTCATAGATTGATTTCGGGAACGGGTTTGGCTTTTGAAATACCATGCCGACGCGCGCCCGCAGGGGCACAACATCGATATGCGGCGCATAGATATCCTGTCCATCAAGGGCGATGGTGCCTTCAATCCGGCAGATATCGATGGTGTCGTTCATTCTGTTGAGGCAGCGCAGAAACGTGGATTTGCCACAGCCTGACGGTCCGATGAAGGAAATCACCTGTTTCTCGGCGATATCGAGTGACACATTGTCGATGGCGCGTTTGTCGCCATAGAACACATTGACCGCCCGCGCCGTCATCCGGGGATGTTCGACATGAATATCGCCAACCGTCTCCGACGGGATGTTCGATATTTCCAGTGTCTTGGTCTGGTCGGCACTATTCATCATCTGCGAATCCATCGGATGGTCCCTGAAGGCGGAACTCTACCACCGTCTCTCCAGTTTTTTGCGAATTATAATGGCCGCCGCGTTCATCAGGATCAGGAATGCCAGCAGCACCATGATCGCAGCCGAGGTTTTCAGCACGAACATGCGTTCGGCGAAATCCGCCCACATGAAAATCTGCACCGGAAGCACCGTTCCCGGGTCCGTCACGCCTCCCGGCACGTCGACGATAAAGGCCACCATGCCGATCATCAGCAGTGGCGCGGTTTCACCAAGCGCCTGCGCCATGCCGATAATGGTGCCTGTCAGCATGCCCGGCATGGCCAGCGGCACAACATGGTGCAGCATCGTCTGCACGCGCGAGGCACCAACACCAAGCGCGGCATCACGAATGCTTGGCGGGACGGCGCGGATCGCGGCACGCGACGAGATGATGATGGTTGGCAGTGTCATCAGCGCCAGCACAACCCCGCCGATCAGCGGAATCGACCGCGGCATACCGAACACACCGATAAAGATCGCCAGACCGAGGATCCCGAAGACAACCGACGGCACGGCGGCCAGATTGTTGATATTGATCTCGATGATTTCGGTGAGCCGGTTTTTCGGCGCAAACTCCTCAAGATAGACCGCCGTTGCAACGCCAATCGGAAAGGACAGCACAAGGCAGACGGCAAGCGTCAGCAACGAGCCGATCAACGCCCCGAAAATGCCAGCCATTTCCGCATTGCGCGAGGCGCTGCCAAAAATCAGGTAGTCGCTGAACTGAAAGCTGATCAGCCCCTGATCCTGTAGCGCGTCGATATAGCCGATCATCTTGTCATTGATGCGACGATCCTGTTCCGGGGTCTCGCGTTTGATGAATCCCCGCAGGAAGGAATCCACATCATCATCCACAGCAAAGGTCATGCGCCGGGTGGTGTCGAGAATGGACGGATCGTCAAGAATGGCGTTGCGAAGGCGCTGCTCGGCACCTGCAGAGATGATCTTGCCAGCCGCCTTGCGCCCCGATCGCCCGGATGCGCCGGTGGCTTCATACAGCGCGGCCCGCAGCACCCCGCGCGCGTCACCGTCGTAAAGCGACTGCACGGAAAGATCGCCAACCGGGTCCAGCTTGGCACGGTCCAGCGCGACTTCCAGCGTCACATAATGCTGGAAAAAGCCGGGGATGCCCTTTGAAAAAATCGACACGAACAGCGTCACCAGAAACGCCAGCGCGATCCCGATGGCAATGCGGCCATAGGCGCGGAACCGGCGTTCACGCGCACGCCGCGCCGCCAGATTGGCCTGGACCCTCACCGCCGCTTCCTGCGGGCTGATCATGCCGCCGCCCGTTCCTTTCATGCGGTTCTCAGTCATATTGCTCTCGGTATTTCTTGACGATCTGCAGGGCAACGAAATTCAGCGCCAGCGTGATCACGATCAGGGTCAGGGCAAGGGCGAAGGCCGACAGGGTTTTCGCGGATTCAAATTCCTGATCCCCGACAAGGATGGTGACAATCTGCGATGTCACCGTTGTCACCGCGTCAAGCGGGTTGAGCGACAGATTGGCGGCAAGTCCAGCCGCCATCACCACAATCATCGTCTCGCCGACAGCCCGTGACACAGCAAGAAGAACGGCCGCCACCACACCGGGCAGCGCCGCCGGCAGCACCACCTGACGGACTGTCTCGCTCTGCGTGCTGCCAAGCCCGTAGGCGGCGTCGCGAAGTGCCTGCGGCACCGCATTTATGACGTCATCCGACAGCGACGACACGAACGGGATGATCATGATTCCCATTACCAGACCGGCGGCAAGTGCTGATTCCGACGCCACATCGAGGCCAAGATTCATTCCTGTGGCACGGATGAAGGGGGCCACGGTCAACGCGGCGAAAAAGCCATAGACAACTGTCGGCACACCGGCCAGCAGCTCCATCACCGGCTTGATCAAGGCCCGCATGCGCGGTGACGCATATTCGGACAGATAGATGGCGCTGAACAGCCCTACCGGCACCGCCACGCACAGCGCCACAACCGAGATCAGGAACGTGCCGGCAAACAGCGGTACCGACCCGTAGGTGGCAAGCCCCATCTGGCCGGAACCGGCGCGTTCGGCACCTTCGAACTGGGGGTTCCAGGTTGTGCCGAACAGAAACTCGCTGACCGGAACAAGAGCGAAGAAGCGAAGCGATTCGAACACCACCGAAAACACGATCCCGATGGTCGTGAAAATGGCGATGGCCGAACTTCCGGCGAGAACAATCATCAGGATGCGTTCAACAGCATTGCGCGAGCGGAACGATGGATTGATCTGCCGATAAGCAATCAGGCCGCCAACAAGCGACAGGCTGAGAACGGTGACTGTCTTCACTGTCGTGGAATTCGCGTCCCACCCCTTCCAGGCCGCGGCGGCGTCATATACCCATTGCGGCTGCTCGCCGAAATTGATGCCGTCGACGACATTGGTGATCCGCGCCAGAACAATCACTTCACTGTAATCTTTATCGGCCCTGACTTCATCCGGGACAAAATCCATCGCCAGTGACCGGAAGACGATGTCGTCGCCAATTGCCAGCACGGCAAGAAGCAGCAGCGCCGGGATGGCCGCAACAAGGCCGGCATAGATACCGTAATAATGCGGAAGGGAATGCAGACGCCGACCACTGGCACGATGTGCCACCGAAGCGCGGCTGCCAATGAGGAAATAGCCGGAGCTGAACAAGAGAACCGCGATAGCAAGCGAAAAGCTGTTCACCTCGGCCTCCATGCAATGAAATTAAAGAACGAGAGCCGGCTTTGTAGCCGGCTCTCGGTAAATTTGCCAGCCTTACTTGAGCATATCTGCCGTAAGTTTCGGCAGGTCCTTCATCGCGGCGGCATACTTGGCACGCTCGTCTTCCGGCATCGGGATCATGCCGGCATCCGACAATGCGCCATCGTCACCCCAGTGCTTGACCCACTCGGCCATATACTCGTTGATGCCGGGAACAACACCGATATGCGCGTGCTTCACATAGAAATACAGCGCACGCGATACCGAATAGCTGCCATCCGCGATTTCATCGAAGGTCGGGTTGGTGCCGTCGATCACCGCGCCCTGCAGGGCATCGCTGTTCTGATCCAGATAGGAAAAGCCGAAAATGCCATAGGCGGTCGGGTCTTCCTGCAGTTTCTGGACAATCAGATTGTCCTGCTCGCCGGCCTCGACATAGGCACCATCGGTGCGCATCGCGCGGCAGATCTTGGCTTTGGCACCGGCCGCGGCAAGGGCTGCCTTGGCCATGTCATTCTTGGCGCAATAGCCTTTTTCATTCACCATTTCGGCAAACGAGGCACGGGTGCCGGAGGTTGTCGGCGGGCCATAGACGCGGATTTCAATATCCGGATAATCGGCGTTGATGTCACTCCATTTGGTGAACGGGTTGGGGATCATCTTTGTGCAATCGGCAGCTGAAGATCCGTCCGCACAGGCCGGAACCATTGCTGTCAGGGCCATGCCGAGATCCGCCTTGGAAATCAGCAGAGGCTGGCCATCCTTGGAGTTGGCAATCACGATGCCGTCATAGCCGACCTTGATTTCGGTCAGGTCGACGCCGTTGCCGTCACAATATTCAAGCTCGCCAATCTTCATCCGCGAGGATGCATTGCCAATGTCGATGAATTCTGTGCCGATGCCTTCGCAGACACCTTTCTTGCCAACAGACGATCCGCCCGATTCGACGACTGGAGTCTTGAATGACGGGTTGTTGCCAAGCTGTTCGGCCACGATGGTGGCAAATGGCAGCACGGTCGAAGACCCGGCGATGCTGACGTAATCACGGGCGCTGGCGGCGGTTGTGGCACCGACAAACGCGACCGCACCGACAAGAGCAAGGATGAAACGCATAATGACTCTCCTGCGTGGGGTGGTTAATGACAACCTTTTGCACCCGGTGCGTTACAGATTTCATACGTCGATATTACAGTTTTGTTACATGGTTCTTCATCACTGTGTACTGGATCGCGGGTTGCCGGCTTACAGACCGGGCTGAAACCGGTATTGTTGAATGATGCCGGCCATCAAGCTGGCGGTAAGGATATCAGCAGGGGACGTCAGACCTTGATGTCGAGGGGGACCAGTCACACCACACACCTGATCACGACATACCGGATCACGCGCGGCGGTGACCGGGCCGCGCCGTGCCGATGAGTGGCGGCGCTTTCCAGATGCTGTGCCGGTCCTGCCTTCGCAGTGGCCATGTTGGTGGCACGACACCCCCAGCCAATTGTCCGTCCTGTGGATCAGCCGATGTTCGCAGCGGGCGGGAATTGTTCAGCCTGACCATCGCACATGTTGATTGCGATGCCTTCTATGCGTCTGTCGAGAAGCGCGACAATCCGGACATCCGCGACCGTCCGGTCATTGTCGGGGGACGGGAACGCGGTGTGGTCGCGGCTGCCTGCTATATTGCCCGCCAGTTTGGTGTGCGTTCGGCAATGCCGACATGGCAGGCCCTGAAACGCTGTCCGGACGCGGTGGTGATCCGCCCGCGAATGGATCATTATGTCAGCATCAGCCGCGCCATAAGGGCGCATATGCTGGCGCTGACGCCGCTTGTGCAGCCGCTGTCGATCGACGAGGCTTTTCTTGATCTTGCCGGCACCGAGGCATTGCATGGCTGCACGGCGGCAGAATCGCTTCTGCGGTTGCAGCGCACCATTCGCGAGGATATCGGGATCACCGTCTCGATTGGTCTGAGTGGCACCAAGTCGCTGGCCAAGATGGCATCCGACAGGGACAAGCCGGACGGGTTCTTTGCCATCGACATGACGGGGGCGGCAGCCTGGCTTGCACCGCAACCTGTTTCGGTGCTTTTCGGGCTTGGCAAGGCGGCGGTGGCAAGGCTTGCCTCAGCCGGCATCACAAGCTGCGGTGATCTTGTTGCCGCCAACCCGCGTGAGCTGACAGCCCTGCTTGGCCGCGGCGCACCAACCATCCGCAATCTTGCCGCCGGAATCGACCCCCGGCCGGTAACCCCCGACCGGGAAGCGAAGAGCATTTCGAGCGAAACCACCTTCATTACCGATCTGTCGACGCAGGCCGAACTGGAGGCCGAACTTGAGACGCTGTGCCTCAAGGTATCAACCCGGATGAAGGCCCAGGGACTTGCCGGTGGACGTGTGACATTGAAGCTGAAACGCCCGAATCACAGTCTGCTGACGAGGAGCCAGACACTGGGTGAACGCACCGACAAGGCGCATGCGCTGTTTGCTGTCGGCCGGGAATTGCTGGCGCGCGAAACCGGCAAGGGACAGCGCTACCGGCTACTGGGGATCGGGGCTGACCAGCTTGGACCACCGCAGGGTCAGGGGCTGCTTGATATCGCGGATGACAACAGCCGGCGACGTGATGATCTGGAAGCGGCGATCGATGACCTTCACGCCAGGATGGGTCGTGACTCACTGCAGACCGGGCGGCGGTTCAGGCGGCGCCACCGGCCTGAAGACGACCCAACCCGCCAGCGGCCCTCACTCGACAGTCTGCATGAGGATGGGGGTGGAGACGCTGACGCCTAGAAGCCCGCCCGCCGGGATCAGAGTGGCAGCCCGACATAGTTTTCGGCAACCATCCTGCGACCGGCCTCGGATGTCGTGATATAGGCCAGCTCGGCCTCTTTCATCCGCTGTTCAAAGGCATCATCATTGAACCGATGAGTCAGATTGGTCAGCCACCAGGAAAACCGTTCGGTCTTCCACACCCGATCCAGGGCACGGCGTGAATATTCATCAAGCGCGGCTTCGTCCCGGTCGGCACAGAAGGCGAGGATGGCGTCATACATGTAATGGATGTCGGAGGCTGCAAGGTTCAGCCCCTTGGCGCCTGTCGGCGGCACAACATGCGCCGCGTCCCCAGCCAGCATCAGCCTGCCAAAGCGCATCGGTTCGGCTACAAAACTTCGCAGCGGCGCGATGCTTTTCTCGATCGACGGGCCGGTTTCCAGTGACTCGGCCATTTCGGGTGGCAGACGGCGGCGGAATTCATCCCAGAAGGCGTCATCCGACCAGTTTTCAACCTTGTCATCGACATCGCACTGGATGTAGTAGCGCGAGCGTGTCATCGACCGCATCGAGCAGAGCGCAAAGCCCCGTTCGGTATTGGCGTACACCACCTCATGCGCCACCGGGCGGGTTTCGGAGAGCAACCCCAGCCAGCCAAAGGGATACAGTTTTTCATAGGTCGTGATGGCACCTTCGGGTATCGATTTCCGGCACACCCCATGATAGCCGTCACAGCCGGCAATCAGATCGCAGTCGACCCGGTGTGTGACGCCGTCCTTTACATAGGTGACATAGGGGTTTGCGCCGTCGAAGTCGTGGATCTCGACATCCACTGCCTCGTAGACTGTCTCGCTTCCCGATGCGTCCCGGACATCGCACAGATCGCGGGTCACCTCGGTCTGGCCATAGGCGGTGACAACCTTGCCTTCGGTATGGTTCGACAGGCCGATGGACACCGCCTTGTAATCAAAGGCCAGATGAACAGCGTGATGCTGAATGCCTTCTGCGGCAAGCCGCTGGCCTGCCTCGGCGCGGTGGATTAGATCAACCGTCGTCTGCTCAAGAATGCCGGCACGGATGCGCGCCAGCACATAATCCTGCGACTGGCGTTCAAGGACGATATTGTCGATCCCCGCAAGATCGAGAAGCCGTCCAAGAAGCAACCCTGCCGGGCCAGCCCCGACGATGACAACCTGTTTACGCACCTTCACACTCCTACTTCGGATCGGTCATTCCCGGCGGCTCCGGTCACGCTGTGGCCGACACCAACATTCTAGCGCTGGAAAATAGTGGGGAACCAGTCTTCGCGCAATCGTTCACCCGGTCGCATGTCATGGCCGGGAAATGGCGGCGAGGTCCGGCCGGGTCGTTCCACATAGCGGGCATCATCGCCGACAAGGCGCAACGAAAAGGCGCGGCGACGGGTGCTGCTGTGATTGCCGCGCGCACCATGCAGAACCCGGAAATCAAACGCCACCGCATCACCCGGCTGCATCGGCCATTCGAGGATCTTCATACCTTCGGCGTCGGGATCTGGAACCGGCATATAGGCGCTGTCATCGGCGTAGAATGTCTCTTCCGACAGCCAGCGGGTCGGCAGTACGGGCCGCGGCCAGCGATGCGAGCCGGCAACACAGCGAAGCGTCGCCTCGCCAACTGGATCAACGGGGCACCAGAAGCTGACGGTCTGCTGTCCCTCGACAAAATAATACGGGCTGTCCTGATGCCAGGGCGTTGGCTTGGCGGTTCCGGGTTCCTTGACCAGAACATGATCGTGGAACATCTGGACAGTGTCGGTTCGCATCAGATCGGCCGCCACCTCGCCAATGGTCGGGTCGGCAATGACCTCCTGAAAATGCGGGATGCGGGTCCAGTTACAGTAGTCGTCAAAGAACCTGCCGCCTTCGCCAGGCTTCAGATTCTCTGCTGCATAGGGTCCGGGATGGTCCATATTCCAGGCAATGCCGGCAGCAATGGTATCGACATGAGCGGCGAACAGGCCCCGAATCAGCACCGCGCCATCACGGGCATAGGAGTCGATATCATGTTCATTCAACAGCGGATGCATATCCGGCTCCCTACTGGTCCCGGCCTCTAGATGTTGATCAACAGCGAATCCCGATCAAGCGAGAAATTCGCGTAAATCGGCAAAAAGGCGCTTCCAATGGCCCGTGCGGTGATACCAATCTCGGCCTGATGAAGCTGCGGCAGGTGCAGACCCTTGGTGTTGTAGTCGCCAAGCGCCGCGTCTGTCATCCGCAGCAGATCGGCAGTGCGGTCGTCGGGGAGTCCCCCAGCCAGAATGACCGCATCGAGATCGAGGATCGAGGCCGTGGCGGCAATGGCAAAGGCAAGACTGCGCGACGCGCCCTCGGCCCATTCGGTAAAGACCCTGATCGTGGTGTCATCCTGCTCGCCATAGTAAAAGGAGTGCGGATCTTCGCGCCCGGCCGCACGCACCAGCGCCTCAAACCCTGTCAGCGAGGCCTTTTCTATCAATTGCGGCGGCATCCCCGGCCCGCCATCATCAGCAAGCAGCGCCGTGGGAAGCGAGCCGATGGCCGCCGCCGCGCCGCGCGCGCCGGTCTGCAGCTGGTTTGACAATACCAGCCCCCCACCGACAAAACTGCCAACATAGAGATAGAGGAAATTCTGGATGCCCTTGCCAAGACCGAAACACAGCTCGGCGAGACAGGCCGCCGATACATCGTGAAGAAGATAGGTCGACGCGCCAATCCGGCGTTCAACCTCGGCAACAATATCGACATCATTCCAGTCGGCAAGCGCCCCGGCGGGAAGATTAAGCTCGCTTTCCCACCCGGCAAGCGTCCGCGGCATCGCAACACCGGCACCAAGGATGCGCGTCTGCTGCTCGGTCGGCAGATCTTTCAGCAGACCGGGCAGATTTTCATCAATCAACCGCAATGTCGCCGCCGCATCCGGCAGCGCAAACCGTTCTGTGCGCCGGGCCAGCACCGTGCCGTCAAACCCCATGGCGATCAGGTCAAGCGACCGCCGCCCGATCTTGATGCCGATCGACACCGCACCAAGCGGGTTCAGCGCGAAAGGCGTTGACGGCTGGCCAACGCGCCCGCGCATCTTATCACCGCTGAGCAGCAATTCGCTAGCAACCAGGCGCTTGACGATAACCGTCATGGTCTGCGCCGACAGCCCGGTCATGCGCGCCAGATCGGCCTTGGTCAGCCAGCCATGCCGGCGCAGCAATGAAATGACGAGCCGTTCATTATACTGTCCGACACTGACCTGATTGCCGCCATGAAGCGAAGCCGAAATATGGTCGCCAATCGGTGATTGGCCAGCCGGTGACCGGGTGTTCATCAGCAATGCCCCCTTGCGTGCTGTCGGCAGAATAATATCACCGCTCCACAAACACAATTGCGCCCATGATGACCGGCTGTCACGCGCGTCGGCGGACCGCCGATACCGCAGCAGGCATCTGGTTGTAGGCTACAGGGCTTTATTATTAAATCAAATTGAATTATTAATTGACCACAGCGTGATGGTGATGTATCAGGCTGGCAACAATCATTGAGGGTGCCGGATATGAAACAGGTTGCGATAAACGGATTTGGACGGATTGGCCGCAATGTGCTGCGGGCCCTGATCGAAGCGCCACGCGACGATTTCCAGATTGTCGCCATCAATGATCTGGCACCTGCCGAAACCGCCGCCCTGCTCCTGGAGCTTGATTCCACACATGGACGCCTGACCTGCCCGATCAGCCACGGCCCGGATTATCTGGAAGTTGACGGGCACCGCATCGCCTATATGAGCCATCGCGAGCCGGAGCAATGCGCCTGGGGTGAGCGCGGGATCGATCTGGTGATGGAATGCACCGGTATCTTTACATCCGCCACGGACGCCACACGCCATCTCGAGGCCGGCGCCGGCAGGGTGCTTGTTTCGGCACCGTCAAGCGGCGCCGATGCGACCATCGTCTATGGCGTCAATCATGACAGCCTGACATCGGACATGCGGATTATCTCGAACGCTTCCTGCACCACCAACTGTCTGGCACCGGTAGCCGCCGCGCTTCAGGAATGCTGCGGCATCAACCAGGGTTTCATGACCACCATCCATGCCTATACAGGGGACCAGAACCTGGTCGATGGCGATCACAAAGACCCCTACCGGGCCCGCGCCGCGGCGCTGAACATGGTGCCATCGACGACCGGTGCCGCGCGCGCCGTCGGCCTGGTCCTTCCGCAGCTTGCCGGCAAGCTTGACGGTGTCGCGATCCGGGTGCCGACACCAAATGTATCGGCTGTCGATCTTGTGTTCGAGCCAACCAGACAAATGCCGGCCGAAGATATCAACGCGGCCCTGATCGCGGCTGCCGCAAGAATGGCGCCGGTGATGAATGTGACCAATCGGCCACTGGTTTCCAGTGATTTCAACCATGATCCCGCTTCGGCCATTGTGCATCTTGATCAGACGCGCGTCATGCCAGACGGCATGACAAGGGTGCTTGCCTGGTATGACAATGAATGGGGTTTTTCGAACCGGATGCTGGACACCGCCACAACAATCCTGAAACTCTGACACACTGAAGCTCTGAAACTCTGGAACTTTGAAACAGGGGTGCCAGAATGGCGATCGGACCAACGCAGCAGGAACCGTGATGATGAGTGACGCAAAAGCAACATCTGTCAATCTCAGCCCGAGCGACTACATCATTGTCGGTGGCACTGGCGATCTGGCGCTGAGAAAGATATTTCCAGCTCTTTTCTGGCGCTATCTCGACGGCCAGGTCACTGCGGAGTTCCGGATCGCGGCAGCGGCGCGTCACGCGATGGACATTGACGACTTCGCCGCACGGCTTCGCCCGTTCTGTGAAGATGCGTTGACAGGCGGCCATGCCAGCGAGGCAGAGTGGCAGGGATTCCTCACACTGATCACACTTCTGACCCTGGATGTGAAATCCGGAGATGGCGCCGACGAACTGGCCAGCTTCATTGCCACGCGCGCCAATGCTGACAGACCGACGATCTTTTATCTTGCCATCGCGCCAAGCCTGTTTGGTGACGCCACCCGCCTGTTGAAGGCAAGTGGCCTTGTGACCCCACAGGCGCGGCTTGTGGTTGAAAAGCCGCTTGGTCATGACGGCGAGTCCAGCCGCACCATCAATGCCGAACTTGCCGATATCTTCGATGAATCACAGATCTACCGGATCGACCATTATCTGGGCAAGGAAACGGTCCAGAATCTGATGGCGCTGCGTTTTGCCAATGTGATTTTCGAGACCCAGTGGAACAACAGCCATATCGACCATGTGCAGATCACCGTCGCCGAGACGGTTGGGGTCGATACCCGCGCTGATTACTATGACGCCTATGGCGCTGTTCGCGACATGGTGCAGAACCATCTTCTGCAGCTTGTCTGTCTGGTCGCGATGGAACCGCCATCCTTTTTCAACGCTGATCAGGTTCGCGACGAGAAACTGCGCGTCCTTCGGGCCATCCGCCCGCTTGCAACCGGGGATGTTGTCTGCGGCCAGTATCAGGAATACGCCACCGAGCTTGGCCGGCACTCCAACACCGAAACCTTTGTGGCGATGAAGCTGGCGGTTGATAACTGGCGCTGGGCCGGGGTTCCCTTCTATATCCGCACCGGCAAGAAGCTGGCGCGCCGGGCTTCGGAAATCGTCATCACCTTCAAGCAGCGCCCGCATGATATCTTCCAGCGCAATGGCGGTGGTGATATCGACAGCCCCCCAAACCGGCTGATCATCCGCCTGCAGCCCCGCGAAGGGCTGCGTCTGCAGCTGATCTCAAAGGAGCCGGGGCCTGGCGGCATGCGGCTTTTCCCGTCCGAACTCAATCTCAGCTTTGGCGACACCTTTGATTCACGTCTGCCCGATGCCTATGAGCGACTGCTGATGGACACCGCGCGCGGCAACCAGACATTGTTCATGCGGCGTGACGAGGTCTTTGCCGCCTGGGATATCATTGACCCTGTGATAGACATGATCCGTGACCGTGCGCCCGAACTCTACCGGTCCGGCACCATGGGGCCTGCCGACAGCCTGCTTGGTCATGACGGCCATGCGTGGGTCGACCCGTATGAAGACTAGGCCTGTATGAAGACTGGGCCCGTATGAAGACCAAGCCCCTATGAAGACCAAGCCCCTATGACAGGCACCCTCTGCTGTGAGATAGTCACAGACAGCATCGGAATTCCCCGGCGTCAGGAAAGCATGAGATGACCGAACTTCACGACCGCGTTGCCAGCGTCACCGAACGGATTCGCCAGCGGAGCCATGATCGCCGCCAAGCCTATCTCGATGATATCGCGGCGATGGAGGAATCGCCGGACAGCGACCGCCGTCAGGTTGGATGTTCAAACATGGCGCACGCCGCCGCTGCGGCCGGTGAAGACCAGGACAATGTTCTGGCGGCCAGTGGCCGGCCCGTCGCCAATATCGGCATCATCACCGCCTATAACGACATGCTGTCGGCGCATCAGCCTTTCGAGACCTATCCACAGGTGATCCGTGCCGCCGCCCGCGCCGCCGGTGGGACCGCACAGGTGGCTGGCGGCGTGCCGGCAATGTGCGATGGCGTTACCCAGGGCCGCCCCGGCATGGAACTGTCGCTTCTCAGCCGCGATGTCATTGCCATGGCGACCGCAATAGGACTGTCGCATGGTGTCTATGACGCAGCACTGTGCCTTGGTGTCTGTGACAAAATTGTGCCGGGACTGGTGATCGGGGCACTGTCATTCGGCCATCTTCCGGTGATTTTTGTCCCGGCCGGTCCGATGACAAGTGGTCTGCCAAATGCCGAAAAAGCCGCCATCCGCAAGGCCTTTGCCCGCGGTGAGGCCACGCGCGAGGATCTGCTGCGATCCGAGGTGGCCGCCTATCACGGGCCGGGAACCTGTACCTTCTACGGCACCGCAAACTCGAACCAGATGCTGATGGAGGTGATGGGCCTGCATCTTCCCGGCGCAGCCTTTGTCAACCCGCATGACGATCTTCGCCACGCGCTGACAGTGGCGGCGACCGAGCGCGCCATCGAAATTGCCCGCGGCAGTGGCGACCCGCGGCCTATCGGCCGCTGCCTCGACGAGCGAAGCTTCGTCAACGCCATTGTCGGGCTTCACGCCACGGGTGGATCGACAAACCACACGCTGCATCTGCCAGCCATGGCAGCGGCTGCCGGTATCACCCTTGCCTGGGAAGATTTCGCCGATCTGTCGGAAGTCACCCCTCTTCTTGCCCGCGTCTATCCGAACGGGCAGGCGGATGTAAACCATTTCCACGCCGCTGGCGGCATGGGCTATGTCATCGGCGAGTTGCTCGGCGCCGGTCTTCTTGACGGCAGCGCCACCACAATTGCCGGCAGCAGCCTTGCCGATTATGCCAGTGAACCCGTTCTTGCTGACGGCACATTGAGCTGGCGTCCCGCTCCCGACACATCGCTTGACCCGGAGATCCTGCGTCCGGTCAGCAATCCGCATGCCCCGAATGGCGGGCTGCGCATGCTGGATGGTGATCTTGGCAAGGCGGTGATCAAGATTTCGGCGGTCACAGAGGACCGCCATGTCATCGAGGCACCGGCCGCCGTGTTCACCGACGAGGCTGCGGTCAAGGCCGCCTATGCGGACGGCAAACTGAACCGTGATGTCGTTGTCGTGGTTCGCGGCCAGGGCCCACAGGCCAACGGCATGCCCGAGCTTCACAGCCTGACACCGATGCTTGCCAACCTTCAGGATCAGGGCTTTGCCGTCGCGCTTGTCACCGATGGGCGCATGTCCGGCGCATCGGGAACCATTCCAGCGGCCATTCATGTGACCCCGGAAGCGGTATCGGGCGGCGCCATAGGCCAGGTCATGGACGGTGACATCATTCGGCTTGACGCGCGTGCCGGGACACTTGATGTTGCCGCCGAGCTGTCGACGCGGCCTGTGTCCGGCCCGGTCAACAGCGCCCCGCAGCGCGGCTTTGCCCGTCCCCTTTTCAGTGCCATGCGCGCCGCCTCCGGATCGGCGGAGCAGGGTGCCGGACTTACCTTTACGGAGATCTGAGCCATGAAAACCATCACAGACATTCTGGCGCTTGGCCCGGTCATGCCGGTGATTGTCATCGATGACAGCCAGCAGGCTGTTCCGCTTGCCGAGGCATTGCTTGAAGGTGGTCTGAAAACCATCGAGATTACGCTGCGAACCCCGGCTGCGCTTGACGCCATCCGGGCTGTCGCCGCCGCCTGTCCGGGCATCACCATCGGGGCCGGAACGGTCACCGGCGCCGCGCTGGCCACCGCCGCGCGCGATGCCGGCGCCACCTTTGCGGTGTCGCCGGGCACAACCACCGCCGTGATCGAGGGATGCCGTGACGCCGGTCTGCCGCTGCTGCCGGGCGCGGCAAGCGTGTCTGAAATCATGGCGCTTCAGGAACACGGGTTCGACGCGGTGAAATTCTTCCCGGCGAACGCCGCCGGTGGACCCGGTTTCATCAAGTCGCTGATCAGCCCGCTTCCCGGCATTTCGGTCTGTCCGACCGGCGGCATCACCGAGGCAACCGCACCAGACTGGCTGGCGCTTGCCAATATTCCCTGTGTCGGTGGCAGCTGGGTGGCCCCACAGGCGGATATCGCAGCCGGAAAATTCGACGCCATTGCCGCACGCGCGCGCACCGCTGCGGCGCTCTGAGGCAGAATGATAGACCGCTCCCTCGACGCCCTCGACGGCACCCGCCTCGAAGCGGCACGCTATTCAATCCTGAACGGATTTCTGGGACTTGGGCTGTTCATGGGCATGTGGGGCGCGCTGGTCCCGGCGCGGAGTGCCGATCTCGGCCTCAGCGAATTGATGATTGCAGGCTTTCTGCTGCTTGTCGGAGTCAGCCTCTGTGCCGCGATTTTTCTGGTCACCCGCTTCCGACCCTTTCAGGACCCTGTGCGGCTGATCCGGCTTGCCGGGCCGACCTATGCGTTCGGCTTTACCCTGTGCCTGACCACAGGATCACCGCCGCTGTTCTTTGTGTGCGGCATCTTCACCGGCTTTGCCGCCGGATTTGTCGATACCGCCCTGAACAGCCAGGCATCGCAATGGGAACAGGCGGCGGGGCGGCGCGCGATGTCGTTCTTTCATGCGCTGTTTTCGCTTGGTGTCCTGTGCGGCGCCGGACTGGTGACCTTTGTGATGGCAAGCGATCCGGCCAGACTTGCGCCGGCCATTCTTGCCTGCGCTGTCATTTATGGTGGCTTCATGGCCATAAGGCGGAGCTGGGTTGCAACGCCGGATCAGGTCGATCAGGGCGCGACGAGCGATGCGGCGGCGTTCAGATTGCCCTATGGGGTGATCATCTTCCTTGGTCTGGCAATTCTTCTGGCAACCCTGACAGAGGGGGGAATCATCGACTGGTCGGCGCTGCATCTTCACCGGTCGCTTGGCCTGCCATTTGCCGAGGCCGGTCACGCCGTATTGTGGTTCAGCGTTGCGATGACCATAACCAGATTCGCCGGTGACTGGCTGACAGCGCGCATACGGCCCCATCTGCTGCTTGCGGTGCCGCTGATCCTGGCGGCCATATTGTTGATGCTGGCCGTTACCACAGCGCAGGTACCGCTATTGATGATGGCCTATGTCGTGATGGGTCTTGCCCTTGGCAATGCGTTTCCGATCATCATATCCGAGGCTGGCCGGGCTGCCGGTGACAGGCCACTGCGCGAAATTTCGATCATTGTCGGGTTTGCCTATGTCGGATTGATCAGCGGTCCGGCGCTGTTCGGTGTGACAGCACATCTTGTCGGGCTTGATTCCACGCTGCTTGTGCTTGGCGGGCTGGCGCTGATATTGGGGCTGGCAAGCTTTGCGATGCCACGTTTTTCCAGCCGTGGAACCGGCAGCTAGGGGTAGCCGGGGGCAGCCATAGCCAACTAGGTGGCGGCAATGATCCGCGCGGACAGGCTGGCATTGTCAAAGGCCGCCGCCGCCCCGCGCAGACCGGCATGCGGATCGACCGACAACCAGACGGGTAGATCGGCAAGAAGATGCCCCATCATACCATCATGCCGAAGACGCCCGGCAAAGGGGCTGTCCGAAATCAGGGTGTGGAGCTGGGCAACAATACCGCCGGCAATTACCGCCCCGCGCCAGCATCCGATTGTCAGCATGGCGTCCGCCATGACCGTTCCCAGGATGCCAAGCATCATGTTCACCGCCCGCAGCGCATCCGTATCACCGGCAAGCGCCCCGGCACCAATGTCGGGCGCTGCCAGCACATCGCCCCCGGACAGCAGTCGATACAGCCTTTCCAGACCCCCACCACTGACAAAATGCTCGGCAGATACATGCGGTGTTTCGGCACGCATGCGGGCCAGCAGATCCATCTCGGCGGCATCGCGCGGCACAAAGCCGACATGCCCCCCTTCACCCTCGAGCGGGACAGGGCCACGCGGCGAGGGCACAAGCGCCGCCACCCCGAGCCCGGTTCCGGGCCCGATGACAAGCAACGGCGCGTCATCCCGGCCAACGCCGTCAAGAAGCCTCAGATTGCCATGCGCAGCCGGATCATTCTGGGCCAGTGCCTGGGCGGTGAAATCATTGATCACCAGCAACCTGTCCAGCCGCAGCGCCTCGATCAGGTCGCGCTTGCCGAACCGCCAGTGATTGTTGGTGACGGTGACATGTTCGTTCTGGACGGGTCCGGCCACCGCGATGCTGGCAGCGGTCAGCCGACTGTCGACACGGTCCTGATAGGCAAGGAATGCCGCTTCAAGCGTCGGAAAATCACGACACAGCATGCTGTGGTGCTGTGACAGACCATCCTCGCCAACAAGGGCAAAACGAACATTCGTGCCACCAACATCAACAGCCACAAGCGACATGGTTACCCTCTAACGGCGGAACTGGCTAACGGAAGAACTGGCTAACGGAATATCTGGCCGAATTCGTAGATGACCACCGCAAGTTCGGATTCAAGCGGAAAGGACAGCATGCCCATGACATCATATCCCAGCAGCACCGGCATGATGTAGAAGCGGATCATGAAAATGAACCATGCGACATAGAGCGGCCGAAGCCTTTCCACCAGAAAACCCGGCGTCAGCCTGTTCATCACCCTGATCAGCGGATCGGTCATTTTCACAAATGCCTTCATGAAAAAGAAGTCCGACTGTTCGGAGACGAACAGACTCATCCCGAACCTGCCGACGAGGGTCCACATCACCAGCCCCATCGCGTAGTCGATCAAGATCACCCAAATTGGAATACCTTCGAACATTGTCGTTCCCTGATATGCTGCCGTTTATGAAATTATGCTGAAAAGAAACGGAGCAGGAAAGACTCCCTGCTCCGCGACATTTTATCCATCATCCATGCCCCATCATCAATAGAGGCACATGGATCCGGAATCAGGCGTTGGTAACCGTGCTACCTTTTGGAATACGGATCGCATCAACCATCTTCTGGGTTTCCTCATCCGGCTCCTCGGTCATCAGCGATACAACCACCATCAGCACCAGGCTGACAGGCATACCGATCATGCCGAAGCGCAGACCGTCAAGGCCGGCCCAGGGTGTCATGCCACCGAACTGCACCATGTAGAGGTACCAGGCGCCGGCGCCGAAGCCACCGATCATGCCTGCCACCGCGCCTGCACGGTTGGCCCGCTTCCACCAGACACCAAGGACCAGCGGGAAGAACAGACCGGAGTTCGCGAAACAGAACGCCCAGGCAACCGCACCGAGAATCCCGGTGAGTTTTGCCGACGCCGCATAGGCCGCAGCCCCGCCAACCGCGAGAAGCAGGATCCGCGCCACGACAAGACGTGTCTTGGTGTCCGCCTTCGGGTCGATGATCTTGTAGTACAGATCGTGCGACAGTGCGTTGGCAATCGCCAGAAGCAGACCATCAGCGGTCGACATGGCGGCCGCAAGACCACCCGCGGCCACAAGGCCCGAGATCACATAGGGAAGACCCGCAATTTCCGGCGTAGCCAGAACCACGATGTCGCCCTTCATGAAGAACTCGTTGATCTGCAGGAGACCATCACCGTTACCATCGATGATCTTCACAAACCCGACACTCGACCAGTTCTGGACCCAATCAAGCGCGTTCACCTCGGCAATCGACGAACCGATGATGCCGGTCGCCAGATTTGGATCCAGGATCGACAGCTTGGTGAAGGTCGCCAGAGCGGGCGCTGTGAAGTACAGAAGGAAGATGAAGATCAGCGACCAGCCGACAGACTGGCGGGCTGCCTTCACCGACGGAGTCGTGAAGTAACGCATCAGAACGTGTGGCAGCGAGGCGGTACCAGCCATCATGCAGAGCACGAGTGTCAGGAACTTCCACTTTGCCATCAGCGTGTCGCTGGCGTCATTGATGCCGACACTGAGCGCAGCAAGTCCTTTCGCCTGGGCGGCAGCTTCGGCAGTCGGCTTCAACTCACCAACCTTGTGAAGTGCTTCCAGTTCCTGGACCCGCAGCACGGCGTCAAACTGGGCGAATTGCGGAATCAAACCGTAATCCAGCTTGTTCGACATCCAGAAGACCGGCAACAGATAGGCGATGATCAGCACGATATACTGCGCCACCTGTGTCCAGGTCACGGCCTTCATGCCACCGAGCATCGAACATACGAGGATGCCGGCAAGACCGAACCAGACGCCAACCTCGAACGGAATGTCGAGAGCCCGCGAGGCAACGATGCCGGTGCCTGTGATCTGCGCTGTCACATAGGTGAAGGACGCAACCACAAGGATCACAACGGCACAGAAGCGCGCCAGATTGCCACCATAGCGCGTGCCGATGAAGTCGGGCACGGTGTAGCAACCGAACTTCCGCAGATATGGTGCCAGAAGACTTGCCACCAGAACGTAACCGCCGGTCCAGCCGACGAGGAACGCCATATAGGGGTAACCCTTCAGGTAGATACCACCGGCCATGGCGATGAACGAGGCACCCGACATCCAGTCGGCTGCCGTCGCCATGCCGTTGAACACAGCTGGCACCTGTCTGCCAGCAACATAATATTCGTTGGACTGCATGGTCCGCGAAAGAATGCCGATCAGCGCGTAGATGAGAATTGTGAAGCCAACGAACATGTAGCCGATATAGCGTGCTGGCACGCCGGCCTGTTCGAGAATGGCCATGAGAATGACAAAGCCCAGGAAGCCCAATGTGTAGATTCCGTAGACTCGACCGAGATTCTGAATGAATCCGCCTTCAAGTTTCATCATGGTGCGTCCCCCTATTCTTCTGAAACACCATGCTCGTCATCCAGTCTGTTCTGGCGCGAAACGAACCAGAAAATCAGGATGACGAAGGCGATCTGCGAGCCCTGGCCCGCCATGAAATAACCACCGGGGAAGGATCCCTCGGCACCATTCAGGGCTGAACCAAACCAGTGCACGACGAAAGAGAAGAAGGCCCAGATCGCCAGCGTGATAAACAGCAAGCTTTTGGACTTCTCCCAATGGCTGGACGAACCAGCTGCTTCGTTTGACATGAAAATTCCTCCTGTTGAAGCCCCCGCCTCGCGGCAAGTGGCACATTAGCCCCGAAACCGAATGAGGAATGTCGATTTCAAAGCCTCCCCAATCCATCGCGGGTTGATATTTTTTTACCGCGACTTCATTAGCGCCTGATGGTACTCAGGAGCGTAAGAATGACAACTACTTTTCTAATTTTCAGAAAAATGCAGCTGCCTGAAACACTCAAATCCGTCTTTCGAACGCTGGGCTTCATGGGCCAGCCACCAATCCGGTCATACCAGCAGCTTATTGACCATACAGCGAAAAACGCCGCCTATGTGTCACAGGTGACACTCTATACCTACATCAAGGCGCGCGCCGGCACGCAATATCCGAAATTGTTCACGAACGAGGAGTTTCTGACGTCCCTGCGGATCGCGCGCTGGCATATCTTCGGTGCCGCCGTCGCCGATATGGCGCTGTTTGCGGCAGCACAGTTCCACCGCCATGATGCGCTGAACGCTGAACAGAGCGCCGCCTTTGCCGGCGGCATCATGGATGAGGTGCTGACCAATTACGAGCAGCAGGATGTCCCGCCGCAGGTGTTTCTTGACATGCTGGCCAAAGGACATCGCCGCGCCGCCTTTGCCAACTGGCCGGACATTGCCGACGGGTCGGCTGCCTTCAAGGCAAGTTCGGACGCGGTCTTTCACTGGGCCCCGATTGCCGACGAGTTGAAAGCCCTAGACGAGGAGATTGTCCGCAACTCGATCCATCTTCGCTGGATCGGTGTGCGTCGTGACACCAAGGCGCTGCTGCGGCATGACGCCATCCTTGCCAGTTGGACCGGCGCGCCGGGTGCCCCGGAAAGATAACGCCCGTTCTTCAGCCGCGACAGTCGTCAATGCAAGCGCTGGCCAAAAAGCGGGCGTTGGCCAAAAATGCAGAGGTTGGCAGGAGATCGCGCCCCAACCATGCAACTTTTTTTGCCGCCGGATCGCCGGGCGCAGACAGGGCTGATCCCGCGACATGGGCATATAGAGCTTGCATTGCCAGCGGAATCCTGAATACTTTTTTGTCTATGGTGCAACGATAATTCCAGCTCGAAGCCGGAAAAACGGCCGAGCGGAGGAGGAAACATGACTTTTAACATTTCAAGACGGACCGCGCTGAAGACGGCTGCCGCCGCTGGCGCGCTTTCCGTTACCGGCATGCCAGCAATGGCCGCGCCAAAACATGGCGGGACCTATCGCATCGGCATGTCCGGCGGCAACACATCCGATACATGGGACAGCCGTACACATTCCGACAGCTTCATGATCAACATGGGTGCCGGCTGTGTGTTTGAAACCCTGACTGAAGTATCGGCAGCTGGTGAACTGGTTGGTGAACTGGCCGAAAGCTGGGAGGCGTCACCCGACGCGAAGATCTGGACGTTCAATCTTCGCAAGGGCGTCAAGTTCCATAATGGCAAGTCATTCGGCGCCGATGATGTCATCGCGTCGATGAACATGCATGTCGAGGAAGGCGCCAAGTCGGCCGCCAAGCCGATTGTCGCCTCGGTCGCCGAGATGAAGAAGCTGTCCGACCATCAGGTCCAGTTTGTTCTGAATTCAGGCAGCGCCGATTTCCCCTATCTGGTGTCGGACTATCATATCTGCATGTTCCCGGCCGGCCAGATTGCCGAGGCCATCGCCAACGGCATCGGAACCGGTCCTTACAGGGTCGTATCGTTCGAGCCGGGTGTTCGCGCGCTGGTGACCAAATTCGACGATCACTGGGATGCTGACAACCGCGGCTATTTCGCTGAAGTCGAGCAGATCTACATCGCCGACGCATCGGCACGTGTGAACGCCCTGATGACCAGCCAGGTCGACGTCATCAACCGCGTTGATTTCAAGTCGGTGAAGCTGCTGAATGCCTATGTCAATATCGACATTCTCGAAGTGACCGGCAACATGCACAACACCTTCCCGATGCTGGTGGCAAACGCACCGTTCAACGATGTGAATGTACGTCGGGCGCTGAAATATGCCATCAACCGTCAGGAAATGGTCGACAAGATTCTGCTTGGCCACGGTGCGGTCGGCAACGACCATCCGATCGGTCCGGCGAACCAGTATTATGCCTCGGATCTCGAGCAGACCGAATATGATCCGGACAAGGCCAAGTTCTATCTGAAGGAAGCCGGCATGTCGTCGCTGAATGTTGACCTCAGCGTATCCGACGGTGCTTTTGCCGGTGCGGTCGATGCTGGCCAGCTGTACCAGAATTCGGGCAAGGGTGCCGGCATCAACATCAACATCGTTCAGGAACCGGCTGACGGCTACTGGTCGAATGTGTGGCTGAAGAAGCCGTGGGTGGCCTGTTACTGGTCCGGCCGCGCGACCGAGGACTGGATGTTCTCGACCGCCTATGAAAGCGGCGTTCCATGGAACGACACCGGTTGGGAAAATGACCGCTTCCAGAAGCTGCTTCTGGAGGGTCGCGCCCAGCTCGACACTGGTCTGCGCAGCGAAATCTATCGCGAGATGCAGGCTATCTGCCGTGACGAAGGTGCAACCGTGGTTCCGATGTATCAGAACTATGTCGATGCGAAATCAAACCGCGTCGAGCATAGCGGCAAGACCGGCAATCTGTGGATGCTGGACAACCTGCGCAGCTGTAAGCGCTGGTGGACTGCCTGATCCTGAACCAACTGTGGCGGGACCCTCGGGTCCCGCCTTTTCCTTTTTCTGCTTCCAACATAGTTTTTTTGCAGACGCCCGGATTACCGTGACAATCGTCATGTAGGTATCATCATCAAGCGGCGGACGGGGCAAGGATGAACAACGTAATCACCATTATCGGCAAGCGCCTGGCCCTTGGCGTGCTGACCATGTTCATGGTTTCGGTGATCATCTTTCTGGCCGTGAACATGCTTCCCGGCGATTTTGCGCAGGCGCTTCTCGGACAGTCGGCAACCCCCGAGGCGGTGGCCGCGATCCGTGCCGATCTGGGCC
The DNA here is from genome assembly GCA_040839025.1 of Alphaproteobacteria bacterium LSUCC0719. Lineage (NCBI taxonomy): Bacteria > Pseudomonadati > Pseudomonadota > Alphaproteobacteria > Alphaproteobacteria bacterium LSUCC0719. The sequence continues at coordinate 250,177 of JBFPJN010000002.1, forward strand.
TGAACAAGCCGATCCATATCCGCTATTTCGACTGGCTGATCGGCGCCGTGCAGTGGGATTTCGGCACCAGTTTCGCAAAGGCCAATTTTTCATCCTATGCCGGCACCACGGCTGACGCCAATTTCGGCACCGTGGCAGACCAGCTGGCGCCTCGATTCGCCAACACGCTGTTCCTTGCCAGCGTAACCGCCGCGATCGCCGTGCCGCTGTCCTTGATCATCGGTGTTCTGGCGGCGCTTTACCGCTACTCGATCTTTGACAGGATCGCCAACATCAGCACCCTGACCTCGATCTCAAGCCCGGAATTCTTCGTTGCCTATGTCCTGATCCTGCTGCTAGCCGTTCTCAGCCCGGTATTCCCGTCGCTGTCGAATATCCATGACGGGATGGATTTTGGCCAGAAGCTGGAAAAGACGATGCTGCCGGCCCTGACCCTGACGCTGGTCGTCACCGCACATATGATGCGCATGACGCGGGCCGCGATCATCAATCTTCTTGCCTCGCCCTATATTGAAATGGCGCGGCTGAAGGGACTGTCGCCCTTCCGCATCATCGTCTTCCATGCGCTTCCTAACGCGCTGGCACCAATCATCAATGTCATTGCGCTGAACCTTGCCTATCTGATCACCGGCGTGGTCGTGGTCGAGGTGGTGTTTGTCTATCCAGGCGTTGGCCAGCTGTTTGTCGATTCGGTGAAAATCCGGGATATTCCCGTGGTGCAGGCCTGCTGCCTTGTCTTTGCGGCGGCCTATATATCGCTGAACCTCCTCGCAGATGTGATGTCGATCCTCTCCAACCCGCGGCTGCGGCTGCCGAAATAGGGGAATCGCGATGCCAACTCTGCCACTTTCCTACTGGTCAGCCCTTGTCATCGCCGGCGCGCTGGCGCTGTATTTCGGTGGCCGCCGGGCCGGTGCCGCAAGGTCGATCGAGCGGTTGCGCGACATCACCCCGACAGCTGCATTCGGCTACAGTCTGCTGGTTGTGACCCTGTATCAGGGTGTTGCGCTGTATTTCGGCCAGAACATGACACCGGGCGCAGTCTTCTTCAGATGGGCCGTTCATGGCGTTGTCGGGTTCAGCATTGCCGGGTTCCTGTTCCAGCAATTTGGCCGACATGTCGGCACCAGCGGGTCGAAAAAACTGTTCCGGTCAATGCCGGTGACGGCGGCGCTCGGCATTCTGTTGATCCTGATCTATGCCAGTGTCGCGATCTTTGCCGATTTCATCGCTCCCTACGGCCAGGCGGAAATCTTCAAGGACGCCAATGTGCTGCCCGGCGGCAATCCCGATATGGGCGGCAATCCGGCGCATTTCCTTGGCACCGACCAGATTGGCCGGGACATTCTCTCGCGCCTGATATATGGCGCCCAGAATACCGTCGGCATCGCGTTTGTGACGACGCTTCTGGCCTTTTTCATCGGCATCAGCCTCGGCTTCCTCGCCGCCACCATAGGCGGTGTTCTTGACCAGATCCTGTCGCGCATCGTCGACATGCTGATGTCGATCCCGCAGCTGATCTTCGCGCTGCTTCTGATGACCATCGCCACCGCCTGGTTCGGGTCGGAAAAGGGGATGGTGACACTGTTCATGATCCTGATTATCGCGGTGCTTGATTCGACCCGCGTTTTCAGGCTGGCGCGCGCCGTCGGCATGAATATCGTGGTGATGGATTTCTTCGAGGCGGCAAAGCTTCGTGGTGAAAAGCTGTCCTATCTTGTCTTCAGCGAGATCACACCGAACGCCTTTGCGCCCTTGCTTGCCGAATTCGGCCTTCGCTTCTGCTTCGTCTTCCTGACGATCGCATCGCTGTCATTCCTCGGTATCGGGATCCAGCCGCCGCTCGCAGACTGGGGCACGATGGTCCGTGACCTGTCACAATTCATCAATTTCGCCGTCATCAGTCCCCTGACAGCCTCGCTTCCGCTGATGGCGGCAGGTGCCATCGCGCTATTGACCGTGGCGGTGAATTTCGTCGTCGACTGGATGCTGCATCGCGCATCCGGCCTGAAGGAGTAAACGTCATGGCTGCCAGTGACATGCTTGTCCAGATCCGCGATCTGGAAATCGACGGCATCACCGACGAGACACGGGTGCGGATCATCAATGGCGTCGATCTCGATCTGAAACGTGGCGAGGTTCTGGGGCTGATTGGTGAATCGGGTGCCGGCAAATCGACTCTTGGCCTTGCGGCGATGGGATTCACCCGTGACGGCTGTGAAATTGTCGGCGGTTCTGTCACCTTTGACGGTATTGATCTTGTCGGCGCGACGCCGGATGTCAGACGCCAGCTTCTCGGCAAGCGGATTGCCTATGTCGCGCAATCGGCGGCGGCCAGCTTCAACCCGGCGCACAAGATCATCAACCAGCATTCCGAAGCACCGCTGTTCCACGGTCTGTCGACCCGCAGCGACGCCGAGGCCGACGCCATCGATCTGTATCGGCGGCTGCGCCTGCCCAACCCCGAGGAGATCGGGTTCCGCTATCCGCATCAGGTGTCGGGTGGACAGCTGCAACGGGCGATGACAGCCATGGCAATGTCCTGCCGCCCCGATCTGATCATCTTTGATGAGCCGACAACGGCACTGGATGTCACAACACAGATCGAGGTGCTGGCGGCCATTCGCGAAATTGTCGATCAGTTTCATACGGCGGCCATCTATATCACCCATGATCTGGCTGTGGTCGCGCAGATGGCGGACCGGGTGAAGGTGCTGCTTCGCGGTGATGAGGTCGAAGAGGCCGACACGCGGACCATGCTGACTTCACCGCGTGAGGCCTACACGAAATCACTGTGGGCAGTGCGCAGCTTTCAGCGTCCCCAGAAGCCCGCCGTGAAGTCGGGAACTACCCCGGTGATCAGCCTGCGCAATGTCACCGCCGCCTATGGCGATGGCGAGCCGGTTGTCCGCGATGTCAGTTTTGACATTCATCAGGGCCGCACAGTGGCAGTTGTCGGCGAATCGGGATCCGGCAAATCCACCACCGCACGGTGCATCACCGGCCTGCTGCCACCACGCCAGGGCGAGATTTGCTTTGCCGAAACGGTGCTTCCGGCAGATTACCGCAAACGCAGCCTTGATCAGCTTCGTCAGGTCCAGATGATCTATCAGATGGCCGACACGGCACTGAACCCACGCAAGCGGGTTGGTGACATCATCGGGCGGCCGGTGGAATTCTATCTCGGGCTGAAGGGCGCTGACAGACGGCGCCGTGTTGAACATCTGCTCGAGCAGATTGAACTCGACCCGACCGAATTCATCGACCGTCTGCCGTCGGAACTGTCAGGCGGACAGAAACAGCGTATCGGCATTGCACGGGCGCTGGCAGCAGAGCCGAAATTCATCATCTGTGACGAGGTGACATCGGCCCTCGACCAGCTGGTTGCCGAGGGCATCCTGAAGCTTTTGACCAATCTTCAGGACGAGATGCAGTTGTCCTACATGCTGATCACCCATGATCTGTCCACGGTGCGGGCCATCGCCGACGAGGTGGTGGTGATGAAGGACGGGCTGATTGTCGAGGCCGGACCAAAGGATGAGATGTTTACCCCGCCGCACCATGCCTATACCGATCTGCTGCTGAGTTCGGTTCCGGAAATGGATCCGAACTGGCTGGACGAGCTGTTGAAACAGCGCGGTGTGGACAATCTCGGTGATGCCGCGACAAGCAAGATGTAGCGCCGCATGTTACAGCTCCACACAATGTGGACCGGCAGGGTGATTCCGCCTGTGACCTCCAGCCACATCGCGGCTTGCTGGCATTCGCAATAGGCTGTTATCCTGACTTATGCACGTCGTGAATGAGGTAAAACGGTGGAAGAAAGCTTTTCGACACGCAAGCTGCTGAGCGGCGCTGAGCTGAAGGAGTTCAACGCAAAGTCCGATCTGGCCGGTGGTCTGCAGATGGCAAGCCATCTCGGCGCGATCTTGTTGCTTGGCTATCTGCATTTTCTGGCTATGGGAAGCTGGTGGGTCCTGGCAACGGGGTTTGCTCTCGGCGTTGCGGTGAATTTTCTCTATGCGGCCCAGCATGAACTGTCGCACTGGACCGTCTTCCGGACCCGCCGCATGAATGAAATCTTCGGCCGCCTCATCGGCTTTGCGATGATTTTCCCGCGCGACTATGACCTGGTGATGCATCAGGCCCATCACCGCTGGACATCAAACTGGGAACGTGACGGGGAACTGACCCGCGCGCCCTACACGCTGAAGAGCTACAGCCTCTATTTCATTGGCATCACCTATTGGATGAACCGGGTCACCGGTCTGATCAGGCGGGCCCGCGGCATCATCATCGAACCGTATATCGGTGCCGCCGTCGAGGCCAAGGTCATTCGTGAATCACGGCTCCACATCGCTGGCTATGCTGCCATTGCGGCGCTGTCGGTCGTGTTTGAAAGCTGGGCCACCCTGACCTTTTGGCTGGCACCAATGGTGCTGACAAAATGGGTCCATCAGCTTCAGAACACGATTGAGCATCTTGGCCTGTCACATGAAAGCGACATTCTTCACAACACCCGGTCCACCCGCACCAACGCCGTCATGCGCTGGCTGTGCTGGCAGATGCCCTATCACACGGCGCATCACAGCTATCCGTCGGTGCCGTTCTGGCAGCTGCGCAAGCTGAACGACAAGATCGAGTCGGCGGCCGGCCCGGTGCATCGCATGGGCTGGATCGAATTCCAGATCGAGGTGGTCAAGCGGCTTTTGCAAAAGGATGAGAGCCAGTGGCCAATGGACGAGGCCTGGATCGTGCCGGTGGCCGGTGGCCGCACGGCCCGTCTTGAAGCCTGATCAGCCAATGGCATCACAGCAGCTGAAAACCTATACCTCGCTCTGGGCGATGATGCCGCATGACGATAGCGGCACCATTCTCGGTTATGAGCAGATCTGCGAAATGGTCGCCGGTGCCGGCTATGACGGTATGGCGATCGATCTTGGTGCCGGTGATGTGGCGCAGGCCCGCGAGGTACGACCGCATATGGAACGTGCCGGGCTGACACCCTTGATCGTCGCCTTTCCAAAGACCATCGAATCGCTGCGCGAAACGCTGATCATGGCCAAGGATTTCGGCGCTCCTTTCGTTGATGTTATTGGCCAGGTGATGCCACTGAGTGTCGACGGGATGATCCCTGTCATCCGTCGCTGGATCGATATGGCGGATGACATTGGCATGCCGATCCAGTTCGAAACACACCGCAACTGCATCACCAATGATCTGTATGCCACCCTGTGCCTGATCGACGCCGTGCCGGAAATGCGCCTTTGTGCCGACCTGTCGCATTTTGTCGTCGACCGGGAATTCAAACTGCCGCTGGACCCGCGTGACGCTGGTCTGATTCAGCGGATCATTGACCGTTCGGACAGTTTCCAGGGGCGTGTCGCCAGCCGCCAGCAGATCCAGATCCAGCTTGATTTCCCGCAGCATGCGAAATGGGTCGAGCTGTTCCAGGGGTGGTGGCGTGACGGTCTGGAAAGCTGGCGGGCCCGCAACGAGTCCGGAGATTGCATTTTCCTGTGCGAGCTTGGACCGCCCGAATATGCCATGACCGGGGCCGATGGGCGCGAGCTTTCAAACCGCTGGGAAGAGGCGCTGACCATCCGGCAGTGGGTCACCCGGATGTGGGACGAGATGGAACAGGACGCACCCAGGCGATGACGCTTGCCAGGGTTGTGGATGCCTAGGATGCACGGCGGGCTGCGATGGCCTGTGCCAGAACACACATCAGTTCAAACATGATCGATACGCCAATCCAGGCCGTGCCACCGGCAGCATCGAATGGTGGCGACACTTCCACCAGATCGGCCCCGACAAGATCCACGCCCGACAATTCCCGCACCACCTGCTGTGCCTGAAAGGAGGTGACGCCGCCGATTTCCGGCGTGCCGGTGCCAGGGGCAAAGCTTGGATCGATGAAATCGATGTCAAAGGAACAATAGGTCGGTGCCTCGCCGACAATGCTGCGGGCCTCTGCCATGACGTCGGCAATGCCGCGATCGAACAGCTCTTCAATACGGATGATACGCACCCCCTGGGCGAGGCCCCAATCCACATCCTCGGTATTGTAGGCGGTACCGCGTATGCCAATCTGCACAACACGTTTCGGATCGAGAAGCCCTTCTTCAATGGCACGACGGAATGGTGTTCCGTGGGTATAGCGAAAGCCTCCGAAATAGCTGTCAAAGAGATCGGTATGGGCATCGAAATGGATCATCCCCAGAGGCCCCGCACCGGCAATGCCACGCAGCACCGGCAATGATACGAGATGGTCACCGCCGGCTGTCATCGGGGTGATCCCGCGAGCCGCCAGCTCGGCATAGAAACCGGTAATTCTCTGCATGCTGTCATCAAGATCGATCGGATTGGGTCCGACATCACCAAGATCGGCGCAATTGACCATGGTAAAGGGTGCCACACCTGTGACCGGATTCATCGCGCGGATCATTGTCGACAAATCGCGAAGCTGACGCGGACCATGCCGGGGGCCAGGCCGGTTGGTCGTGCCGGCATCCCACGGAACGCCGACAAGCGCCATTTCCACCTCATCAATACGTGGTGACTCAAGCGTCAGGTGCGGCAGCCTCATGAAATTTGGCATGCCGGCAAAGCGCGGCATCTCGAGGGCCGAAACAGGGGTAAAGAAACTGTCATCCGACATCGGATACCTCATTGTTGGTCAGGGTTTGTGGCGGCTGTGTCGCCAAGGTCTGTGTGATCATTGTATCAGCGTTTAATGGCTGCAGACCAAATCTGGCTTCAATCCTTGCTGCCAGCGCCGGCTCGACAAGCTGGCGTGGTGGTGCGGCAAGATGTTCGCGCACCCTGTCATGCGCCCGTCGCCAGCTGTCGGGACGGCCATCATCCTGCCATTCGCCGATACTGCGCCGGTCACCGATCGCCGGATAGAAAAAGTCGCTTGTCATCCGCGCCAGCGTGCTTTGCTCGCCCAGAAAATGCCCGGCACCCGTGGCGGCATGATGGATCGCCGCAGGGTCGAGCGTGTCATCGGACACCTCTATGGCCGTATGCGCGCTGAGGATGGCACCAAGCATGTCATTGTCGATCACATAGGATTCCAGCGATGTCCCCATCAGGCTTGCCTGTGTTCCTGCCGCCTGGGTGATGAAATGCGCGCCTGCCTGCACGGCCAGCGTGACCGCAAGGCATTTTTCGTGGCCGGCCTGTGCGTCGGGCCATTTGGAATCGGTCGCGCCGGCGATGGTCGAGCTTGGCAAGCCATAGAACCGCGCCATCTGGATGGCTGCCGCCGTCAGCTTGGCCTGTTCGCCGCCCCCACCGGACATGGCCCCGGTGCGCAGATCCGTCACCATCGGTCGTGGTCCGAACACCGCCCGCGCCCGGGGGTCGACAAGCCACGCCAGCACCATCCCGGCAAGCGTTTCGGCTGTTGTCTGTGCCACACAGCCGGCGATTGTGACAGGGCTTGACGCACCAAGCTGGCCAAATGTGTTGACCATGACGGGGATACCACGCTCGACAGCGCGGATCAGCACGCCGGCGGATTCGGCGTCAAACCGCAACGGGGGAACAATGTGATTGACGTTCAGCGACAGGAAGGGCGCGGCCCGGAACGCCGCCTCGGACCCGGCAAGCATGTAGACAAGCGCGGCAATCTCGTCGACCGCCTCGCGTGACGAGGCACTGACCATGACATGCTTTTCGGTGCCGGCAAGACAGGCCCAGGCGGTATTCAGCTCCATCTTCAGGGGCGGGTCGATATCGCATGCCACCATCGGGCGGCTGAAGAAGTGAATATGTTCCAGACCGTCGACAAGGCGCGCCGCAGCATGAATATCGGCAAGCGTCGAGGGTCGGTATTGTCCGCTGTCGAGATCGAGGATTTGCGGTGACGCGCCACCGGTGCCGACATGCACGGCATCACCGCCAAGCACAAGCTGGCCAGTCCTGCCCCGCCCATGCAGTGTGATGTCGCGCGGCAGTCCGGCCAGCGCCGCCTCGACAAGCGACCGGGGAAAACACAGCCTGCCATCATCGCCCTGCGTCACGCCGGCAGCCTTCGCCAGATCGATCACCGCCTGCGGGGCCTCGGCAATGCCGGTATGCGCCAGCAAATGCAGCGCCGCCTCGTGGATCCGCTGCACTGCCGCATCATCGAGAAGCCGCAATCGACCACCGACCGGCGCCAGCACCGGCATTGTCACATCCGGCGTCACACCGGCCTTGGCGCGGCGCCCCCGGCGATGGCGGCTTGTAAGGTTGCTGTCCGACATTCAGGACCGTTCCGGATGGTCTGTTACGTTCCTGTCAGCATCGCGGCTTGATGCGCAGCCGGCAAGCGCCAAATACAGTGTCGGTTGATCAGCTGGCTCTGTCTTCATTGCGAAGCAGCATCACCAGCGCCACCACCGTGGCGACAAGGCCAAGCAGCATCAAAGGCGGGGGCAGCGCGTTGCCAAACCCGATTTCCCACATCATGACCCAGCCCGGCGTCAGATAGGAATAGGCCATGACCTTGGCGCTTGGCAGGCGCAGCGTTGCATATTGCAGCAGGAAGAAGGACGAGGCGGTCGCAAAGATCGTCAGATAGCCGATGGTCACCCAGACCATTGTCGGCAGCGCCAGCCAGTCGGTTGCGAGAATGGCGTCAAACCCCACCACACCAAGCAGGATCGAGCCGGCAATCAGCATGCCAAAGGTGAACGCGGCCGCGCCCTCGCCCTGGTTCAGCTTGCGCACCATCGGTGTGTACAGCGCATGGGCGATACAGCCGATGAAATAGACCATCTCGCCGCGCCCGATATCGAGCGCCGACATCGCCGCCAGATCACCCTTGAAGATGACCCACAGCGCACCCCCACCGGCAATGGCGAGCGCCGTTGCCATGCGTGGTGTCGTGACCTGCCGCAGCAACAGCCAGCCAAAGGCAGCCGACATCAGCGGCATCAGCGTGAACACCGCCGCAGCCGAAACAGGGGTTGCGGTCTTCAGACCCTCGAACATCAGAACGAAATACAGCGTGAACAGACCACCAAGGACGAAATAGCGCCACGGCCTGCGAAGATGGGATGGTTTCAGATCGCGCTGTATCGCGGCGACAAACCCCATGACAAACGTTGCCAGAACGAACCTGGCGGCGGTGATGGCCTGGGGGTCGATATCATTCGCAACGATTGTGCCAAGGCTGAAGGAACCGGCGACAAGCGCCGAGAAACCGAGCATGGCAAGATGTCCACGCGCCTGGTCAGGGCTGAGTCCAAAACGCCCCATTATCCGCGCCGATCCAGATAATCACGTGCCAGCCTTGCCGACACAGTCGCAAAATGCGGCGCCTGCGAGCGCGCCAGATCGGTGTCCGAATGCGACCCGATCCACGCCAGCAGGGCCAACCGGCGCAGCATGATGAAACTGTCGATTTCATTCTTGTCGACATCGCTCAACGGTCGGACATCCTGATAGCCTTCAAGCCATGCCTGGCGCAGTGCCGGTACCTGCGGATGGTGTTCCATGAAACTGATCCCGGCTGCAAAGTCATACATGAACCATCCCAACCCGCAATCGTCAAAATCAATCAGCCGTGTCCTGCCACCATCTATCAGCAGATTGGCAAGCCGCATGTCGGCGTGGATCAGGCCATATCTGTCACCCTGGCGGCCATAATCGGCAAGGCGGGCGCGAACCAGCATCTCGGCGGCGTCAATAGTCGCTGCGGCGTCGGCATCCAGTGCCGGAGCATCACGCCAGTTGCCCCAATTGGCGGCCGGGCCGAACACCGCTTCATCATCCCAGACCAGTCTTTCAAACGGATCCGGCCGCGTCCATGACATGCTGTGAAGATGTGTTCTGGCAGCGATCGCACCAAGCTGGCGAAACGGGTCGATCAGATTCTGGTCTGGGTCCGGCTCTTTACCTTCGAGGAATTCAAACATCACCATCCGGCGTGCGCCCACACCGGCAGCATCCATTGTCTGGATCGCCGCCCCGTCGCGACCGGGAATGGGTCGCGCGGTCTCAACGCCGCCCTCACGGTCGAGCGCCGCCATCCAGGCAAGTTCGCATTCAATGGCACGGTGGCTGTGATAGCCCTGGCGGTGAACACGCAGCACCGAACGATAGTCGGGCGGTGACTCGACCAGATATGTGGCATTTTCCGACAGATTGATCAGACGTACCGTGGCATCCTGCGGCACATCCCACAGGCACAGCGCGGAACGCGCAAGGCCGGCGAGATCGGCAATCCGGTCCATATCAGAAGACGTCACAGAGTATCTCCCTCACCGCAATCACGACACCTGTCTCCGACGTTCACGGAACACCGTGAAGACAGGAATGTAAACCGCTTTGCCCCACAGCGTGTTCCGCAACCAGAATACCGCCAGCTCACCAACTCGCCAGCCGGAAAGCCAATTGACACCCTTCGCTGTTGCCCGACACTATGACAATGTGAACAGAACGACATAAAGAAACCGACTACGAATGTGGCTTTGGCCATCTGTCCCGCAGACAAGTTTTTTGTGTGCGGACAATGCCCAGAACCGCAGCTTTGATTGCGCCGGTATCCATATCCGGCGAAAGGGGAAGGTGTCCATGGAAATCGGTCTGAAGATTCTGCATTATTTCTCGATCCTGTTTGCAGGCGGTATTGCTGTTGGCAGCGGTGTCATGCAATCGGCCTATGCCCGCGCCGGCGAGGTGCCACCGCCACATGCCGGCAAGGCATTCGCCCTGCTGGGCTATATCGGGCTTGGGTCGATTGTGACCTTGTGGATTACCGGCATCGGGCTGGCCCACCTGATCTATGGCGGGTTGGGGATAAACGGCGCCTTTCACGTCAAGCTTCTTGGGGCGACGCTTGTGCTTGGTGTGTCAGTGACCGCCAATCTGCATGCGCGCGCTGCGATGAAGGCCAAGCGACCGCCCAATGCGGTGCTGATGAAGCGACTGTTGCAGCTTGGACGTGGCGGCATCGCAATTGCGATCTGCGCGGCTGCGGTGGCCTTTACCAACTGAACGGATCGACATCCGTCAGATCTCAGCCGTCACGTCGCCACCGCATGAGACCGGCATCTAGGCACGACTGCGCCAGCGGGGAAACGCACGCCTGAAGCCGGTGTCGGCAACCGCGGCAAGATCATCGCCATCCATGTCTTCACGCGCCACCCTGTCTGCCAGGATTGGCAGCCGCTGCATTTGCCGCAGTAATTTCTTGGGAGCATCGCCAAGCGGCAGGTCGGACATGCCGGACAGCGTGGCAAAGACCCGCTTGCGCTCGGTGAATTCCGGCCATTTTTCCTTCACGTCGGTCACCTTGACCAGAAAATAGAATACCGGGTCGCGCTGGCGTGATTTTGCAGCAAAACAGAGCGGGCGCGACGTCTGTTTGACCTTGCCATGCAGACCAGCTTCCTCGAACAGCTCGCGTTTCACAGCCGTTACCAGCGCCTCACCCTGCTTCACCTCGCCTTTTGGCAGCGTCAGTTTGCCCTTATGGCGACGACTGCTGACAAGGCAGATTTCGATACCTCTGGTGGTTTTTCTGTAGGCTATGGCACCAACCTTCATGATCACCTCTTGTGAAACCTGCAAATCCTGTGCGGGATATATGCAATCATTGCGGTAATTTGCGATGAAGGCAAAGCAATTCAAATTGTGGCGAAAAGCCCGTGGACTGAGCCAGACCGGGGCTGCCAAGTGGACGCCATTGGGCATGGCCCCGGGCGCGACCTGCCGCCCCCGAAGACATGTCGCCAAACATCCCGATCAGTAGATTTTCGGAATATAGAGATTGTCCGGCAGGGTTCGCCGCTCGTAATCCGGATTGAACACACGTTCGGGAAGCACAATCCTCTCATGCGGGATTTCGCGGTAAGGTATCTGCGACAGGATATGTTCCATACAGTTCAAGCGTTCGCGTTTCTTGTCATTTCCCTCGACGATGTACCAGGGGGCCTCGTCGATGGATGTTCGCTCGAACATCTCTTCCTTGGCCTTTGTGTATTGCTCCCAGCGGATCCGGCTTTCAAGATCCATCGGCGAGAGCTTCCACTGCTTCATCGGATCCTGGATACGCATCTTGAATCGAAGCTGCTGTTCCTCGTCGGTAATCGAGAACCAGTATTTCAGCAGGATGATTCCGGAGCGCACCAGCATTCTTTCGAACTCGGTGACGTCCTGAAAGAACTGCTCGACCTCATCGTCGCTTGCAAAGCCCATGACACGTTCAACGCCGGCGCGGTTGTACCATGACCTGTCAAACAGGACGATCTCGCCACCAGCGGGAAGATGCGGCACATAACGCTGGAAATACCATTGTGACATTTCGCGCTCGGACGGCTTTGGCAGCGCCACAACGCGCGCGACACGCGGGTTCAGACGCTGGGTGATACGTTTGATGACACCACCCTTGCCGGCGCTGTCGCGGCCTTCGCAGATGATCAGAATCTTCGCGTTTTCCTCTACCACCCAATCCTGCAGCTTGATCAGTTCCGCCTGCAGACGAAGCAGGTTCGGATAATAGACCGCGCCTTCAAGGCTGTCGGGATGCTGCTGTTTGTAGAGCTTGCGCACCTCTTCCGACAACATCGGTTCGTTGAATTCGGCCTCGAGGAGATCATCCAGCGTTTCCTCGAGTTCAAGCTGCATCCAGTCGCGCAATCTGTCGAACCTGTCTTCGGTCATCATTCCTCTTTCCATCACAAGCCAAGCCGCCGCGGGCCGATTGTAGCATGAAAGCCGGCCTTGAAACCATTACCAGGCCGCGCAGCGGGCGGATGGGACAAGGCATGCCCAGCCTGCCCCGATATTGTAAGTCAGCCCGCAAATCGGGCCTGTGGCACACCGCCAGTGGCAAGACCGGTGACGGCAAACAGGCCACCTGCCTGCGGCTGTGCCGGGTCATCGACAAGACCGTCACCCATCGAGGTGACATAGAGTGTCGCCAGATCGGCGCCACCAAACATCACCTTTGTCGGACGTTCGACCGGCATCTCGACAATCTGGTCAACACGCCCGTCCGGCGTGATGCGCACAATCTGCCAGCCACCAAAGCCAGCCATCCAGTAGCATCCATCGGCATCCACCGTCGCACCATCGGGCCGGCCGGCAATCCGGTGCGTGTCAAAGAACAGGCGCTGCCCGGAAGGCGTGCCGGTCTCAGGGTCGTAATCACAGGCCCAGATTGTCCGTACATCGCGGTTGGTATCGGCAAAATACATCACCGTGCCGTCGGGCGAGAACGCCAACCCGTTGGTGGTGAACACAGGATCGAACCAGCATGTCACCTCATGCGTCGTGTCGAGCCTGTAAAAGCGGCCACGACGTTCCGGGGGCGATCCGTCATCCCGCATCGTGCCGGCCCAGAACCTGCCCTGAAGGTCCGTGGTGCCGTCATTGAACCGGTTGCCGACAAGGCCGGATTCTGGATCGGCCAGAGGGCTGCGCGCGCCGCTGTCAGGATCGAAAAGATGGATTCCACTTGCCGCACCCACCACCAGTCCACCTGCCTCACGCCGGGCCAGACAGGCGACCGGCTCGCCCCAGTCGAAGGTGGTGTTCAGCGCCGTCTGAGGATCATATCGGTGGACGAGTCCAGCCTTGATATCGACCCACCACAACGCCTGGTCTGCCACATCCCATACCGCGCCTTCGCCAAGCCTTGCATGGCAGTCGACAACACATTCAACGGCTATGGTCATGACACGTCCCTCGGACAATCCCCAAAATCCGGTTCAAGCATGTCGCTGTCTGTCTGGCAACAGCAATCATGCCGACGACCGTGACAGGGCCCGGTGCGCATCGTCAGATGCCAGTTCAGCCGCGATGACGTCGATGAAGCTGCGGACTTTCAGCGGTACGAACCTCTTGTCAGGATAGACCACATAGATACCGAGATCGGGCACCGTGTCATAATCGGGAAGCAGCCTGACAAGCCGGCCATCTGCCAGCGCATCGGCACAGCTGAAATGCGGCAGGATGGCGACCCCGACACCCTCGATGCAGGCATCCAGCATCATGCCGGCACTGTTGGCATAGAGCGCCGGGCGAAGCGCCACAGTTGTCTGAATGCCGGTGCTGTCACGACAGGACCAGCTCGATGCGGCAGAAGCGATTGAATAGATCACCGCCGGCATGGCTGAAATATCAGCCGGCCCGGTTGGCGCTCCCTCATCTGCCACAAGCCGAGGCGCTGCACACATATATAGCGGACAATCACCAACCCGCCGCGCAATGAGGCCCGAATCTTCCAGCACACCGATCCGCACGACAAGATCATAGCCGTCCTCGACAAGGTGGACGCGGCGATCATCGAAATCGACATCAACGACGACATCCGGATATTGTTTGGCATAGATGGCAATGGGACGGCGCAGAAACAATTCGCCAAACGACATCGGCACATTGACCCGAAGACGTCCCGAAGGGCGGAGCTGGGCATCGCCAAGCTGATCCAGCAACATGGCGAATTCATCATGGCCACGCACCAGGAGATCGGCAAGACGCTGTGCAGCTTCGGTTGCAACCACAGTGCGGGTCGTCCGGTAAAACAGCACAAGGTTCAGACGCTGTTCAAGCGACTTGATCTGTTTGCTGACGGCAGCACCCGAGATACCAAGCTCCTCGGCCGCACCAACAAAACTGCCACGCTTCATGACCGCACGGAAAATATCGACAGCCGAGGAATAGAGCATTTATTAACCTTAGGTTATTAGTCTTGTGATTTTGAATTTATTTATTTACCAGAATTTGAAGTTAATGTTGAGCGGGAACGACGAACGCGGTTATAACAGGGCACCTCGCCCGGGAACAGGATGGATGATCACCCACCACAGATATGAAACGCTCGGCGGTGCCAATCATGGATGGCTGAACGCCAAACATCATTTCAGCTTTGGAAGCTATCGCGACCCGGCCAAGATGAGTTTCGGTGAGTTGCTGGTGATCAATGACGATGTGATCCAGCCGCATACCGGCTTTGACACCCACCCGCATGCGGACATGGAAATCATCACCTATGTCCGCCGCGGCGCAATCAGCCACAAGGACAGCCGCGGCAACAGCGGGCGGACCACGGCCGGCAACATCCAGGTGATGAGTGCAGGCACCGGCATTTCGCATTCCGAGTACAACCACGAGGATGAGGCGACCAACATATTCCAGATCTGGATCATGCCGAGGAGCCGCGGCATTGAACCACGATGGGATGCCATCGAGTTTCCGAAAACCCCGGCCGGCACATCGCTGTCACTTCTGGTTTCAGGCGACGGTGCGGCACCGCTGTCAATTCATCAGGATGCACGGATCTATGCCGGCACCCTGGCTGCCGACACCACCCTGACGCATCATATCGAGGGTCAGGCCTATCTGCTGGTTTCCGAGGGCGAAGTCACCATCGACGGCCATAGCGCGAAACGCGGCGATGGCCTTGCCATTTCAGGGCAGGACAGCATCAGCCTTGCCGCGACAACAGACAGCGAGGTTCTGGTGATCGAGGTGCCGGGGCTGGTCGAGGCGCGCTAATCCTGCAGGGCCGCTAATCCTGCAGGGCCGGCAACCGGCCATAGCGTTCCAGCGTCTCTGCAAACTGCAGCACAAGCCGACGCTCGGTAGAGTTTAGCACATTGACGATTTCGTCATTGCGTTTGTCGGTTGGTGAAAACACCACCCCCTGTTTCCGGTCCGCGGTCACAAAGCCACGACCGGAAAGCAACTTGACGTTCCGACGTACCGTTTCCTTGTCGAGACCGGTGAGGTCGGCAATCAGCGCATAGGTCAGTTTCTTGCCCTTGCCGCCGGGTCGCTTAGACAGCGCAACCCACCCTTCCAGGGTGGCATCAATCGACGTCTCTTCAAGATCTTCGCTGACAAGCAGGAAATGGTGCCAGCAGATCACCTGCAATATCAGATAGGCATTGGCGCTGCCGGCAAGCTTCAGGCAATGCTGGCTGCGGATTATTTCCATTTCGAGAAACCGACGCCAGATAAGCAGGAAATTCTCGTCAAGTGACATCACGGGTGACATGGCACCAAAACTTCGCAACAAATTAAAAACAAAAAGTAGTAAATATATTTTCAGGTTGTGCGGATTAGTTGTTTTTTTCAAGGAAGATTCGACCGAGCATTCAATCAGGCGCTGCAGAAAGCCGCATGAGCGCGCGCGCATCGGCATGTTTTCGGCTGTTATTCCAGCATATTACACCCATTGATTGCTGCACCTTGCGGTGACATGCTGCGGCAAGTGGCAGACACCACCCCGCCGACACCTGCGTGGCCAGGATTGCCACCAACCGACAGCGGCTGAACGCCGACTCATCAAGGATGGAACCACATGGCAGTTGCGCCACGCCTGGCAGTCATTCGAGGAGACGGCATTGGCGGTGACGTCACCGACGCGGCGCTGTCAATCGCGGCGGCGGCAATCGGGGCTGTGGGCGGCCCGGCTTTCAGCTGTGACGCCATTGAGGCTGGCGCTGCCTATTTCAGCCGCACGAATATGGATATCGAAGCTGATGGAGAGGCGCGTGCCGGCGATGCCGACGCGATCTTTCTTGGCGCCATCGGCCTGCCATCCATTCGTCATCCTGACGGCACTGAAATCTCGCCGCATCTGCGTCTTCGCGACCGATTTCAGCTTTACGCCGGGGTGCGCCCGGTTCGAGCCTATCCAAACGCCCCGCAACGCCTTGCCGACCCACGGGCGGCGGCACTCGATCTGGTGATCATTCGCGAATCCACCGAGGGATTGTTCTACACGGCTGCGGTCCATGACCGTTCACCTGTAGAAGGCGACCCCACCGCACCAACCGCAGTGTCCGACATCATGCGAATTTCCGCCAGCACCACGCGCAAGCTTCATGAATTTGCCTTTCGGCATGCGGCGCGGCGGCGCGATCGTGGCAAGCGGGGGCAGCTGACCTGTGTCGACAAGGCCAATGTCTTCAAATCACAGGCCTTCTTCCGGTCAATTTTTGACGAGGTTGCCAAAGACCATCCCGCCATCGACACAGCCTACAGCTATGTTGACGCCATGGCGCTCGACATGGTGCGTCGTCCCTGGGACTTCGATGTGATGGTGATGGAAAACATGTTTGGCGATATTCTGTCCGACCTTGCCGGCGGCCTTGTCGGCGGCATGGGCATGGCCGCCTGTGGCGAGATCGGGGACGAAAACGCGCTGTTCCAGCCAGCCCACGGATCAGCACCGGACATCGCGGGCCAGGACAAGGCCAACCCGCTTGCCGCAATATTGAGCGGGGCGATGATGCTCGACTATCTTGCCATGAGATGCAATCTGCCGGCCTATGAAGCGGCGGCGAAACGGATCGAGGATGCTGTCGCGAACGGCTTTGCCGCGAATGATCTCCGGCCCGTGGAATTCGGCGGGGATATGGGCACAAAATCCATAACAAGGGCCGTGCTGGCCCATATTCAGGAGGTGGCGTGATGTATGTGATTGTCGTTGATTTCGAGGTCAGGCCGGATCGTCTGGATGAATTCCTGCCCTTGATGACAGAAAATGCCGACAGATCTGTTCGCGACGAACCGGGATGCCGCCAATTTGATGTCTGTACGGATCCGGACGCACCGCATCATATCTTTCTCTATGAAATCTATGATGACCGTGCCGCCTTCGATGCGCATCTGGCATCTCCGCATTTCACACATTTCGATCAGGCAACGAGGGATATGGTGGCTTCAAAGACCGTGCGGGCGCTGCGGCGTCTCTAGCATCATCATCACCTCACAGGGCCAGCAACACCGGGATCGCCAGCACGGACAACACAAAGCTCCACAGGATTGACAGCGCGATGGCGTCCTTTTCGCCGCCATAGCGGCTGGCAAAGGTCAGAGCCATGATGCCAACTGGCGACACCGCGACCAGAAGCGACGTCCGGGCCGTATCCAGCGCATAGCCGCCAAGCACCAGGATCAATCCCGCAGCCAGCAATGGATGGACCAGCATTTTCATGCCGGTGATATACCCGGCCAGACGGATATGCGATCGGTCAAGCGGCGCTGCCAGCAGCACGCCGGCGGCGAACAGGCCGCAGGGTGCCGCTGTATCGGCAATGAAGCCGGCCCCCCTGACAAGCGCCAGCGGCGGCTCGACCGGCGCAAGATTGACAAGCAGCCCGAAAACCAGCGCCAGCAACAACGGGTTGCGCGCCTGTCGGACCGCCGCCGCCGCCACACCGCGTCCGGCACCGGCATTGATATCAAGAAGGACGATGGACAGGGCAAAGATGATGATGTCAAAGGCAATGATCCCGCGCACCGGCAGTGTCATTTCCGCTGGAAAGGCGAATTGCGCAATCGGATAGGCAAACATCACATGGTTGGAAAATGACGCGCCGATGCCGACAAGTATGGCGTTCTTGAAATCGAGCCTGAAAAGCCAGACGCCGATCAACGCCGTTGTCGCATACAGGATCACTTCGCCGAGAAGATACAGCCCGACCAGCGACAGGTCGGCAGCGCCGAAATCACTGGTCACCAGGATGCTGACCAGAATGGCCGGGGCCGCAAGGCGGGCGATGAATTTAAGGATGGCCTCGGCCTCGGTGCCGGTAAAGACGCCCCGGCGGGCCAGCCAGAACCCCAGGAAGAACATCAGCGCCACCGGAAAGACCGATGACAGGAAGTTATTCAGTATGTCGGCCAAATCGCCCTGCCCCCTCGCACAAGTCCTGATATACCAGCGCGCAGTCTAGGCGCGTCAGGCGGCGCTGCCGAGAGAATAAAATCCGACCACCGTCAGACTGCCGGCAAGCTGCAGCAGGAATATGCCGACCGACGCCATATGCAGTAGCCCGAACATGCGCTTTGCCGCCGCGTCACCCTCCAGATCAAGGTCGCGATAGGCGTTGATGCGCGGCGTCAGGATGAAGACATTGACAGCAAATCCGCCAGCGCTCAGGACAGACACGGCCAGCTGCCAGTCGGCACCAGCCTGCCAGGCGGCCAGCGACGCTGCCAGCGCCAGCACAAGGCCGAACAGGAACAATCGGGGAAACAGGACGCGAAGGAATGCACCAACGGCCTTTGCCGACAGCGTCTTGAAGGCGGCTTGCGGTACCACCGCCATGAAAAACAGCATGAATCCGGCAATCGCCGCGTGAATGAGGGCCAGATTGGCCATATGTCGCTCCCTGATGAACGAATTCCGACGCCCCACCCTATGATCCGGAGATGGCTTGCGACAAGAGGGGGTGATGCCGCAGGCACAGGGCGCTCAGCGAAGGCTGTCCATCCAGCCAAGGCTGGCGTCGGTATCGCCGTCTCCCGGTTTGTATTCGGCACCGAGTGGCGCGGCATATCCCATTTCGGCGATATGCGCGAAGATATGGCGATACGCTATCTCGCCCCGGTCGGGACGACCGCGCGTCGGCACACTGGCAAACTGGATATGACCGATGATATCCAGCGTCGCGGTTAACCGGCGTGACAGATCACCCTCCAGAATCTGGATATGATAGCAGTCGAACATCAGTTTCAGGTTTGGCGCACCAACGGACTCGATGATGCGGCGCGCCTGATCGGTATGGTTCAGGAAATATCCCGGCGCGTCATGATGGTTCAACGGCTCTATGAGAAAGGTGACATCCGGCGCTGTGGATGTGGCATGACGAAGATTGTCGATGAAGCAGGATTCTGCCTGCGGGCCCTCGGCAAAGCCGGCCATCACATGGATATTCGGCGCGTCGATGGCCTCGGCATAGGCAATCGCCCGATCGATCGCCGCGCGCGCTTCGGATTCGCGCCCGACAAGCGCGGCAAGCCCGTTATCGCCAGCCGCAACATTGCCACGAACCGTGTTCAACCCCAGCATAGGCAGACCTGTGGCTGTCAGCGCCGCCTTCACGTCTGCGGGGTGGTGATCATAGGGCCAGTGGCATTCAACAGCATCAAACCCCGCCGCATGCGCCGCGTGGATAGCGTCGACCAGCGGCAGGTCAGCCCACAGAAACCCCAGATTGGCTGAAAACCGTGTCATTCATCCCACTCGATATCAAAGCCTGTCACGACATCGCGGACCTGCGCTTCGCTCAGAAGGCGCGGAGACATGCCGCGGGTCATAAGCGCCAGTCTGGCGGTATCTTCAAGTTCCTCAACCGCGTTGCAGGCCGCCTCGACATCCTTGCCGGCAACGACCGGCCCATGATTTGCCAGCATCACCGCGGACCGCCTTCCGGCAAGACCACGCACCGCCGTGCCCATCGCCGGGTCACCGGGCAGGAAGAAGGGCAACAGTTTCACCCTGCCAAGCTTCATGATGGCATAGGGGGTCATCGGCGGCAGGAAATTGTCCGGGTCGACATCGGGAAGCATCGAAAACGCCACCGAATGGCAGGAATGAAGATGCACCACCGCGCCGGCACTGGACCGCGTTTCATAAAACGCGCTGTGAAGCGGCATTTCCTTGGTCGGCTTGTCTCCATCAACCAGCTTGCCGGCTGCATCAAAGCGGCTGAGGCGTGCCGGGTCCAACCGGCCAAAGCTTGTCCCGGTCGGAGAGACCAGCAGGCCACCATCCTCGGTACGAGCCGAAATATTCCCCGTGCTGCCGCCGGTCAGGCCGCGATCAAACATGGATTTTGCCAAAAGGCAAATCTGTTCGCGAAGCTTTGTCTCACGGCTCATGACGCCTCCAGTCTGGCAAGGGCCGCAGCAAAGAAATCCCTGTCCCCGAAATTGCCCGATTTCAATGTTACCGCTATATCCTCGCCTTTGACATTGGCAAAGGTCCAGGGAACGCCGGGCGCGATCTCGGTACCTATATCAAGACGCGCAAGGCCCAGCGCCTGTGCCACCGCGCCTGAAGTTTCACCGCCGGCGACGACAAATCGCCGCCTGCCGGCGTCAAACGCCGCCACTGCAAGCGCGGCAAGCGCCTGTTCGACAAGCTGGCCGGCCCTTGCGGTGCCAAGCCGGTCCTGTGCCGCGCGCACCTCATCCGGCGCGGCAGTGGCGTAGATCATCGGCACACTGTCATGTGGCTGGCTGGCAAGCCAGTCAAGGGCCGCACCGGGACCGGCGGTGGCAAGGTCCAGCGGATCAAGCCTCAGCGATGGACCATGTCCGTCATAGGCGGCCACCTGTTGATTTGTCATTGCCGAGCAGCTTCCCGACAAAATCACCGCGCCGGCAGCCACACCCGGTGTCTTCAGCGAGGGCGCGTCGGCCGGCAGCAGACCATCCTGACGGTAAAGATCGGGCAGCGGCATTGCCACCGCCGAACCGCCCGTCATCAACGCCATATCGCGGCAGGCAGCAGCAATGATGCCAATATCTTCATTCGCCACCGCATCCACCACCACATGCGCCACACCATCATCGCTCAAAGCCACCAGCCTGTCGGCAAGCGCCGCCGCGCCGCGCGCCACAACCAACCTGTCGGCAAGCCCGACCGGTCGCGTCACCTGTGGTTCCAGAAGCCGCATCAGATTGCTGTCACGCATCGGGGTCAGCGGGTGATCCTTCATCGGGCTTTCGGCAAGCGGCTGCCGGCCAACAAACAGATTGCCCATGAAGATGGCCCGGCCATTCTCCGGAAATGCCGGACAGTAGATTGTCTGGTTTGTGCCAAGATCATCCATCAGCGCTTCCGCCACCGGGCCGATATTGCCCGCAGCCGTGCTGTCGAAGGTCGAACAGTATTTCCAGAAGAACCGTTCGGCGCCGGCACCCCGCAACCAGGCAAGCGCGGCACGGCATTCCGCCACCGCCTCGGTCACCGGCGCGGTCCGGCATTTCAGGGCAATCACCTCTAACGGGGCGGCACCATCAGGCGGGGTGTCGGGCACACCAAGGCGAAGCGATACATGCACGCCGGACCGGGCCAGCAGCCCGGCAAGATCGGTGGCGCCGGTAAAATCATCGGCGATGCAGCCAAGAATGGTTGTCACTCACCCCTCCCCGGGCAGATCAAGACCACTGTTGCGGGCATAGACCTTGGCAACGGCGGCATCATCCTCGCGCCCCAGACCCATCCCGGCGGCTGCCACATATTGCTGCAATGCGGTGGCGGCAATCGGCGCGCTGAATCTCGATTCCTTGGCGATGTCGAGAACGATGCCAAGATCCTTCAGCCAGATATCAATCTGCGAGTGCGGTGTGTAATCACCGTTCACAATGTGCGGCGCGCGATTCTCCAGCATCCAGCTGGTGCCGGCGCATTTCGATATCACCTCGAGGAACCTGTCGGGTGCCAGCCCCTGTTTCATGCCAAAGGTGATTGCCTCGGCCATGGTCGCGATATGAACCCCGGCAAGAAGCTGGTTCACCACCTTCATCACCGACCCGGCACCGGGCTCATCCCCCATGCGAAAGACGGTCTCGGCGGTGGCGTCGAGGATCGGGGCCGCGGCATCGAAGCCAGCCGCGCTTCCCGATGCCATGATACTGAGCTGACCGGCGGCAGCCTTGACCGAGCCACCGGAAATCGGCGCGTCGAGATATTGGATCTGATGCGCCTCACATGCGGCTGCCATGTCACGGGCGAATGCCGGCGGCACAGTCGCACAGGACAAGACAACCGCACCGGAGCGCAGCATCGGCACGACGCCGCTGTCACCGAACAGCACCGCCTCGGTCTGCGTGGCGTTCAGCACGACGATGACAACCGCATCGAGATCAGGCGCGATATCGGCAAGATCGCCATCCGCGCCGCCCTCGGCGACAAAGCGGTCCCGCACCTCGGGAACAACGTCGAAACCATGAACAATGTGACCGGCGCGAAGAAGTGACTGCGCCATGCCATATCCCATCGAGCCGAGGCCGAAAACAGCGACCTTCCTGATATTGCCACCTGTCACCTGGTCTGCCTCCCGTTGCACGTGCCTGAACAATAGCAATGACCGGCAGGATCACAAGCTGGATAATGGCTGCCACCACGGTGACGGGATGGATGATTACAGCTGGCAGAGCCGAATCCGACCTGATATCCATATTCTGGCATTTATCAGAGACAGAGGCGTGGCGCCCGCATGAAAGGCCGCCGCGATCGACAGGCAGGAATGACATCAGCACAGTATCCAGATTTTGAATCCGCAGCGTTTCTTCGCGCGCATGTCGACAGCATTCTGGCGTTCTATGAACCAGAGGCGTTTGATCCGGCTGGCGGTTTCTTTCATCACTTTCTGGATGACGGGTCGGTCTATGACCGTGACACGCGCCATCTGGTCAGTTCGACACGCTTTGTTTTCAACTACACAAATGCCTTCCTTGCGACCGGTCGGCCCCATTACCGTGACTGGGCCGCACATGGGCTGAGCTATCTCGGCACACACCACCGCGCACCGCAGGGCCATTATCTGTGGCAACGCAAGGCGGATGTGGTCGAGGATGGGCGTGCCATGGCCTATGGTCATGCCTTTGTGATCCTGGCGGCGGCCTGGGCGGCGCGGGTCGGCATCGAAGGTGCCGGATCGATGCTGGATTCCTGCTGGGATTTCATGGAGACGCAGTTCTTTGAACCGGACCATGACGCCTATGCGGACGAGCGGTCGGATGATCTGACGCAGCTCGACAGCTATCGCGGACAGAACGCCAACATGCATACCGTCGAGGCACTGATCGCCGCATTTGAGACCACCGGCGAGGCACGCTATCTGGACCGCGCCGACAGGGTGGCCCATAAATTCACCGTCGAGCTGGCCGCCGCCGCCGACGGCCAGGTCTGGGAACATTACGATTCCGGCTGGACCCATGACTGGGCCTACAATATCGACAAGCCCGACGATCTGTTCAAGCCATGGGGCTTTCAGCCCGGACATCAGGTGGAATGGGCAAAATTGCTGCTTCAGCTCGACACGCACCGCCCCGCAGACTGGCATCTGGCAACAGCCATATCACTGTATGACAGGGCGATGGAGCGCGGATGGGATCCTGTCCATGGCGGGCTTGTCTATGGATATGCGCCGGATGGCGGTTTTGCCGACGCGACAAAATATTTCTGGGTTCAGGCCGAGGCCATTGCCACCGCCTGGCGGCTGTTCGCACGCACTGGCAAGACCTGCTATCGTGACGACTATCACCGCCTGTGGCGCTGGTCATGGGATCACCTTGTGGATCATGAACATGGTGCCTGGTACCGCATCGTGACCCGCGAGGGGTCATGGATCGAGCCGTTCAAATCACCTGCCGGCAAGGTTGACTATCACACTATGGGGGCCTGCTGGGATGTATTGTCGGTCATGGATGCCGCTGACAGACATGGATAGAAGCCACCGATGACAATGGACAGAATGCACGGCAGTGCGCCGCAAAAAAGCTATGATGTGGTGATTGTCGGCGGCGCGATCATGGGGTCCGCGACCGCATTCTTTCTGTCACGGAATCCGGATTTTGACGGCTCGGTTCTGGTCATCGAACGCGACCCGAGCTACGCAATGTCCTCGACTGCGCACACCAATTCCTGCATGCGCCAGCAATTCTCGACCGAGCTGAACATCCGAATTTCACAGTTCGCGGCCGATTTCGTGAAAAACCTGCGGGCCAATATGGGCGGTGACGAGCGCGTCCCGCAGCTGACCATTCAGAATTACGGCTATATGTATCTTGCGGACACCGAGTCATTTGCAGACGTGCTGCGCCGCAACCAGGCCATTCAGCAGGCTGCCGGCACCGAGACCGAATTGCTGACAACCTCGGAGATCGCCGCCAGATACCCCTTCTACAATGTCGAGGATATCATCCTCGGATCGATCAACCGGAAGGACGAGGGCTATTTCGACGGCGGGACACTGTTCGACTGGCTGCGGCGCGGCGCACGCGAAGGCGGGGTCGACTATCTTGTCGGCGAGGTGGTGGCGATGTCGCGTACCGGCAATCATATCAGCCATGTGACGCTGGCCAGCGGCGAGACCATCGCCTGTGGCACCGTGGTCA
Source organism: Alphaproteobacteria bacterium LSUCC0719 (assembly GCA_040839025.1). NCBI lineage: Bacteria > Pseudomonadati > Pseudomonadota > Alphaproteobacteria > Alphaproteobacteria bacterium LSUCC0719. The sequence goes on from JBFPJN010000002.1 coordinate 275,044, forward strand.
ATGCCAGTGGTCCGCGTGCCGCGCGTACCGCGGCGATGGCCGGGATCGACCTGCCGGTAGAACCGCGCAAACGCTTTTCCTGGGTCTTCACCGCCGAAAGGCCGCTTGATGTCGATCTGCCGCTGACGATCGACCCGTCGGGCGTGCATGTTCGCCAGGACGGGCCGACAACCTATCTTGCCGGCTGCGCCGCCGACCCCGACCCCGGCGTCGCCTATGATGATTTCGTGATGGATCATGACCGGTGGCAGACCCATGTCTGGCCCATCATCGCCGCCCGGATCCCACAATTCGATTCTCTGCGCGTGGTGACCGAATGGGCCGGGCATTACGCCTACAATACGCTTGATCAGAACGCGATTCTGGGGCCGCATGACGAGGTCGGCAACTTCATCTTCCAGAACGGGTTTTCCGGTCATGGCCTGCAGCAGAGTCCGGCCATGGGACGCGGTGTTGCCGAACTCATCACCTATGGGGAATACCGCACGCTCGACCTGTCGCCCTTCGCCTTTGGGCGGATTCCAGCACAGCGCCCAATCACCGAAACGGCGATTATCTAGCCCCGCCGCCGCCATCTGTACTGCCAACAGGCCGTGCATGCAGATTGGTCAGGTGGTCAGGTGCCCTGCGTAAAAAACAGCTGCGAGACTGGCCGCGCCTAGACGGCCTCGAACAGGCGGCGTGCCGCCGCGATACGCGTTGCATTGTCCGGCGCGATGCTGCCATCCGGCATGAATATAGAATTTTCGAACCCGACGCGCAGCTTGCCGCCGCGCGCCACCGCCGCGGCAAGACTTTCATTTTCCTGTTCGGCAAAGGCGCAGATGGCCCAGTCAACATCAAGGCCACGCGCCGCCAGCCTGTCAAGGAAGGGTGGTATCAGATCAGGATGGCTGATCCGGCCGGTATAATGGCCAATCACGAACAGACACCAGACATCATCACGTGGCAGGTCCGCCGCCTCGACAAGATCGACCAGAAGATCAGCCTCATCCGGAAAGAACATGATGTGCTGGATCCGCGTGCCGGCCTCGTACAGCGCGCGATACAGGCGAATATCCTCGGCCTGGGGACGCCGTGTGGGCATCATTTCAACAAGTCCAATCGAAATGCCGGGCGGCATCACATCATAGGCAAGCTGGCGCATCTCGGCAGGTTGATAGCGTCCAACAGCCTCAGTCGTGATCTGAAGATGCATCGCCGGCACAGCGGACTGCAATTCGGCAAGTGCCTCGCGATAGAGCCCTGCATCAAGAATATGCTGCTGATCGGCATCGCGGACATGGAAATGCATCGCAGCTGCGCCAGCATTGGCGCAGGACCGGGCTGTATCGACAATCTCCGGAATGGTCACGGGAATCGCCGGATGGTCAGCCTTGGTCCGGCGGGCGCCGTTCGGCGCGGCCATAAGACGTGGCAGGGGCTGTAAATCCGTCATCCTGATACCCTTCATTCATGCCGCGACGAACGACCATCAACACCGGCCGCAGAATGACATCCGGTAGCCGGCTTCGCAAGACGGCCGCAAGAGGGGTCATTTCATGGCGGCGCGTTTGCGCTCTCGATGGAAGACATAGAGACCCGACGCCATGATCACGAATGACCCTATCCAGGTCCAGAGATCCGGGAATTGTCCGAACAACAGATAGCCATAGATGCTGGCCCAGATGATGATGGTGTAATGCAGCGGCGAGACAAAGACAGCCTGACCTATTTCCAGCGCCTTGATCACCAGAAACTCGCCAAGCGCCGCCATCAGCGACATGGAAGCCAGAACGGCGATCAGCTTCGGCGAGTTGATCGGCTGCCAGATGAAGGGCTGCACAAGGCTCATCATCAGAAAGGCTGTCAGCGCGGTGTAGGCAAGCGTGGTTTCGGTGCGATCACGCACCCCGATATGACGTGAAATGACCTGCCTGATGGCAAACAATATGGCGGCGACAAGCGGCAGCAACAGACCGGGATGGAAGCTGGCCATGCCAGGCCGGATCACGACGAGTGTGCCAAGCAGGCCAATGATCGTGGCGGTCCATCTATGCAGGCCCACACGCTCGCCAAGAATCAGCGCGGCCATGATCGTGACAACCAGCGGCGCGACAAAGGTGACCGACACCGCATCCGCAAGCGCGACAAAATTCAGCCCGAAAATGAAGAAGGTTGCCGACAATGCCGCCGCGGCACCGCGACCAATCTGCAGCATCGGGAAGCGGGTTCGCAGAACCGACCTGCCATGCCAGACAACCAGAATGATCACGCCGACAACAAGGCCGATCTGGCGGGCCCAGACAATCTGCAGCGAGGGCAGATATTGAGTTAGATATTTTGCCTGCGCGTCGACAGCCGAGAAGACAAACATGCCTGCCAGCATGAACAGCGCACCCTTTACATTGTCACCTGCCACCGTATTTGAAGGTGGCGGCGCGCCACCTGCTACCGGAATGGTCATGATGCCACGGCACCGGCATTGGCATTGGCGAGGCCATCCACCGGAATTGCCGATGCCCGTAAACAGAGTGATGCTGTAATGACTGTCTCCCTTGGCTTGCCTGTTACGCCCGCACTGTCACTGGTGGTATCGGCAAGCCGGGAGATGGTGGCGCAGAATGACCATGCATACCAGCTCTTTTCCAGCCTCTCCAGAGTCAGGCAAGCGCCGACTTTGCCGCCACCTCCAGCTTGCCGACAAGTTCATCGATCTGGTCATCGCTGATGATGAAAGGCGGGGCAATCAACACATGATCTCCCTGTTTGCCATCGATCGTTCCCCCCATCGGATAGCAGATGAGACCAGCCTCAAAGGCCGCGGCCTTGAACCGCCGGTGGCGGGCTTCAGCCGGGTCGAAAGCAGCCTTGCTGGCGCGGTCGGCAACAAACTCCATGCCCAGAAACAGCCCGCGCCCCCGAATGTCACCAATATGTGGATGGTCACCGAACCTGTCCTGTAGTGCGCTCTTCAGCTTCGCGCCCTGAACCTGAACCTTGCCGATCAGCTGTTCATCAAGAAGCGTTGTTACAACCGCCAGCGCCGCCGCACAGGCCGTCGGGTGGCCTATATAGGTGTGACCATGCTGAAAAAACCCGCTTCCCGACTCGATGGTGCGATAGATCTCGTCACTGCACAACATTGCGCCGACGGGCTGATATCCTGCGCCGAGCCCCTTGGCGATTGTCACGATATCGGGGCGCACATCATCAGCCTCGCAGGCAAACAGATAGCCTGTGCGGCCCATGCCGCACATCACCTCGTCAAGGATCAGCAACACACCATACCGATCGCAGATTTCCCGGATCCGGGCGAAATACCCTTCGGCCGCCGGCACCGCGCCAAGCGTGGCGCCAACCACAGGCTCGGCGACAAAGGCCATCACACTGTCCGGTCCCAGACGCTGGATTTCGGCCTCGAGTTCGTCGGCGACACGCTCACCAAAGGCACGCTCGCTCTCGCCATCCCGCATTTCACGGTACGCATAGCAGGGCGCGATATGGCTTGTTTCAACCAGCAGCGGGGCAAAGGACTGGCGGCGCCATTCATTGCCGCCGACAGCAAGCGCGCCAAGCGTGTTGCCGTGATAACTCTGGCGACGGGCAATCAGATGCTTGCGTTCGGGCATGCCGCGTTCGACGAAATATTGCCGCGCCAGCTTGATCGCCGCCTCCACCGCCTCTGACCCGCCGGAAACGAAATAGACGTGGTCAATACCGGCGGGTGCCTGCGCAGCAAGCAGGCTGGCAAGTGACTCCGCGGGCTCGGATGTGAAAAACCCGGTATGGGCAAAGGCAAGGGTGCCGATCTGCGAGCGCACCGCTTCGATCACTGTCGGATGATCATGGCCAAGACAGGACACCGCCGCCCCGCCGGACCCGTCAAGATATCGCTTGCCGGTGGAATCGATGATGTAGCACCCCTCTCCGGCCACCGCGACCGGCGGAACTGTCTTCATGCTACGCGGGAACACATGCGATGTTGTCATATCCGATCTCCATCCCCTCTTTCAGGAACTCTTCTTCAGGCAGCCGCACCACGCATACGCCGCCCAGCTGCGTCAAAAAGCGGGGCCACCACCACCCGGCAGTCAGCGTGGTGACCGGCGATATCCACCGTCACCCTGCTTCCGGCAACAGCATGATCACTGGCAATAAGCGCCAGCGCAACCGGTTTGCCGATACGATATCCAAAGGCGGCAGATGTGGTCTTGCCGATGATCGTGGACCCGAGACAGACAGGCTCATTGCCAAGCGGCACCGCCTCGACATCTGAAAATTCCAGGCTGACCAGCCTTGTTGCCGGCGCTTCCATAGCAGCCAGCGCGGCGCTGCCAATGAAACCCCCGTCCGGCGACAGCGCGAATTCGAGTCCCGCCATGAACGGTGTCACATCGGTGTCCAGATCATGACCATAGGCACAAAACCCCTTTTCAATCCGCATCGCGGTCTGCGCATAGCTGCCAACAGGCACCACCCCGCCAGCCGCGAGACAGGCATGGAGTCCGGGCGCATCGCCACTGTCACAACTCAGCTCCCATCCCGCCTCACCAACATAGGACAGCCGCGCCGCCCGAAGCGATATCCCGGCAATGTCGCCAGTCTGATGACGGAAATAGCCGATATCGTTCAGCCACCCCGCCCCCAGCGCGGACGCAATACCCGGCGTATCCGGGCCAACAAGTCCAAGCACAGCGTAATCCCCGGTCACATCGCTGATCTGCACATCGGCATCGGGTGGGCACTTGGCCCGGATCCAGGACAGGTCACGCTTGACAGCTGCGGTGCCGACCATCAGGCGGAAATGCTGGTCGCCAAGACGGAATACGGTCAGATCGCTTTCGATTCCCCCCCTGTCATTCAGCATCAGCGTATAGCAGGCATGGCCGACAGGTCGGTCGATGCGGTTGCTGCAGATATATTCAAGGCAGGTCAGCGCATCCGGCCCGGTCACGTCGATCTTGCCAAAGCTCGACAGGTCGGTGACGCCGGCATGTTCGTGCGCCGCCCGCACTTCGCTGCCAACCTGATCAAACCAGTCAGGCCTGGCAAAGGTCAGGCGCGGCGGCGCGCCACCGCCGAAATAGAGCGGCCGTTCAAACCCGAAGACCTGGCCGAAATGCGCGCCAGCCGCCTCCCATCTGTCATGCAGTGGCAGACGACGGAGATTCCGGGCGCTCTGCCATTGGCGGCCCGGATAGGTAATCTCGTAGTGCTTGCCAAGCACCTCGGGCACTCTGGCGGTCAGCGCGGCAACGCTGTTCACTGATGAATCAAACCGTTTCGGGTCGGCCTCGTGCAGATCGGCCGGCGGCGCGCCATGCTGGATGGCGTGCGCCAGCGCCATGCCGGCCCCACCGCCGGTGGCAACGCCAACCGAATTCATGCCGCAGCCCAGAAACAGCCCCCTTGTCTCGGCCGTCTCGCCAAGCAGAAAGCTGCCATCAGGGGTAAAGCTTTCCGGCCCGTTCAACAGCATTTTCACCTCAGCCTCGGCAAGACATGGCAGGCGATGCAGCGCGTTATGCATCATCGGCTCGAAATGGTCCCAGTCTTCGGGAAGAAGCTGAAAGGCGAAATCACTGCCAAGCCGGTCCGGATCAATGGGTTTGCCAAGAGGCTCGAAACAGCCAACAAGAAGGCCGCCGGAATCATCGCGGATATACAGATGCCCGTCATGGTCCGACAATGTCGGAAGATTGCCCTCGGCACCGGCGACAGGTTTTGTCAGCAGATAGAAATGTTCACACGGCCAGACGGGCACCTCGACGCCGGCCATCGCCGCAGCGCCGCGACTCCACAGCCCGGTACACAGCGCCACGGCATCCGTCTTTATGGTGCCGCGGTCCGTTTCGACGGCAACCACCCGGCCACCTCTGGTAACGATCCCGGTGACACCCGTATCTTCAAAGATACGCGCCCCGGCAGACCGCGCGCCCTTGGTCAACGCGGCGCACAGATCGGACGGGCTGACCCGCCCGTCATCCGGTGACCAGACAGCACCAACCACATCATCGGCATGCATCAGCGGCCAGCGTTCCGCCGCCTCGCCAGCTGAAACCGTCTCGGCACGCACCCCGAACAGCCCGGCAAGAGCCGCCTGGCGCCGGATATGAATCATCCTGTCATCATTCGTCGCGATCGACAGCGACCCCTTGTTGATCCAGCCGACCTGCTGGCCTGTTTCCTGCTCTAGCCGTGAATAGAGATCAACCGAATAGCGAACCAGGTCGGTCAGATTGCGGGTTGAGCGAAGGGCCCGTACCTGGGCTGCCGAATGCCAGGTGGTTCCGGAGGTCAGCTTGTTCCGCTCGATCAGGATGGCGTCACGGACACCATCGCGCGCCAGATGATACAGCGTTGAACACCCCATCACACCGCCACCGATGACGACAACGCTGGCTTCGGACGGCAAAGCTGCAGACTGGGTTTCCATCCCTGTTCTCCACAAAACACGACAGGGCCATCCTGCCATCGACAGACAGAGAATGTAACAATTGAAATATTTTATCAATATTGTTATGTTTGTTTCATGTCAATCACGAAACCGTATCTTGCTGGCGGATCTTGTTGGCAGATTATATCGACGCTCGGAATGGATGGCAGGCGATGCATATCAGACAGGTGATCGAGGACCAGGCCGACAGCCTGTCACCACAATTGCGCCAGGCTGCAGATTACGTGGCCGCAAATCCGATCGAAGTGTCCTTCCGGTCGATGCGCTATATCGCCGACAAGACCGGGCTTACACCCCCCACCTTCACCCGATTGGCGCGAAGCCTTGGCTTTGAAAGCTATGAGTCACTGAAAGAGGCCTGCCGCGCTGCTGCCAAGGACACCTATAGCGGCTATCGCGAACGTGCCGAGGCGTTGCGGGTCGGTCATGCCGCCGCGAATGGCACGACATCCTTTCATGCTGCCTATGGCCAGCAATCGATGCGCAACATCAACGAGACCATGGTCAACGCCACCAGCGACAGCATCGAGCGAATTGCCGCGACGCTGGTCGCGGCGCGACGGGTCTTTGTCAACGCGCAGATGGGACAGCGCCATATCGGGTCCTATGCCAGCTATGTGGCATCGCTGGCGTTCGACAATTGGGAGGTTCTTGGCATCGACCCGGCCAGCACCGGCAGCCAGATGCGTCGCCTGAGTGCCGATGACGCCATGATCTGTCTGAGTGTCAGCCCCTATGCCGCCAGCACGCTGTCGCTTGCCGAATCGGGGCGGGCGCGGGGTGCCACCATCATTGCCGTCACCGATTCGCCAAACGCGCCACTTGCCGAATGTGCCGATGACATACTTGTTGCCGCCACGGCGAACCAGCATTTCTTCGCCTCTCAGCTTGGCACGATGTATCTTATTGAGGTGATTCTGGGTTTGATGGTTGCGAAATCTGGCGGCAACGTTCAGTCTAATCTTGCAAAAACCGAATTATTCTCCACAGAAACCGGAGAATATCTGAAGCGGTGATCAGCCGCTTAATAACTGTGAATGGGAGAACTTATCCATGATGAAGAGACTTTTGGCTTCTGCGCTGGCAGGTGCGTTTGCACTGGCCCCGCTGGCTGCGTCAGCTGACGGGCATGCCTGCAAGAACGAAGTGTGGAACAAGGTGATGTCGCGCGGCAAGATCGTTGTTGGCGTAAAGGCCGACTACAAGCCGTGGGGTTTTCGTGACACCAGCGGCGAGATTGTCGGAATGGAAATCGACATGGCAAAGGATGTTGCGGCCAAGATGGGCGTCGATATCGAGCTTGTCGCCGTTCAGTCCTCGAACCGCATGCAGTTCCTCGAGCAGGGCAAGATCGACCTGATGATCGCCACCATGTCGGACCGTAAGGACCGCCGTGAGATTGTCGGCATTGTCGGCCCGAACTACTATACTTCGGGCACAAACGTGATGTCGCCAAAGGCGCTTGGCCTGAAGAACTGGGAAGATCTTCGCGGCAAGCCGGTCTGTGGCAAGCAGGGCGCGTTCTACAACCAGATCGTCGAAGAGCGCTATGGCGCCCAGATCATCGCCTTCACCGGCAATGCCGAGGCCAAGCAGGCGCTTCGCGACAAGAAGTGTATCGCCTGGGTGTATGATGACAGCTCGATCGGCTCGGACCTCAGCTCCGGCGAGTGGGACGAATTCGAAATGCCGCTGGCATCCGAGGACGACAACCCTTGGGCACTCGCCGTTCCGTCAAAGGAGCGCAACTGTGTCTTCGGTCGCTTCATGGCCGGCATGCAGTATCAGTGGCACCAGGACGGCTCGCTGATCGCGCTTGAGAAAAAATGGGGCATCAAGCCAACCAAATATCTCGCCGATTACAACGCACGCATGAAAGACTGGCTGGCCGACTAAAGCGGGCCGCCACCAAATGAAAGGGCCCCGCCGGCAAAGTCGGCGGGGTCATATGTGATATTATGGATCTTGTTGCTGATTTTTTCCGCGAACTTGCTGCCGATTATCCCAGATGGAATTTCATCTGGCTTTATGAGCCTGTGCAGCAGGGCAAGATTCTGTCCGGGATCTGGATGACAATCAAACTGTCGCTTGCCTGTCTGTTGCTGTCGATGGTTATTGGCGTTCTGGGCGCCTTCGCACAGGGAAGCCGCAACATCATCCTGCGGCGCCTCGTCCAGGGTTATATCCAGTTCTTTCGCAACACACCGCCCTATGTGCAGTTGCTGTTCTTTTATTTCGCCCTTGGCCAGTTCACCCCGACTTACAGCCCCGATGGCTGGCTTGAGATGCCGATCATCTCGAATGTCGGCTGGGCCATTATTTCCCTGTCCTTTTTTGCCGGCGCCTTCAATGTCGAGATTTTCCGGGCCGGCATCGAGGCTGTTCCCGAAAGTACCCGCGAGGCATCAGAATCGCTGGGCTTCTCGCGTGGACAAACCTATCGCTATGTGGTGTTGCCGCTGGCATTGCGGGTGTCGCTGCCGGCGCTGAACAACAATCTTGTCAATCTTGTGAAGACAACCACCCAGGCGTTCGGCATTGCGGTGCCGGAACTTCTCTACCAGTCGGTGACGATCTGGAACGACTACCCGTCAGCGCTCTATCCAACGATGCTGCTGGTGTTCGTTGTCTATATCGTTCTTGTCGGTCTGCTGGTGATGAGCATGAACCGCTGGGAAAACAGCATGAGGATTCCGGGCTATGGCACCTGAGCGACGGCACACCGCCTATCCCGGCGTTAATGCGCGTGCCAGCACCGATCTGCCGGTGATGAAGCCGCTGCGCCTGACGGCCGCCGGCCCGACGGCAACACAGTGGCTTGCCAGCCTGCCTTCATGGACCCCGCTATTGTTGATGACACCGCTGGTGCTGTGGCCGTTCTATGCCCAGGCAGCCGGCAAATTCACCGTGGTGACGGCCTTTGCGACTTTGGTGAAATGGATCCCGTTCCTGTTCAAATCGGGGTTCCTGTTCAACATCCTGATTTCGATGTTCGCGATGCTGTTCGGCACACTTGCCGGGGCGGCGCTTGGTCTTGGCCAGATTTCCAAGCTGTCCGTCATTCGACGATCAGCCTGGTTCCTGACCCAGCTGTTCCGCAATTCACCCTGGCTGGTGATCCTGTTCATCGTTCTTCTTGCGCTGCCGTTCGAGATCGTGATTTTCGGTGTGATCATCTCGATCCCGGACTGGATGAAGGCCGTATTCGGCCTGTCACTGCCAATCATGGCCAATATTTCCGAAATTGTCCGCGGTGCCGTGCAGTCGGTGCCGACCGCACAATGGGAAGCCGCCGAAAGTCTGGCGTTCAGCCGCCAGCAGACGCTGTGGCGGATCATCCTGCCACAATGTTTCAAGCGGATGATCCCGCCCTGGATGAACTGGTATGCCATCCTGACAATGGCAACCCCTCTCTGCTCGCTTCTCGGGGTCGAGGAAATCATCACCCTGTCACGTCAGGCGATGGAAGCCGAAAACAACCATCCCGAACTGCTGGTTCCGTTCTATTCCTTCGCGCTGGCACTGTTCTTCTTCTACTGCTACCCGATCGCGCGTGTAACCATTGCCCTCGAACGCAGATACGCGGTCAAACTCTAGGAGACGCATCATGACCGAATGGACCGATAAAGAGCCCATTGTCTCGATCCGGGACGTGCATAAATATTTTGGCGATCTTCAAGTTCTCAAGGGAGTCTCGCTTGATGTCATGAAGGGCGAGGTGGTCTGCGTCATCGGCCCGTCCGGATCAGGCAAATCCACATTGATCCGCTGCGTCAACGCCCTGAACGACATTCAGGGCGGCACCATAACCGTACGCGGAATCGACCTTACCGATCCACATCTCGACAAGCTGGAGCTTCGCAAGCGGGTCGGCATGGTGTTTCAGCAATATAACCTGTTTCCCCACAAGACCGCGCTTGAGAACATCATGATGGCACCGATGCTGGTGCTGAAAGAAAACGAGGACGAGGTTCGCCAGCGGGCGCGCGATCTGATGCGCAAGGTCCGCCTGGAAGGCAAGGAAGATGCCTATCCCGGTGAATTGTCGGGGGGCCAGCAACAGCGTGTCGCCATCGCCCGGTCACTGGCGATGAGCCCCGATGTGATGCTGTTCGACGAGGTGACAGCGGCGCTGGACCCGGAAACCGTGAAAGAAGTTCTGGTCACCATCAAGGAACTGGCACAGGACGGCATGACCTGTATTCTGGTCACGCATGAAATGGGCTTTGCGCGAGAGGTGGCGGACCACATCTATTTCACCGATCACGGCGTGATTGTCGAACATGGCCCACCAAGCACCTTTTTCAGCAAGGCCAAGGACCCACGCACAAAGGAATTCCTCAGCCAGATCCTGTAGGCCAAAACCGGATCGCGGCCGGTCTGCGGTCAGCCAATGACCGGCAACACTGCCGGGGCCCGGCGGGTCAGCAATTCAGCACCGCCGGCGCGCACCACGATATTTTCCTCATGCACCATCATCAGCCCGTCCCCGTAGGACAGGGACGGCTCGATGGTCAGGACCATGTTTTCGGAAAGCTCCGTGCTGTCGAACATGGCATGTGACGGCTGTTCGGTGAGCTGCATGCCAAGCCCGTGGCCAAGCCGCCCCACGCCGCCGCCGCTTTCATCCATCTCGGCGATCACCTCCGACATGGCGACAAACAGATCGCGGCAGCTATTGCCGGGCCGGGCCGCCGCGATGCCGGCCTCGGTCGCACGCCACAGCACATCATATGCCCGCCTTGCGGTATCATCAGCGCGGCCGATGGCCCAGTTCCGGTCAAAGTCACAATAATAGCCGTCCCAACTGCATCCCGTATCAAGCATCAGCACATCACCGGGCCGCAGCGGGCGTGACGATGGCGGGGAAATCACATCCGCATAACCACCCTGATCGGCACCGCCGACAAGATAGGGCGCATCATCGGCCCCAAGACCGATGGCGGTACGGCGAAATTCGCGGAACACTGAATCAAGGGGCAGACCTTCGCTGACAAATTGTGGTACCGCGTCAAACGCCGCCGAACCAATGGCACAGATATGGCGAAGTTTTGCGATCTCGGCGTCGCTTTTCACCATCCGCATTCCCTGAACAAGCGCCGTTACATCGGCAATCTTCATCCCCGGCAGCGCCGCCACAAGCCGCTCCCAGTCGGCAAGCGGCATCCGAAGATGCGTTTCATGGCCCTTCATGATCCCAAGCACCGCACCGTCGCGCGCCAATGGTGACAGCAATTCGACAAGCAGACTGACACCGTCATCAGTCGGGGCCGGCGCGCTCCATGTCCGGATATCGTCAAGCCAGCCACGCTTCATCAATGGCGCGCCAATTTCAGGAATGACCGCAACCGGCTTGCCGGTTGGCGGCACAAAAACAAACCAGGGCCGGGTCGGGCTTTGCCAGAACAGGGTGTTGAACCCGGTAAAATACCGGACTTCCGGTTCGCTCATCAGCAACAGCCCGGCGATGCCATCTGCAGCCATCAGGGCCTGTGCGCGGGCTGTGCGCGCCGCGAATTCTGCAACGTCAAAGCCGCGCTCGGGGGGATTCGGGAGGATGGCAGAGGTCATATCGTCATATCCTTGCAGCCGCCCCCTGGTATGCGGGGTGGCACCAGATAGTGGAATGTCGGGCCCGATTGATCAAGCCGGCTGATCGTGACAGACGGGAATGGTCCCGGCATCAGGCAGGGTCTGGCCGCGTGCCATATTTGCTGGCAAGTGCCAGACAGTCGGACCATGACATCATTGCATCCGTGGTCCCGATATGCCGCATCGACGCTGCCGCCGCGGCATGCGCAAGCGCCATAACACGGTCCAGCGCCCATCCTTCATGAAGAGCATATAGTGCCCCTGCCGCAAAGGCGTCTCCTGCCCCGTTCGATCCTGCGATCTGATCGGCAGGGATGTTCACCGACGGCGTGATCAGTTGCTGCCCCTGCCTTGTCACGGCAATGGCAGCCGCAGGAAAATGCACGATGACAACTTCCATAATGCCACCGGCAAGCACCTTCACAGCGTCGGCAAGGCAGGAATCGATATCCGTGTCCTGGCCAAGCGTGACTGGCCGTCCGGCAAGGGCGGCAATCTCGAATTCATTCACAATCAGATAGTCCAGATGCGCAAGGCAGGGCGTGACAATTTCATGCAGCCTTGCCGCCGGCAGCGAACACATCTCGAAATTTGTCTTCAGACCAGCCGCCCTGGCAGCCTTCAGCACAGCGACCCAGCCATTGGCATCATCCTTCCATGCCGCGTCCATCTGTGCATGAAGACCCGGCAGGCCAAGATGAAGAATGCGCGCCCTGCAATCTTCAAACGAGAACTGGTCCGGGGTCAGTTCACCGCTTGTGCCAGCGTGATAGAGATGTGTCCTGCGGCCAGTGTCCCCGGCGGTGAAAGCGTCGGTGAATGTCGTCCGTCTGCCTGGCATCATGACAAGCCCGCCGCAATCCAGACCCGCCGCCCCGGCCTGGTCCACAAGCACCCTGCCATCCGCGTCGTCGCCAAGAACACCGATTGTCGCCACCGGTATGGCCGGGTCCAGCCGTCTGATATCCAGAGCCAGATTACATGCCGACCCGCCACCCCTGATTTCTTCTGCAAGGATGATCACAAGATCTTCCTCGGCAGGCCATCTTTCAACAAGCTTGTTATGGTCGGCGCACCAGGTACCGCCAGTAATGAAACCGCACCTGTCGCCGGCGGCGGTCATTCTGCCTCGGCGACAAGAACCGGGTCGGTGACCAGCAGGTCCTCGTCAAGCGACCGTGTCGGCTGGATCTGTCGATCATCAAGCGCCTGATGATAGGCCTTGACCGCCTCTGCCGTACCGATGTCACCCTCGACAACCGCCCGCATCAATCGCACGATTTCGACCGAATCCTCGGCAAGATGAATCTTCCGGCCAAACAGCGCAACCCGGCCCCCAAACCGTTCCGTCTGCGCTACCAGCTCGAATGTATCGCGGGTTGTCCCGGCCGCACCGCCAAGCACGCCGACAATCAGATTGCCAGGATCATAGGATGCCAGCTCGGCCATGGCGCGTGCGCCATTATACTGCATCTTCAGGAACAGGGGGCGTTCGTCTCCGCCAACACCGGCAAGACAGCGCACAATGGCATCATTGATGAAGTCGCCAAGCTCGGCCCCACCAAGATCGATGGCAAAGGCGGGATTGAACACCTCGAGGAAATGCGCCATGCCGACCTGCGCCGCCTGTTCGCGAAACGTGCGATAGGCATCGAGTGTCGCCACATCCCGTTCGCGGTCATTATAGAATGTCACCGCATATAGACCGAGAGCCGCGAATTGACGTGCCCTGTCCAGCTGCGCGGTGCGAAACGGGATGGAGGGGCCATAGCGATAGGTGGCACCGCGAAACCCCCATATATCGGTTGCGTCGTTCAGCCTGATGGCAGGCGTCACGTCCGACGCGGCGAATGCCTTGCCGGCATCAAGAAGCTCGGCCGATGACAGCGAGGTCAGCATGATGTCAACCAACCCGGTGCCCATCATCCGGATCATCGCTTCGCGATAATCGACAGCTGTCGTCTGTCGCATGGTGCCATCACTGCCGGTTGTCACGCCAAGGGCACCGATACCGCCGCCCATGTCAGCGTCCTTGGCGTCGGCGATGATGAAATCAGCAGCTTTATAGTCGCCGGATCGAATGCGTGACAGCTTTCCATTCAGTCGTTCACAGATTTCAGCCGTCATCACCACATTCTCCTTTCAGAAGGTCACCGCATCAAATCCGGCTCCCTTCGGTAAGTTTGGCATCAGCGCGACCTGATATTTTCAATTCGCTGCATCATTCCTTCTGTTTCTGAGTTGGTCAGCAACCCCATGCGTATATCTATGGTCCAGGTCCGGCCTCCATCAAGCTCGACCACCTGACCTTTCGCCTTTTCGGCGGTATAGCCCTCAACCTCCGAGGTTGAAGGAAAAGCAATGCCGAGTCCATCCTGATCAGGCGTTCGGCAGACCCATCGTGAGCATATAGGCGCCTGCGCAGGATAGAATCCGATATAGTCGGCTGTGCCATCGGGGCGTTTTTGAATGGCATGGGCCATACCGTCATCATCAGCCATCATATCGATGGTGAAGACCACTTCGGGGTCAAAAGCCTGGTCAGCCGATAGAATGTGATGGCGTACCGGATCCTCTGCCAGCGCGGCAATGAAGGCCATGTAGTCCGGCTTTGGCGAGATATGCGCCGGGATGGACCGGCGCACCCGCACCGAGGCCTGATCGTAATGTGCCGTATAATGCAGTTCACCATCATCAACCGGCCGGAAATTGGCATGGGCCAGATACATCAGATCCATCGGTGTCTTCTTTTGGTTTTCCACCGACAGTGACACGTCGAGAAGCGCCGAGCCGGCCGTCATGCCGATGCTTGCCGTTGCCAGATAATTGGTACTGAACGCAACAGTATGGCGATAGGTGCCGCCGATGGTGATGCGTTGCTGCTGCTGGTCAAGTTCGATCCAGGCTGTCTGGAACGGGGCATTGGGAAGCTCGCCATGAAGAGGATGCGTGTCCTCCGGCCCCGGCGCGCCGAGCCCGGCCAGCCCGCAATGGATCATGAACGCGCCATAGGTTTCAAGATAGACATTCGTGTCGACAGGTTCGTCGAACATCGATTTCATGGTCAGATCGCGGCCATCGAACATCGCCCGCCAGATCTGCTGCCCCTTGAACGGCAGCACTATGATCTCGCCGCGCGCGTTGCGGACCCGAAGCGCCTCGATGCCACTGTCATATCTGAAGGTGGAAATCCGGAATTCGCCCATTTCGCAGAATGGACGTTCCCTGGCATCAAAACTGGATCGATGGAGATCAATCCGGGCTGACATCACTGCCTCCAGTCGCGTTAGCGGATCCGTTCACCATTCGTCTCGTCAAAGACATACAGATTCTCGGGCGGCAGGATCACCCCGACCTCGTCGCCCTGCTTGCCGTCAAAATCCTTATGCGCTTTGACAACAATCTGATCAGATCCCCAATTCACCGTGACAAGCGTATGGTCGCCAATCAGTTCGGTTGTGTAGATCTGGCCCTTCAGCGTGCCCTTGGACGGCGCGGCAACGCTGCAGTCCTCTGGCCTGACACCGGCGATCGCCTGTGGCACCTGTCCCTTGACCCTGGTTTTCACCGTCGCGCCGTTGGTCAAGAACTTGTCGCCCTCCAGCGTGCCATGAATGACGTTCATCGCCGGCGAGCCGATGAATTGCGCAACGAAAAGATTGGCCGGGTCATTATAGATCTCTGCCGGGCTGGCCAGCTGTTGCAACACGCCCTTTTCCAGCACCGCCACCCGGTGCGCCAGCGTCATCGCCTCGATCTGGTCATGTGTTACATAGATCGTGGTGATGCCTAGCGTACCCTGCATATGTTTGAGTTCGGCGCGCATGTGGCCACGCAGCTTGGCATCGAGATTCGACAATGGCTCGTCCATCAGAAAGACAGATGGCCGGCGGATAATCGCCCGTGCCAGCGCCACACGCTGTCTCTGGCCGCCTGACAGTTCCCGTGGATAGCGGTCAAGAAGAGGTTCGAGCTGTACCTGTCTGGCGGCATCGAGGATGGCGGCATCCATTGTCGCCTTGCCAAGCTTCTTTACCTTCAGCGGGAAGCCGATATTCTCCGCCACCGTCTTGTGTGGATAGAGGGCATATGACTGGAACACCATCGAGATATCCCGGTATTTGGGCAGCATCTCCGTGACATCGTGATCACCGATATAGACACGCCCGGCGGACGGCGTTTCCAGACCCGACAGGATCCGCAGCGCCGTTGTCTTGCCAGACCCGGATGCACCAAGAAGGACCAGAAATTCGCCAGGCTCAACCTCGAGATTGAACTCCTCGAGAACCTTTACATTGCCAAAGCTTTTCTGCACCGCATCAAATTTGACCGAGGCCCTTGCGCCACCTGAAGTCATGTCCTACCCCTTCACCGCGCCAAGCAGCACGCCTTTTGAAATAAACCGCGTCAGCAACACCGACATGATGATCACCGGAATGATCATCACCACGGTGACAGCGCACATCTCCCACCACAGGACGCCTTTCTCGCCGGTATTCTTGGCCGCAACCATGATTGGCATGGTCTGGACCTTGACCGTCGACAGGAAGACCGCGAACAGATATTCGTTCCAGTTCAGAACAAGGATCAGCAGCGTCGTTGCGGCAAGTCCCGGGCGCGTCAACGGCATCACGATTTCCCAGAAAATGCCGAACCTTGTTGCCCCATCCAGCTGCGCCGACTCTTCAAGTTCCATCGGCAGATTGGCAAAGAAATCATGCATCAGCCATACGACAATCGGCAAATTCGCCACCGCGTAAAGAAGGATCAGCGCAATATGCGTGTCCAGCAGCTGAACTGCCTGGAACATTACATACAGTGGCACCACCACCACGATGGGTGGCAGGATCCGCTGCGATATCATCCAGAACAGGATGTCGCCATTGCCAAGTGACATCTTGAAATGGCGGCCGATCGAACGCGCCAGGAAGAAAAACAGCGCCAGCGCCACAGCCGAGGACATCCACCACGGCACGCCGGCATAGGTGGTTGTCAGAATGACACCGACGATCAGCAGCACGAAGATCATGATGTTACCGAATTTCGGGCGGTACTGGATCCGCGCCAGCGCATAGGCCGCCATCGAGCCAACCGCCACACAGAAAACCGTCGAGGCAATGCTGATGACAATCGAGTTCGTGAAGGCAAGATAGATCTTGCAGATCTGTGGTTCCATCGGCTGGATCGAGATCACCGGCGACAGCAGGAAAGCCACACTGTTATGCCCCAGAAGATAGATCTGGCGCGCGATGGCACCCATGTCGCAATAGGGATCGGCGGTGAAATTAATCCGCCACGCATCGAGAGTCGGCTGAAAATCCAGAAACGGCAGGTAGGTGGGGCCTTGATTGACCGCCGCCGCATCCTTGAAAGAGGTGATGATCACCCAGTAGATGGGAAACAGCACAAACAGCGACCAGATGACAAGAAAGCTGTAGACAACCACCCTTGCCACCGGCGCCATCTTGCCGACGGCCGGAGGTTCGAACATCCTCTCGAACAGGCTGCGGTTCCGCAGATCGAATTTGGTGTTGGCGGTCTTCATGCCCGTGTCTTTCGTATCTGTCCAAGGACCACGTAATTGAAGAATGACGCACAGACCACAACCGTCAGGATCAGAAGCAGATAGGCAATCGCCGCGGACGATCCCATATCATTGGCGCGCCAGACATAAACCGAATGGAGCGTCATCGACTCGGTCGAGGATCCCGGGCCACCACCGGTCATGATGTTCGGCAGATCCATGATCTTGAAAGCCTCGATGGCGCGGATCAGAAGCACGGTCACCGCCACAGGCACGACCTGCGGCCAGGTCACCTCGCGGAAAATGTGGAAACTTGATGCACCATCAACCTGCGCCGCCTCGACATGGTCGCGTGGCACATTTTCCAGCGCCGCCAGCATGCAGATGAAAATGAAGGGGATCCACTGCCATGAATCACAGACCATCATTACAAACCGCGCCGACCATGGGCTGGCCGACCACACCCAGTCCTGCAACCCCAGCAGACCAAGAATGGGTTCAAACGGCCCCTTGGTCACATCGGCAATCATCCTCATCGCAAAGCCGACACCAAGCGGTGTGACCATCAGGGGAATGAAGAACAGGACACGGAAGAAATTCCGGCCACTGATCGGTTGCGAACAGAGAAACGCCAGCCCCGTGCCAATCACAAACTGCACGAAACAGCCAACAAGAACATAGAACAATGTCGTATAGAGAGTGCCGATCGAATTGCCGGACAGCAGAGATGCACAGAGAATCCAGGCAAGGAAAATGGCCATCGCGGCGGAGATGGAGCGGCCAAGCATCCGCACCCATGTTGCCGTCTTCCAGGATTTGTAGAGCCACCACAGAACAGCTGCGGTGATGGCGACGAACACGATCATGCCAAAGATGCTGACAGGTTCGGTCCGGCCAAGGAAATGCACTTCGCTGCTGCCGAAAAACTGCTTTTCGAAATTACGCAGCCCGACATAGCGGAATTTCAGGCCGTCGCCGGTAAAGCGCACGCGGCTGAGTGCGAACACCATCGAATAGATGGTCGGAAAAATAGCAAAAATCAGAATGAGGCTGACCGCCGGTGCGATGAAGAAGGTGCCGGCATGGCGATCAACCCATTCGCGCCAGCGGTCGCCTGTCGAAGCGCCAGCCGGGGTAAACCCCGGCTGGGCCGTGTTAAGTGTTTCGGACATGGATCGCTGGATCAGCTGCCAAGCGCGAGCGCCTGGGCCGCGATTTGCTCATCACGACCGAAATCCTCGGTGACCTCTTCCCAGCCTTCTTCGATGTTTTCCAAGGCTTCATCGACCGTGATCTCGCCGGCAAGATAGCGGGCAAGTTCGGTGTCGAGGACAACAGAGGTGTATTTCTGTGCGCCCGGGATCTTCATGTCGGATGCCATGTTGAGGCTGTTCAGCGCACCGTTGATGGCACCGATATAGTTCTCGGCAAGTGCCTTTGGCATACCGGCCTTGACGAACAGATCGGGGCTGGCCAGCTGTGACAGGCGATACGGGTTGTAACCCGTCGCACCGATTGTCACGTCAACACTCGATTGCGCCGACTGGTTCATGTAGGACAGGAACGCATAGGCAGCATCCTTGGTCTTCTGGTCGGCCTTCTTGTTGACAGCGCCGGCCCAGCCACCGAAAGCGGCAAAAGGTGCATAGTTGATGCCGTCGACCGAATGCGGTGCATTCGCCTTGGTCACCGGAACCAGCTTGCCTGTCGCACGGTCCAGAACCTCACGCGAACCAAGACCGGAGATTGCATAGAGCTTGCCCTTGATGGCGGTTGCATCATCGTCAAGCTGCAGCGGCCCTGGATCACCCCATTCCACCAGCAGGCCACAACGGCCAGCCTTGAACAGCGCGCGGGTATCGCCGATGTCCAGGTTCAGCTCTTCAGGTGGGCCGTACTTGCCGGTTTCCTTATAGAGCTCAAACGCCTTTTTCCAGCCGTCATTGTTCACGATCGGCTTCATTGTTTTGTTGTCGAAGTGGAAGCCCTGACCGGTACCCTGTGTCTGCACGATCGGTGCGGCAAAGGTCTGGATCGCGAAATAGGACTGTGCGTTCCGCTTCTTGAAGATGCAGGAACCGAAGTCACCCTCGCCGTCGCCATTCATGTCCTTGCCATGAATCTTCGAGGCCACCTCAAGATAGTCTTCCCACGTCTTTGGCGGCTGCTGTCCGGCAGCGTCAAGGACGTCCTTGCGGTAATAGACCATCTGGAAATCGCCATCGACCATCAGAAGCTTGGTCTTGCCGCCGACCTTCTGGCCAAACTCGCGGAAGTAGGGCGCCACGTCGTCGAGGTCGATCTTGCTGTCCTTGGCAATATAGGGATCGAGATCTTCCAGCAGCCCGGCAGCGTCAAGTTCAACGCCCCAGCCAGCCGCGAACACCCCGACATCAATCGAGTTTGTTCCGGTCGACCAGTCACTCTGGATCTTCGGGAAAATCTCGGCATAAGGCACTTCGGTGACAACAATCTTTGCGCCGGTAGCTTCCTGGAACTCAACCCCACGCTCGACAAGGCGGCCCGCAATCACATAACCGGGGCGAGTCAGGATGTTGACGGTCACGCCGTCAAACTCACCCGCCGTTGCAACAGGTGCCGCACCAACCAGCGCCAACGCACCGGCGGTTAGGCCCAACAAACTCTTGCGAATTCGCATCTTTATTTCCTCCCATAAAAGATGAGACATTTTTGTGCGTCACCTCGTGAATGGATGACTTGGCGTCTCATAAGATACAAACGGTAGTGGAAAATTTCCGCCTTGGCCATAGCGACAGTGAAAGAATCTCAACCGATGCATACCGCAAAAACCGAGCGCCACATATCTGGCAGAATGCCTGACCGAATGCCTGACTGAACGACTGGCCGAATGACTTGATTGTCAGCTGGCAAGCGGGTAGCTATCGACTCAGGGCCGTCTCTGGCAGGGCCATCATTGCAGGGGTAATTGCACCGTGACATCACAGCCGGACAGGCAGCTGAAGATTGGCATTCTTGGATGTGGCGCCATTGCCCAGGCCGGCCATTTTGAAAGCGTGACAAAGGCCAGAAACACCCGGCTCCATGCTATCTGCGATGTTGCCGAAGATCTGTTGCACCGCTTTTCGGTAGCCTATAGCGCGGCCAAGACCTTCACCAGCTACGACCGGATGCTGGCCGATCCCGAGCTTGATGCGGTGATCATCGCCACCGCCGATGCCTTTCATGTGCCGGCGGCGCGCGCCGCGCTGGCGGCAGGCAAACATGTGCTGTGCGAAAAGCCGCTGGGGGTCACGCTGGAAGAGGTCGAGGAGCTGCGCACGGAAGTCCACCGGTCCGGATGCAAGCTGCAGGTTGGACATATGAAGCGCTTTGATCCCGGGATCGAGAGCGCGCGACATTTCATCGATGATGAAATGGGGCAGATGCTTGCCTTCAAGGGATGGTATTGCGATTCGACCCACCGCTATGCGATGACCGACGCTGTCCAGCCCCTGATTGTCCGAAGCGCCAGATCGCAAAAGCCGGCCCGCGATCCGAAACAGGATCTTCAGCAATATTACATGCTTGCCCATGGATGCCATCTTGTCGACACGGCCAGATTCCTGTGTGGCGATATTATCGAAGTGCAGGCCCGCCACCTGCAGCGTTTCGGGGCCTATAGCTGGTTTGTCGATGTGGGTTTTGCCAATGGCGCGCTTGGGCATCTGGATCTGACGGTGGCCGTTCGCATGGACTGGCATGAAGGTTTCCAGCTGTATGGCGAGCATGGAAGCGTGGTCGCAAAGATTTTCAACCCATGGCTGTTCCGGTCAAGCGAAGTTGATATCTTCCGCGAGTCGACCGGCGGCTCGTCGCGGATACTTGGCGCTGACGGGCATTTCTTCAGACGCCAGCTGGAAAGTTTTGCCGACGCCATTTTGAATGACACACCAATTGCCGGTGCAGATGTCGATGACGGGGTGGCCTCGGTCAGAGCCATGCTTGCCATTGCCCAGTCGGCCAGAACCGGACAGCCCGTCAAGCTTGCCGATGTGACGGGTGCCATCTGATGGGCGGGATGTGATGAAGGTCGGCGTCTTCGCAAAGACCTTTCCGGGCGATGATCCTGACACCGTCCTTGCCGCCTGCCGAAATGCCGGTTTCATATCCACACAATATAATATGGCCTGTTCCGGCCTCGACCCTCTGCCGGAGATGATCCCCATCGATACGGCCAGACAGGTTGCCGGTGCGGCGGCGCGCGCCGAGATCCATATGGCCGCCATTTCCGCAACCTACAACATGACCGATCCGGACCCGGACCGGCGACAGACCGGCAGACGGGCCTTTACGGCCATCGCCGAACGCACCGCGGATATGGGCGCGTCAATGGTCACAGTATGCAGCGGCAGCATGGACCCGGACGACAAATGGCGCCGCCACCCCGCCAATGATGATCCGCAAAGCTGGTTGGAAATGTGCCGCGAATTCGAAATCATCTGCGATATTGCCGAGCGCCATGACATCCTGATCGGGGTTGAACCGGAACAGGCCAATATCGTCAGTTCGGCAGTGAAGGCAAAGCGGCTGCTTGATGAATTTTCCGGTGGACGGCTGCGAATCATCCTCGACCCGGCCAATATCCTTGAGGATGTGGCACCGGCCCACCGCCGGCAGACAATCGACCGGGCGCTTGATCTTCTTGGCCCCGCCATCGCGCTTGCCCATGCCAAGGACCGGCATGAGGACGCATCGGTGGCACCTGCGGGGTCGGGGATTGTTGACTGGCCACATTTCCTTGCCGGCCTGGCAGCCGTCGGGTTTGCCGGTCCGCTGATCGCGCATGGCATATCCGCCGCGGATGCGCCCGCCGTGGCACGTTTCCTGACTGACCAGATCGCGAGGCTGTAACCCCATGCAGCGCGGTGTCTTCACAATCGGCGATCTTCGCCTGTCGACAGCCAGCAGCGGCACCGGACGTCCCTGTGTATTCCTGCATGGGCTGTGCGGCGCGGCGGGCCAGCCAGCCGACCTGTTCCCTGTCGATTCCGGCTGGCGCTGCCTGACCCCTGAATGCCGCGGTCATGGCGAGTCCGACTATGGCGATACCACCGGCCTGTCGATCCACCAGTTCGCTGCCGATATCGCCAGCTTCGCCGCCAGCCTTGACGGTCCACCGCCTGTTATTGGCGGCATTTCAATGGGTGCCGCCATTGCCCTGCGGCTGGCGGTGATATCACCGGACATGTGGAGCGGCCTGATCCTGGCCAGGCCGGCATGGGTGGCGGAACCGGCCCCTGCAACGCTGGCTGCGCACCGGCAGATTGCCGACTATCTTGCCGTTCATGACAGTGACGAGGCCAGGCGACGCTTCGAGGAGTCGGCGCTGGCAAGAACAATCGGCGAGGAATCACCGGACAATCTGACATCTCTTCTCGGATTTTTTGAGCGGCAACCCATCGCCGGGACACAGGCGCTTCTTGCCGCCATTGGCAATGACGGGCCGGGTGTCGACAGGGATGACATCGCGGCGCTGGACATGCCGACACTTGTCATCGGCACAAAGCGTGACATTGTTCATCCAATGACCATGGCGCATGAGCTTGCCAGCCTGATCCCGGCATCACGGCTTGTCGAGGTCACCTCGAAATCCGAGAGTCCGGATGCCTACCGGACAGAATTCCGCCATGCCTTGCACATGTTCCTGAAGGAGATCTGATTGTGAATACAGCTGCATGGACCGCCGACCACTTGCCCGCGGACCGTCTTCTTGCCGAATTTTCGGTCTGGTCCGCAGACCTTGTGCGAATCGCCGATGATGTCGCGCGGGTCGATCCGTTTGTCGATATCTATCATGCCGATGTTTCGGATGGGCATTTTTCCCCGGCTTTGCTGCTGTTTCCCGACCTGATCGCCCAGATCCGGCCACTGACGACAAAGCCGATCCATGTTCATCTGATGGTGGCGGATAGCGGGCTGATGGCGCAGATCGACCAGTTCGCAGAAGCCGGTGCCGATATCATCTCGATTCACGCCGAGAACGGGAATGTTGTATCCGGCCTGGCCGCCATCCGGTCGCATGGCTGCGCCGCAGGTGTGGTGCTGCAGCTTCACACGCCGGTGACATCGGTCGCCCCGCTGCTTGATAATCTGCAGATGCTGACGCTGCTGGGTACAAAAATGGGAATCAAGGGCGTTGGTCTCGACCCGCAGGCCGAACGACGGATGACCGAGGCCCGGGCGATGATTGATAGCCGGTCCGGCGACAACCGGATCCTGCTTGCCGCCGATGGCGGGATCAGAGAGACCACGGTTCCCGGCCTGCGACGGTCCGGGGCCGACACCATTGTCATGGGATCGCTTGCCTTTGGCGCCGATGATCTGGCACAGCGGATCGCCTGGGTTCACGGGCTGCAAGGGTCTGGATGAAATGAACACCGGACCGGCCATTGCCGTCGACCTTGGCGGCACACAGCTTCGCGTGGCACTTGTCGCGGGCAACCGTCTTCTGGACCGGGTTGCGCTGCCTACCGACACGGCGCTTGGCCCAGCCGGCATATGTGACCAGATCGTCGATTTGATCGAACGGGTGACCGGACGGCCCGGCACAGATCGGACGGGGATGGAGATTGCCGGGGAGATTGCCGGCATTGGCATGTGCTGCGCCGGTCCGATCAATACCGAAACCGGCACTGTCACAGATATCCCGACGCTGCCGGGATGGGAGGGGTTTGCCCTTGCCGCCACCCTGTCGCAACGTACGGGTCTGCGGGTCCGGGTGGAAAATGACGGCATCGCGGCGGCGCTTGGTGAATGGCGACATGGCGCCGGCCAGGGTGCGCGCAACATGGTGTATCTGACCGTCAGCACCGGCATTGGCGGCGGCGCTGTCGTCGATGGCAGGCTCCTTCGCGGCCATAAGGGCATTTCCGGCCATATCGGTCATATGCGACTGGCACAGAACGGACCGCGCTGTCATTGCGGGGTGGTGGGCTGTTTCGAGGCACTTGCCTCCGGCACCGCCCTGAAACAGCGCGCGCTTGACGCCGTCTCGTCAGCGGCATCCCCCTATCTTGCCAGCATCGCAGCCGGCACAGACATCGATGCCAGAGATGTGGTGGCGGGCGCTCGTGCGGGCGATCCGCATTGCCTGCAACTGGTTGCCGACGAGGCGATGTATCTTGGCCAGGGCATCACCTCGGCGATCCATATGTTCAGTCCGGAGCGGGTGATCATGGGTGGCGGACTGGCCCATGCCTTCGACCTTCTGGAACCGGGCATTCATGACGTCATCCGGCGTGACGCGCTGGTCCCGTTCCGTCAGGTTCGCGTCATGCCGGCGGCACTTGGCGATGATTCGGGGCTGCTGGGGGCCGCCGCCCTGATCCTGGAGCCGCAAGACAGCTGACCGGCTTCCTAAGGCAGCGCCGATGAATGGTGG